>CAMNFS010000077.1 GCA_946537255.1 uncultured Erysipelotrichaceae bacterium
CCGGATCCGGGAAATCACAGATCGCGATTGAAGATATCAGAGCTCTGAAGGAAAGTGGGAAAATTCATACCGTTCTGGTCATGGTTCCGACAAAAGCGATCCGTGAAGACTGGCAGAAGCGCCTCCAGCCGCTGATGGATGAGATGGATATCACCATTGATCTGTACAACCGCTCCTATCTGCGCAGAAGCGAACTGCCGCAGGATTACTTTGATTACATTCTGTTTGACGAAGCCCAGCATGCGCAGGCCGCAAACTGCGCCAGAACACTGCAGTACTTTACTCCGGATTATCTGCTGGGGCTGACCGCAACTCCGGAACGTCTGGATCAGAAAAAACTGGAAGATATTTTCGGAACCTTCCGAACCCAGCTCACACTCAGGGAAGCGATCGAAAAAGATGTGGTTTCCAATATCCGCTGCTATCGCCTGCTTTCCAACATCGATCTGTCCATGGTCCGCTATAACGGCAAGGATTATAATGGCGCGGATCTGGAACGGACACTGGTCGTGGAATCACGGAATATCCTGATTGTGGAAACACTGAAAAAATACTTCTTTCCCAGAGAAAATTTCTTCAAGCAGGGAATCCTGTTCTGTGTGAATGTCACTCACGCCAGGAAACTGGAAAAACTCATGCGGGAAGCGGGATTCAAGGCAGACGCGGTCTATGGAGCCAACCGTCATAATGAGGAAAGTTTTGAGAAATACCGGAATAAGGAGATTCAGTTTCTGATTACCTGTCAGCTGATTTCCGAAGGATGGGATTCGCCGCAGACAGAAATCGTCGTCATGGCCCGGCCGACTCTTTCGAAAGTTCTCTATACCCAGCAGATTGGAAGAGGCGTCAGAAAATATCCCGGCAAGGAATGCCTTTATGTCATTGATGTCGTGGACAATTATGAAGGAAAGCTGACACCGGTCTGTTTCAATTCGCTGATGCGGATTCCGGTATATACCGATTTCATCGGAGTAAAGAACAACAGCAGTGACTATCTTGAAATCCTTGGTCTGCATGAAGAAGAACTCGCCATGCAGGAAATTGACATTCTGACCTTCGAAGAAAAATACAGAGATTATCTTTCTCCGGAACAGGCCGCAAGGGAACTGTTTGTCGGTACGGCAACTCTTCTGAACTGGTATCGAAGAAACCCTTCCATCAGTTCTCTTACTCTTCCGATCGGCTCCCGCATGGTTCCGTATTTTTCCTCCTCTGATCTGCAGAGAATCAGGGAATCCAGAAATCTTGGAGTCCATGATGAGACCACCATCCTGAAGGACTTCGAAGACTTCATTCAGGAAAATACCCTGACCTTCTCCTTCAAGCTTGTATTCATGCTGGGAATGCTGAAACTGGCAGATGAGGAAGGAGACGTGCGGATTGATGATCTCATGCACGAATACCGGAACTTCTATATGAACCGGATTGACCGCGGTCTGCCTGTGGACCGGCCAAACTGCGTCTATACCAGGGAATACCTGGAGGATCGTGTGAAACTGAAAACCTCCATCCTCTCCAACCCGTTTGAAAAGTTTGAACGTAAACGGTTTGTCTATTACTCAAAGGATCTCTCCATGATTTCCTTCAACCCGTCTCTCTGGAAACAGATGACAGAAGAAAAGAAAGAAACCATACGGCAGGCAGAAACAGCGTTTCTCAAACAGTATTACGAAAAATACGGAGGTCTTTAAGAATCCGAACCATTCACGCATGATTCACCAATTCCTTTCAGACCGCTGTATTACCGGAAAATCTTCATCTTCCGGAAATATTTCTTCCATTTTGAACAAACCCCTTTTCAAAACCGCGGAACATGTTATCATTAGGGTCTCCCTCAGTCTGCAGGTTCGGCACACACTCCTTATCTGCAGGCGTTTTTATATTCTTTACGCAGAAAAAAAGAACTATGAAATACGGTGTCGGAATCATCCGGCACCGTATGTGTTTGCTTATTTCTTTGTGTAGTCGTAGAAGCCCTTGCCGGCATTGACTCCGGTTTCGCCCCTGTCGATCTTTTCCTTCAGAAGTTTTCCGATTCTGTTTTCGATCGTTCCCTCCTGCTGAGATGCCGGCTTCATCTGGTTGATGTTGTATGCCGTCTCAAGACCTACGATATCCAGAATCTGGAACGGGCCTGCAGGAGCGGAAGTTGCCAGCTGCCAGGTCTTGTCGATGGTCTCCGGATCCGCTACTCCGTTTGCCCATAATCCCTGAGCTGCGGAAAGGAACGGGACAAGCATGGAGTTGAGAATATAGCCTGGCTGTTCCTTGTGAAGCTGCAGCGGAACCATGCCGATGCTGGCGGCGAATTTCACCACCTCATCATAGGCTTCCTGACTGGTACCGGGATGCCCCATGACCTCCGCGGTATTGTTCTTCCAGATCGTGTTGGCAAAATGCAGGGAGAGATACTTTTCCGGACGGCCGGTATATTCCGCAAACATGCTCGGAAGCAGTGTTGAGGAATTTGTCACAAGAATGGTATCCGGATCCAGAAGATCTCTGAACTGGGTATAGACTTCAATCTTTGCCTTTGGATCCTCTGACATGGATTCAATTACGATATAGGCATCCTTGACTGCTGTGGCCCTGTCAAGCTCGATATGGACCTTCTCCTCCATATTCTTCTTTCCTTCCGCATAAAGCGCATCCAGAGCCTCCGGTGTCAAAGCGTCCCAGTCTTTTACAAGACCTCTTGGATACATGAATTTTCCCATGGGATTGCCGATGAGTGCCTTCGATGACGCAAGATCTTCCAGCATCAGTGCGGAGTAGCGGTCAATCTTGGGCTGGGTACGGGTGATGGAGCTTTCCGAACGGAGCCAGAATGTGGTGTCATAGCCATGAAACGCGCAGATCAGACCGATCTGTGTTCCCAGGACACCACCGCCGAGAACTACAACTTTCTTTGGATTCATATGTTTTACCCTCCGCTTCCAGTATAAGAAAACAGACAGAAATATGCAGGGATTCTGCTTACTCTGTCTGTTTATTCAGATCCTGTGGGATTTACCAGATCAGAATTCTGTCTTCCGGCGCAAGATACATGCCGTCTCCTTCCTTGATGCCGTAGGCCTCAAAGAATTCATCAAACTGCTGTACGCTGACATTCACGCGCATATAGCATAACGGATGCGGATCACTTGCCGCGATATACTGGCAGAACTGCAGGGTATCGACTCTCTGCCAGAGTCTTGCGTAGGCTTCGAAATACTTCTTATAATCGAAATCCGGTATCTTCCTTGCCATCCTCAGCATGCATTTGATTCCGCCGAGATCCGCTGTTTCCTCGGCCTGAACCATCCTTCCCTGATATTGGGCACCGTTATCGAAGGCGACCATCCGGTCAAAATAGGCAATCATTTTGTCCGACCGTGCCTTGAGGGCATCCCGGTCTTCATCCGTCCACCAGTTGTTCAGCGCTCCGGTTTCATCATACTGCGAGCCATTGGTGTCAAAGGCGTGGGAGATCTCATGGCCGATGACATTTCCGATGGCACCGTACTTCTCTTCGATGCTCATGTCACTGCGGTAAGTCGCGTCGCAGAAGAAGCCCGGAATAATATAGATCGCGTTCTCCAGCGCGTAATAATAGGCATTGGTTGAAAGAATATCCGCGCTCCAGATATCCGGATCCACTTTCTCATTGACAAGACCCGCTTTTCTCTGCTCTTCCGCCAGTTCAAGATCCAGGGTATTGGAAAGATAGTTTCCGCCCTCTTCCTTCAGAGTGACATGGTACATCGAAGTATCCTTCCACTTGTCCGGATATACAGCCCGGATCTTCAGACTGGCCAGCTTTTTCTTCGCGGCTTCCCGGGTCGAAGGAGACAGCCATTCTTCCTCATCCAGCATTTCCCGGTAGGTATTCACCACGTCCTGACAGATTGTCCGGATTTCCGTACGGATTCCCTCATTCAGGTATTTCTCAATATAGAGGCGTCCGAAGCTGTCCGGGAATCGGTCTCTGACTGTACGGTAGGCGGTCTCTTCATCCGGAGCGACGGTTGTCACACCGCGGCTCTCGTTGACGATTTCCGTTTCCTTCCGGAATGCCGCTTCATCCGTAATGGAAATATAGCGGATCAGACTCAGAACCAGAAAGTGGTCCCGCAGTCCTTCGATATGCTCATCCGTAAACAGCTCATTCAGCTTTGCCAGGGCCTTCGGCTCGCGAAAGTTGATATGTTCGGCTTTGCCCCAGCCGCGCTTGCTCATGATATCCGCGAGCGGAATATTCGGATAATCCGAGAGAATCTCATCCATGGTGATGAGATTGACAAACTCCTTCGCAGGAGCATTGCTCTTTTCAAGAACACTCCGCATGGAAGAGGCCAGTTCCGTTTCAAACGCGAATGCCTTTTCGAAGATATCCGCCGCTTCCGCTTCGTCAATGCCGACCCGCTTCATCATATAAAGCGCTTCTTCTTCCCGGCGCTTCTTTTCCCGGGTTCCGTTATCGGTAAGCGCCTTGTATTCCGCCGGATCATCCATAATCAGAGCCGGAGCGCTGACACTTGCCATATAGATCGAGGTATCCTCCACATACGGCACCGCTGAGAACCTCACAAACGGCGCTCCGTACCGGTGATACTGGTCACTGGCAAGAAGCGTACGCATCTCGGGAGCGGTACGGACATTGCGCAGTTTTTCAATAAACGGCATAACTTCCGCAAGCCCTGCCTTATTGCGGGCATCCCAGTCCAGATACATCTGGAAATAAGGCTGAATCAGCTCTGCGTCCCTGCCAGTGAGGCTGCTGTCCTTCAGAAGCTCAAGACACCGGTCCTGAACAGTGACATAAGCCTCCCGATAGGAAAACTGCGAGGATGACCCCGGTGCCAGCTGCGCGTTTTTCAGCCAGTCATGATTGACATTCAGATAAAAATCATCCTTCAGTTCCGCATTCACCTCATCCGTTACGAGCCCGTAGATCGTGGAATTCACCCATGGCTTCATCACGGAAAGGTCATACGGACTGGCGGATTCCTGCGGTGCCTGCGTCGCTTCAGCTGTCGGCTCTGCCGTCGGCTGCGGCGTTTCGGGAGCCGGTGTATTCACAACCATTCCTCCGCAGCCTGCCATTACTGCAGCGGCCATAGAAAGAACTGTTTTCAGAAAGATATGTCTCATGAATTCTCCATTTTTGCCTGTTTCGGCTATCAATGTCGGTATTATACCTGATCTGTCCAGACCATTCCAATGATACGTTCCAATTCCATATGTCACTTTCTGAGGCTTCATTCTCCGTTTTTTTTCCCGATCTCTGCCCTCTGTTTCTTTTCTGTCCGAATGAGGTCAGCTGTGCGTTCCGCCTGGCAGAAAGTACTCTTGGAGCGAACCGTACCCGCCCGAAAGAGATTGAGATCCTCCCATTCCGTTTTTCTGATATGTTCAATCATTTATCCATGAAACAAAGATTCTGCAGAGAACCTGTTAAAAAGAAACAGAGAGAAAAAACACGGAATCCATTGAGTGGATCGATGACATTCAACCGTATAATAAAGTAGGAAAGAGAAATTCTCCATGAGAGAACAGGCAGAAGAACTGAAAAGACCTGAGAGGAACATGGCAGAAATGAGGGTATGTATGGAAAAGATTGTACTGACGGAAAAACAGAAGGCCTTTATCGAAGAAAACGCGAAGAAGATGAAGGAAAAAGAGCTGTTTGAAGGACTTTCAAAACTCGGACCGGAACCGGACCATAAGGCATTCGGGGAGTATATGAAGGCAGCGTTTGAGAAAGCCGAAAACGCGGTGTTCCATCAGGAGCTGTCCGATGCCGAAATGGCAGGCACAGTCGGAGGCAGAGGGGAAGAATACTTCAGAAACTGCGAGAATGCGGCGCAGGATTACCAGCACTGCACGGACTTATGGGCACGTAATATTTACGAAGGCGGCTTTCCGAACTGTGCAGCCACTGTAGAAGACGGCAGCTGGTGCGGAGAGAATGATGCCTGCTATAAGATGGCAATTGAATATATCCACATGCGCGACTGCGAAAAAGCGTGGGAGTAAGATCAACAGAAACGGAGACTGTAAACTGATTCCAAAGTCAAGGACTCATTTATGACAGTTTTCAAAAAATGATGAAGTGAAAATTGCGGGTACCTCCCGCTTTTTCATAAATGGAAGTGCAGGTATTCTGAAAGTCTTTTTTAGAGTGTCATTTCTTGGTTGTGCCGATCTTTTCTCCCATTCTGACATGGACCTTTGGAACCGCTGTCAGATGGAAGGCAAGATCCTTACTGAAGATCATCACGATATCGCTTCCTCCAAACAGGAAGTATCCAAGCGAATCCCCTTTTTTCACGCGCGCTCCCGGTTTCACGGTTTCCTCAAAGTTGACGGAGGAAACCTGGCACATGCCGATCGGAACGACTGCCGCACAGCCGCCGCTGTCCGTTTCGACAATCACGATGCCTCTTGTCTCAAGTGACTGCCAGCCAAACCGGTCGGCAAACACGGCCCGGTATCTCGCCTCTTTCTGATCCCAGATAATCACTCCGCCCGGGACATTCGCCTGATCGATCTTCCGTACTTCTTTTACGGTACCGCTGATCGGGAAATGATAGCGGTGATAGTCATCGATATCAAGAAAGGTATGGGTCAGACTGCCGTCATGAAACGCCTCTGCGTACTGGCTTCCCTCAAGCAGCACGGATACATCATTCAATGTGCCGGTTTTGATTCGAACACCGGCTTCTTCCTCATCCCTGTCCATGATGACTCTGTGATCCGAATCGATATACCAGAATCCCTGGGGAGTGGAGTCCGCCGGGCTTACCACAACGGTATCATCTTCTGAAAAGGCAATCGGCCGTCTGGATGGATCACTGAGCTTTCTGGCAAAGAAGTCATTGAAGCTCTTCCAGTTGGACGGACTTTCATAAAGATCTCCATCCAGGTTGAAGCTTCTGTTCTTCCGCGCGTTCCGGTAAAACGTCGGATTCCAGGATTCCCTCGTGCTCAGAAACTTTCCGCACTCCTTCACAAAACTGCTGAACCAGCTCTGAAAGGGTTCATGATACAGCAAGGAGTTATGATAGTATCCCTTGTCTTCCAGCTCCCTCAGCGGCTGATCCGCGACGAAATACATGCATCCCATGCTCTGATCGATACTTGTGTAAAGGGAATCATACTTTCCATAACGGGAAATAGCCCATGGCATGGCGTAAGAAACCCGGTCCGCAAACGCGTAGAAGGATTCCAGATCCCGGACGGGATTGGTATCAGGATCGGGATTTTGCTCTGCCCCCTGGGCGATGGCGGTTTCCAGAAGACGCCGGAGTTCAGGATCCTGTTCCACTAAGTCCATGAGCTCCCTGGTAATCCTAAGATGTTCACTGAACGAAGAATCTGCTTTTCCTCCCGTAAATCCCAGTACCGGAATGGCTGCCGCTGCCAGTAACAGGATATCTATTGCGCTGTTCATTTCCGGCCCTCCCTTTCTTTGGATCAACATTTGATTGGTTCTTTATCCTGCGGTTTTCCTTCATGCCCCGCAGACTTCATAAAGTTTTTCCAGCACTTTTACCATGGCCAGAGTATCCAGACCGCAGTATTTCAGAAGATACTGCCGGTACTGTGAAAGCTCCGACGGGTCCATTTTCTGCATTTTTGTAAAGGCAAAGGATGCCTCCGCGCCGTTATGAACCCCATCCAGGCTCTGATAATCCAGCTGCGGATCATCCGGATACAGGGCAGGAAGGACATACTTGATCGAATGCGACCCCTTCATTGCCCGGTTATAAAACCAGCGCTTCTGAAAGGGAACAATCAGATCCTTCATGTTCGCATGTATGGAAAGCAGATGATCGGAAAGATCGGGATACAGCGCCGCAAGTTCCCTGATCCTTGTCTTTTCAAACGCCATGTTGTAGGCAAGCACACATGCCCCCTCCGGAATATCCTGACAGAGCTGTTCCGCCAGCTTTCTTCTTGGATCTCCCAGAGGTTCCGCCAGAAACTCCCGGTGATACAGCCTGCCGCCCTTTTTCTTCTGATAATGCAGAGAATACTGAAATGGGATCTGATCATACGGATGCGTATGATCATATACCGGAACCGCCGGCTGAAAGGTTTCAAAATCCAGAAAATAGAGCGGATACTGGATCATCTCAAGGAAAGTCCGGATATTTTCCGGTTCCACATGATCCGGAAGATCCTCCAGCTCATGTCTTACCTGCATCAGTGCGGCTTCCGGTACTCCTTCTGCCCGAGACAGATCTTCAAAGGAAACAGATCCCTGCCGGTACAGCTTGATCCGGGTTCTGAGCTGAACCCGTCTGAGATCGAACACATTCGGAACCGGAAGATGCCTGCCGCAGTAATGATAGAACCCGCAGGCATAGGGAGAAAAGCACTGTTCGCCAAGTTCCTGTTCCGGTTCTTCCTTCTGTTCCATGTACTGCTTCAGAAAGGCAATCCGTGCCTCCACCTCTGGAAGCTTCTTTGAAACCGTCCGGCTGTAATCCTGTACTGCAAACAGCTTCTGTATATCGAGGTCTCCGATTCTTTCATACCCGCGGTCAAGATATACCAGGCATGCTTTCTTTACGTGAAAGCCAAGTTTCTTCAGGACATAAACCTGATAGCAGATATCATCCTCATAAATGGGATGCGGGCCGGTGGAGCTCTTCACTTCATACAGTTCCACTTTCCCCTCTCCCAGATTTTTCAGAATATCCACACTGCAGAAAAGTCCTTCAAAGGCGAAGGACGCCTCACAGATCACCGGTGTGTTTTCCTGGATCAGACGGTCTGTGACCCGCATCATTTCACTCAGATCCCCAAACGGCACTTCCACATACTTCCCGAACAGTCCCATCGCAAGGTCTCCAACCTCATTTCCTGTCTCCAGCACGGTGTCATTCATGACCGATTCATCAAACTGTTCCGGCATGTATTTCTTCATCCACAGCATTTTGGGACACTGTACGGCGCTGCAGTATCTGGATTTGGAAAGGGCAAACGGCATAGGTACCTCCCGGGCAGGTTCAAAGCGCCCTGCGTTTCTCAATTGATTATACGTTGTGATGAGGAAAAACCTCAGCGCATTTCTGTCCTTT
>CAMNFS010000078.1 GCA_946537255.1 uncultured Erysipelotrichaceae bacterium
CAGAGACAGAAACCTTTTCGACAGCTTCTCTGACCAGTTTCTTCTCTTCTTCGCCTAATTCATTCAGATGTTCTTTAATGAGATGATCGATATTCATGAGATTCTCCTTTTTTCCTCTGAAAGAATCGTAACATATCAGAAAAAGGACGAAACCTGTCAGTTCCGAAAAAGAGAACCGATTTCTTTTCCGGAAGATCCGCTTATTGGAGATCTCCCGCAGGCATCTATGAAAAGAAGGATTGAAAAATCCTTATTCTTGTCTTAATGTATGCATTGCAACATGATTTCGACTTCGATAAAACAATATAATGTATCTGAAACCAGTGTCAGAACACGCATTCTGACTGAAACTGTACTGAGGCGGAAAATGAAAGATCCGGAATGGAGTAATGGAGAATTCTGATGAAAAACTATCGCAGATTTATTACAGATTACAAAACAACCAATATATTGATCGGCATCTGTGTGGTCGTGTTTATCCTGCAGACCCTCAATCCTCAGATTACCGGCCGGTTCGGTCTTTACGCGGCACCGCTGTCTCAGCAGGGTTATTATCGAATCATTACCTGTGCCTTCCTGCATGGCGGTCTGTATCACCTTCTGATGAACATGATGTCGCTGTACAACATCGGCACCTACGTGGAGGAGCGCCTTGGTGATCCGAAATATCTGCTGGTTGTCTTCGGATCCATTCTGACAAGCGGAATGGCGGTGGTAACCCTGTCTCCCTCCGGATCACTGACCATTGGATTCAGCGGTGTGATTTTCGGACTGTTCGGTGCGTTTACCGCGATTATGATCAAAAGCGGTGCGATCAGAAATCAGGCAGTCATGACAACCATTCTCAGAATGCTTGTGCCGAATATCGTCATCAGCCTCATGCCGGGTGTATCCTGGCAGGGACATCTTGGCGGTCTTCTGGGAGGCCTTCTGATCGGCATGCTTACCGCGTAGCTGCCCTTGCCAGACGGATTACTTCGCGGGTTTTCTCATCAGAGAAAATGGATAAGTGAACCGAAATGATGAATGATTGAAAAGAATCTGTCCGAACAGGTTCTTTTCATGTCAGGAGACAACCACTCTGTTCCAGGAAAGAGATGCAGGTTTATTGCCTTAAGGTAATCTGATCCCCGTCGATCACAATCATGCCATGATCCCTCAGATAATTGACTGCCCCGTCAAAGGCGTTTGTGATGTTGGTTCCCATTCTCCTTACACCGCACAGTTCCGCCATCTTCCGGTACAGACCGTCCTTATCCGCGCTGACATTCTGGGCCAGAATGCTGAGGATACCGGATGCCAGTTCCTCCGGGCAGATATACTTCACATCTCTTGTAAGATCACCGGGAACCCGGAAGGTCACCTTTGTCTTTCCCTTCAGATACAGAAATCCGTTTCTGCGGATCATCCCATACTGTTCACAGTCTCTCATATGATATTCAAAGCCGCCTTTGACCAGCTTTGTGACCTTTTCCCTGTCAAAGAATCTGCAGGTCCGCTTCATGAGATACTCTTCCGATACCGGAGACTCAATCTCCAGGATCTCCCTTACCAGCTCCAGATAATCCCCGTCTGCCTTTTCCATCAGCCGGTCAATATCAGCCGCCTGATACTTTGGAAAAGAAACCTTCCGCTCCACGCTGTCTTCAAAGTCGCTCATATCCACAGGACGGCCACTCTTCCGGATGGCAGTTCTGCTGACCGCGAAGAGAGCCATCTCTGCCGCAAGAAGAAGACGGTCTTTTTCAACTGCCTTGTTTCTGAACCAGTCGGTGGACCAGATCCGGTAGAACTTCCATCCCATCCGCTCCAGTACTTCCTGTCTCAGACGGTCTCTGTCTCTTGCGTTTCTGGAAGAGTGATAGGCGGCGCCGTCACACTCCACTGCCAGAAAGTATTCCGAGGTATCCGCTGATCTCAGTCCCATGTCGATCCGGTATCCGGAACATCCGACCTGGGTATCCACGGTATAGCCTTTGGAACGGAGGAATTCACATACCTCCATCTCAAAGTCGGAGTCATACTGGTCATAACCGCTGATCTTCAGGGAGCGCTCCAGAGCGATTTCCCCGTTTTCCGCATAGTCCAGATATTCCTTCAGAAGTCTTGCCCCTTCGGATTTTGCCCGTCCCAGATCAATATCCTGATGGTGCATGGAGGAGACGATCTGCACATTGCACCGGGCACGGGTTACCGCCACATTCAGTCTTCTTTCTCCTCCCGCCTTGCTTAAGGGACCGAAGTTCAGCAGGAGTCTGTTCTGGATGTCTTTTCCATAGGCAACCGAAAAGAGAATGGTGTCTCTTTCATCTCCCTGTACCGTTTCAAGATTCTTGATAAAAAACGGTTCCTTACGGTCATGACTGAAATAATACTCTGATTCCGGACGCAGAGCCCTTCTTCTGTTCAGCAGTGTTTCAATCAGATTCTGCTGCGCCACACTGAAGGCAACCACACCCAGACTGCGGTCCGGATACCGGTTCATATTCTCATAGATCAGATCCACGATATATTCCGCTTCTTTTCTGTTGGTATGGGTTCTTCTGTCAAACAGCCCGTCCACATGAAAGTAATCAATTCCGATGCCCTTATGATCCGGAACAGATGACGGGAAGGTCACAAGATCTCCGTCATAGAAATTCCGGTTGGAAAAGGCAATCAGCTGTTCATAACGGCTACGGTAATGCCACCGGAGTCTCAGTGTCTTCATCGTTGTCGAGCATAGATCCAGTATGGACTCAAAATCTGTCACATCATCCTCTTCGTCCTCATTCATGACTTCCACGACGGAGCTGAAGAAGCTGCTGGGAGGCATCTGCCGGGAATCCCCTACGATGATGGCCTGATCCGCCCGATAGATTGCCCCGACGGCATCCTGAGGAAAGATCTGGGAAGCCTCATCAAAAATAACGACATCAAAATGGATGACCCGGGGATCCAGGAAGGTGCTGACGCTTAACGGAGACATCAGAAAACACGGCTTGATTCTCTGTACCAGATCACCGGTTTCACTCAGAAGCCGGCGGATGCTCATCTGCTTTCTCTTCTTTCCGCCCTCATGAAGAAGGATGGCCGCGGCGCTTCCGCCTGCCACCATGTCCAGAGAAGGACGGTTATGGGAAAGCCGGCTTCTGATTACGGCCTTGTTGATTTCAAACTGCTCGATATCCTTTTCCGCAAATACGGCAATCGCGTCATCCTGTGAGACTCTGCTGAAGCGCGCAAGTACCGGCACCCTGAAAAGAATGGAGCTGATCCACTGATCAAAGAACCGCTTCTCAAAGGCAGGCACAAACTGTTCCTTCGGAATATTCTCCCTGATCGCTTCATCGATAAACGACAGTGCCTCTTTTTCACGAAGCCCCGCAAGCAGAGCCCGGAACTGAATCCAGTTCTCCAGACGGTCCGTTTCCTTCAGACAGTCATCGATCCGTTTCAAAGCGGCAGAAACGCTGCAGTTAAGGAAATCAATCACGGAAGGATCAAACGAAGCCGCAAGATCACTCAGTGCCGCCTCTCCCTCCTGAAGCAGATGAGAAAGGATTTTCTCTGTCTGTTCCATGTCTTTCTGCTTTCTGCGGAATTCCTCATACGGCATGTCCGCAAAACCGCCCAGGGAACCCTGCAGTGCCAGCGCGTCCCGTATTGTCCGCAATTGATTCATTAATGCGTCCCAGTCCGTATCGATACCGGCATACGCGTCCCCCAGAACTCCTTTCAGGGAGTTCTCATAACCCTGAAATTCCTTTTCGAGATCCTTCAGGTGATTCAGCCTTCCGGTCACAGACACCAGTTCCTCATAGAACGGCTTTCTGCCATCCTTCCTGCACAGGCGGTACTGATCCGATATCCGGTGGTAGTCAGGATTGAAGATTCTGGAAACAAAACTGCCGTACAGCCTGGTGAGCCGGTTCCCGGCATCCCTGGAATCAAGATCATAGACAGAGGAATCATATTCCCGGGAAATCTGTTCCCTGATCTTCTGAATCTCTTCAGCGATACCGCCCATCTTTTCAATCATGGAAAAGCGCTGGTCAGCCTCTCTTTCTCTCAGAAGCTCCGGCTTCAGAAAGTCCGTATGCTTCAGCACTTTGAGCAGCTTATTCCACTTCTTCAGTCCGTTTACACTCAGCTCAGGCAGATGAAACTCCTCTGAAAGATCTTTGCTGAGCGGCAGGAGCTGTTTCAGTATTTCTGAAACCCTGGCAAGACTTCCTTCTGTCTTCAGTTTTGTCTGATAGGAAACATCCGGAACAGTATATCCATACCAGGGATTGTTTCTGTATTCATATCCCACCGAAGGGATAAACTCCGCAAACTGCCGGATCAAAGGAACAGTATCCCGCAGATATGCCTCACCCTTTGTTTCGATATTTTCAAAATGCCAGTTCACATCCGGGGCATTTCTCATGGACGCGTACTTTTCAAACAGCTGATAGACACTTTTGTTGATTCCCTGTCGCTTCCGGTGCAGTTCCATGGCATAGCTGTCCAGCTGTGCCTGGGCCTGCTTCTTCTGTTCGATCTCCGCTTCCACCCGGGAGGAAACGTTGCTGGAATCCGCCTTCAGGGTTCTGCAGAGATTGTCTATGACAGCCCTGCGGTTGGACTGATAGCTGTGCAGTTCCAGACAGAACTCCTCCAGCCCGGCCTGCTTGAGCTTGTCAAACACCACATTCAAAGCAGCCTGTTTTTCCGAAACAAACAGGACTTTCTTCCCGTCACTCAGACATTCCGCAATGATATTCGTGATGGTCTGACTCTTGCCGGTACCCGGAGGCCCCTGCAGGACAAAGCTGACGCCTGATTTTGCCAGCTCAATCGCTTCTATCTGACTGGAATCCGCATCGATCACACTGTGCAGATCCACTAACGGATTCTCTGTCCTTTCTTCTCTTGCGGATATCTCGGATTCTTCTTCGATCTTTGCCGGTTCTCCCAGAAGAGCCCTCATATTGTCATTCTGAAGAATCAGATCCGCGTTCTCTTTGAGATCCTGATACATATTGATCTTCAGAAACGAAAAGATGCCGATCCTGCATTCATCCGTTACCGACCAGTTCAGCCTGCTTACAATATCCGATATGGCCGAAAGATACTCTGTCAGTCCCTCGTCGTTATATTCCGGCAGATGAATGCCGTATTCCGCGTTCAGCTTATAGGCAAAGGTGGGATTCACCGTGATTTCCGAATCCTCTGTGCGGATCACATACGGATCAATGGCGGAAGCTCTTGAAAGGGTAATCGGAACCAGAAGGATGGGAGCCAGATTCTCCTGTTCGGAAGCGGTGCTTTCCTTCCAGTGAATGAAGCCGAAGGCAAGATATGCCACATTGACACCGGTCTCTTCCAGGAATTCCTTTGCCCTGCGCTCAATCGTTCTTAATGCGGTAATCGGATTCCCGCCGCTGCTGTAGACCAGCAGCTGGGACTGCTTTCTTATTTTCCCTGCGTAACGGTCATAAAACGCTTCCCGGCTGAGGATCTCTCCTGAGCCCGCATCCGCCTCATCGTCCTGTATTTTCGGATCAAACACTTCAAAAGCGGTGTTTCCCTCCGCTTTGGCAAACAGAACATCGGATCGCGGAACCAGCACCTCGGCCGAAGAGGATTTCGTATCCCGGAAACTGATCAGGTTATTCCGTCTGCCGGTATCCAGGAGCTGTTCCGCCCACTTATCCAATTTCCGGTTTCCTGTCATACGTTCTTCTCCTCTTACCTGCATTCTATCAGGCTGTACAACCATTATGATATACGCTGCCTGCTTTCTCCAAACACCCTCTGTGAAAGGAAACAGACGCAAAAGAGGATGAAAACCGAACGGATTCACTGCGGGCATGAAATCCGGCACTGATCCTGAAACCAATGGAATTCCATCCTCATCTTTCCCCGCAGAACCCCTTCTGCCCGTGAGTCAGGGTATACTGACAGTGTGAGGTACTATCATGAAAGATCCAGATTCAGCCGCTGAGAAGATCCTGAAACAGAAAGCATTTATCCGCAGGGAAATCGAAACCGTCCTTTCAAAGGAGAAAAGTGACGCGCTCTGGCACCGGGCACAGAAAATCCTGGCCTCCATTCTTCTGCGTTATGCCGGTTTATCCGGCGGGATCCGCATGCATACCGACCGCTTTATTTTCCCAAGTGCCGCCATCTATATGGCGCTGAAAGATGCCATCGGTGCAGATCCTGCCTTTCAGCTGATTCAGAACTGCTCAAACACCCAGGCAGAAAAGATCGGAACAAAACTCGCAGGGATGATGAAGCTTCCCGGTTTTCCTTCCTTCTTTATCTTCCTGTGGGGACCGATCAGCCATACCATGTTCAGCCATGGAAGCGGGTTTCAGAACCGCTTCTATCCAGGGAAGAAAGGGGAATACCGCATGGACATCCTGGCCTGCCCCTATCACCGTCTGTTTACCGAGCTTGGCTGTCCGGAACTTACGAAGATCTTCTGCGACAACGACATCTGCACCTACGGCAGTCTTCCGGGTATTTCGTTTCATCGAACCGGAACCATCGGATCGGGAGCGGATCACTGTGATTTTCTGATACGGAAGCAGTAACAGTCTGACTGGAAAGGCATGCATGCAGGAATATGAAAGACATCCTCATTGAAACGGCATTCTTTACGGAAGTCTTCGCATGGATCCTGTCTTCTGATCGGATGGCTTGTCAGCCTGAGCCGACAGACAGAGAAAGGAGGAAACAGGATGATGATCCTGCAGCTGATTCTGTTCTGTGGCCTGTTTACCTTCATGGTAAAACTCGGGGTCGGAAACAGCCCGCTGAACGGACTGTTCTTTTACCCGAAGCCGGTTCAGAAAAAAGTATATGAACTGGGGCTGATCGAAAGGGAAACGGTGTCAAAGAAACGGACCCGGTTCATGATTGCCTTCTTTGCGGTCATGGCAGCAGTCCTGATCCTTTTCATATGTGTCTGGAACGGCATTCATGCCTTCCGGCCGGCTTATTTTCAGGCGCTTCTGTTTCTGGAAGTCATGAACTGGTATGACGGCATCTTCATTGACCGTCTCTGGGTAGGCCACAGCCCGTTCTGGGTCATTCCGGGAACAGAGTCCGTTCCATTTGTACAGACCTGGCCTCAGGTCATCAGGAAACGAATCATACTGTCAATCATATGGCTGGCAGGAGCGGCTCTTGTCGCGGGGATCGTGACTCTGCTGTAACGCACTCAGAAAGAAGGACCGCATGTATTTATACCCTCTGGATTCCCGGGTATTGATCCGTTTCTTCTGGAACTGATCATCCTGATTCTTCCAATGTCATTCAGTCAGGGATTCTTTACTGTGCCCTTTCATCCCGGCAATTGCATCACCCTATCCCGCCTGATTTCCTGAAACGGTCAGGATTGAATTGGATGAGGCGGATTTGATGTGGTCAGTAAGCTTTCAGCACTGATAAAAGATGTCAGGAAATGACATGAGCAGAGGAACTCAGGCAGAAATGAATGACTGACCAGTCACTCGCCGTCAGAACTGATGTTCCGGAAGATCTACTTCTGCAATCTCATTGAAATAATTATTTGCCAGCATCATGATTCCCATAGTTGTTATGACCACGAAATCATGATCGCTGTATTTCTTCTGCATGCGGTCTTTGAGTTCTGATGGAACATGCATCGGATCTTTTGCCAGTGCTTTTCCGTATTCAATCAGAAGATTCTCTTCCTCCGTGAACTCCAGGGTCCGCATATCAATACCTTCCCGTTTCAGCAGATCCCGAAAATACAGAGAGCATACCATGCATTCATTGGTATCGGAAATTGCATACTCATAAATGTCCGCTGCCCTCTTGCCGATAATTTTCTGAAGTTCACGGTCTACCGCATAAGAACTTTCTTCAATTGCCTTAAAGCAAGGCACGCTGTGAAGCAGCGTCTTCTTTTCATTCGTGAGTTTATAACCCTGTGCCAGGTGCTGCTGAATAGCTTCTTTTACTTCCGGAGATGCGTTTTCCGGATCAATCATCTTAATTCTTCCCATACGTTTTACCCTCATAGATTCCTTCTGACAAATAGCGGTCGGAGCGATCCGGAAACACTGTGACAACTGTTCCGGCAGCACCGGTTTGGATCAGTTTTCTGACTGCGGCAAATGCCGCACCGGAAGAAGATCCGACAAGCAGACCTTCCTGTTCAGCCAGACATCTGACGGCGGTGAACGCTTCATCATCACTTACTTTGATTACGCGATCTACAAGGTTCATATCCATGGTATCCGCAATGAAATGATTGCCGATTCCTTCAATTTCAAATGATCCCGGTTCGCCTCCGCCGATAACAGAACCAATTGGATCTGCGAGAACACCTTTGATTTCCGGTTTCTTCTCTTTCAGAAAACGGCAGATACCGGAAAAGGTACCGCCTGTTCCAGCGCCCATTACAAAGAAATCAATGTTTCCGTCAAGTGCCTGATAAAGTTCGGGTCCAGTGGTTTCGTAATGAATCCGGGGATTGGCCGGATTGCTGAACTGATTCATAACAACCGAGCCTGGAATCTGCAGTTTCATTTCTTCTGCAAGCTGTCTGGCTCCCGGCATTCCGGATTCGTTCGATACACGAATCACTTCTCCCCCAAGAGCTTCAATCAGTATGGCCTTTTCTGCGGAGCAGAACTCCGGCATGATGCAGATAACCCGATAGCCTTTATGGATGGAAGCCAGGGCAATCCCGATCCCGGTATTTCCGGCAGTTGCCTCTATGACGGTTCCGCCTTTTTTCAACAATCCCTGTTTCTCAGCATTTTCAATCATTGCGATGCCGGTGCGGTCCTTTATGGATCCAGCCGGATTCAGAAATTCAAGTTTCGCATAAACGTTGACAGTATCCGGCAAGCCGCAGTGATTCAGCTTCAGCAAAGGAGTATTACCAATTAATTCATGTATATCATTCACATAGTTCATATCGATTTCTCATGTTCTCAGTATATTCCGATTA
>CAMNFS010000079.1 GCA_946537255.1 uncultured Erysipelotrichaceae bacterium
CACGCCAGAGCGCCTGCCTTCGGAAAAAAACTGTCTTCTGACTCAGGAATTCCTGATTCAAAGACAGTTTCTGTTCCGTTATTTCCAGACTGCGTAGAGATCGATATCCTTGCCGTCAGCACTGAAGGTTGTGTAGTACTTATCCGGAAGATACGTCGCCTTGACCGCCTTGGGATCGGTGGACCAGCCAAGCAGCTGATAGCCAGGACGAACCGCATAGTCGGTAAGCTTCACCTTCTTGCCGAATTTGTGCGTGCGGGTAATGGACTCAGGACCCAGCGCATCCATGGAGCTGCCGGTTCCAAGCGGCTCACCGTCATGATCCGCACACTCCTCCGGGAAGAACGCGTTGTCCGCGTTGGCGTGGAGCGTGATGGTATAGACGGTAGGCACCCACTGGGCATACAGTGTGATCGAGCTTGCGCTGCCGACCTTGAGCTTGGATCTCGGATTGATAATCTGGCTCTCCGCTTCGTAGATCTTATCTTCTTCAAGATCCGCGTCCTTTTTCTTCGTCCAGCCGACAAAGGTATATCCATAGCGGGAAGGCGCGTTCTTGAGATAGATGGAGTCATAAGTTCCGGTTCCGGCATACGTATTCTCCACAGAGCCGGATGCGCCGTTCAGATTGTACTTGATCGTGAAGGTCCCGTTTTCCGGCGTGAAGTACGCATGCAGGTCCATGTCCTCGGCATCGGTCGCAGTTATGGAAGTGACCGCTGATCCGGTAAACAGCGGACTCTTGTACCAGCCGTGGAATACCATACCGCCCTTTGTGGGAGTAAAGAAGGACTTGATCGTACTGCCGGCTTTGTACTCCATGTTTTTGACAAGCCTGCCTTCGACATAGAAGTCCAGATAATAGAGTCTCGGTTTGAAGACCGCGTAGAGGGTAATGACAGCGTTTTTCTTCTGGGTCAGCCCCTCTTCCGTATTTCCAGGATAATACATCGGAATGGTACCGTTTTTCTTCGTGGTCCAGCCAATGAATTCATATCCTTTCACATTCGCAACGTCCGGAACGACAAACTCCTGATCATAGGAATAGACCTTGGGGGCCGGCATCTTTGCATTACTGACGCCGTTTGCGTTATAGACCACCTGATACTTGTGTACTGTCCACTTGGCATAGAGCGTATAATCTTTTCCGGCATTTTTCTGGATCGTACTGATCTTGGTTCCGGTAAAGTACGGATTATCATACCAGCCGCCGAATGTGGCACCGGCTTTGACCGGCTTTTTCAGTTTGATATTCTTTCCGTTTGCGGCGTATGAAGCCGGGTTGTCGTTTTCCGTAGCGCCATAGGTCTCATAGGTGATATGGAAGGTTTCCGGAGCCCATACCGCGTAGAGGGTGACGGTTTTGTTCTTTTTGGTGCAGAGGCTGAGATTATCCACCCTCTCACCCGGATAGTAATAATATCCATTGCCCTTGGATTTGGTGTTCCAGCCGATAAACCGATAGCCGGACCGGTATGGTTCGCCCTTGATCACTGTCTGAGCGCCCTCTTCCAGCGGAATGTTCATTGTCGCAATCTTGCCGGATCCGCCATTGAGCTTATAAGCGAGCTTGAAGGTGGAAGACTGCTTGGAAATCCAGCGCGCGTAGAGAGTAATATCCGTGCTGTCGCCGGTATTGGACAGGGTTGTGATCTTTTCACCGGTGAAATCCGGATTGTCATACCAGCCATAGAATTTATATCCGTCATAGATCGGATCGTACAGTTTGACTTTCTGCCCGACCGTATACCATCTCGGATTCGGCTTGGCAGGATTCTCAGCACCGCCGCCGGATTCATAATTGACGACAATCGTCAGCGGAAACCACTTGGCGTAGATCGTGTAGTTATTCGGCCGGGTACGGATATCAACTCCGGTATAGATGCCGGATTCGCCTTCCTTGATCATGAAAGGATTGGTGCATTTGCTGTCGGTATAATAACCGGCAAATGTATAGCCCTTCTTATAAGGAGCTGAAACCAGCAGGGATTCTTCCAGTTCATTGTAAAGACGGTCGGCGAACCACTTGCCTTCCTTATCCGCGACGGCCTCATCCGTGACATAACTCATGGAAGAGCGAAGCGCACTTGCAGGATCAGCTGTTCCGCCCGCAAGATTCACATTCAGCGTATAGACATTGACAGCCCATACCGCATACATATCCATGGACATGCCATCCCGTGAACAAAGCGAGGAATAGGTGGTGCCGGGCATGTAATCCACGGCCCCGTCTGCCTTGCGGCTCCAGCCGAGAAACTGCCGGCCAGGGGCAGAAGGTCTTGGCGCGGGGCAGCGGTAGTCATCATTGATCCGGTATTCATAGATATAAACAGGATCATCCGGGTCAATGACCGTTCCCTCATCGATGACCATGCCGGGCCAGGTTGCGCCGGCTACACCGAGGTTATAGTAAACAGCGTAGGATGCCGAAGCGAGCGCTTCCGTATTCTTCGCATCAGAAGCTTCCTCTTCCGTAAGTACGTCTGTTTCCGCTTCAGGGGTTTCTTCTATCGGGGTTTCGACTTCAGAGGAAGGCGTTTCAGCCGCTTCTTCCGCAGGCTGTTCTGTTTCCGCAGGCGTTTCTTCCTCACTCTTTTCCGCCGGTTCTTCTTCTGACGGTGTTTCTTCCGTCCCCTCTTCCTTTATTTCAGGATCGGTCTCTTCTGTCACAGGGGTTTCTTCCGTCGGGGTTTCCTGTGTGACAGGGGTCTCTTCTTCCACAGCCTCGAGTTCACTGGGAATTTCCGTTTCTGCAGGAGTCTCTGCATCCGTCTCAGTTTCCGTCGGTTCATTCTCTTCTGCCAGTACCCGTACCGTACCGAATTCCGCTGAATTCAGCAGTAAAAGCAGTGACAGAGAGCTGATGAAAAGTTTTTTCATTCACGATCTCCTTTTTTCAACCATTTTATTATAAGGTCCTTTCAACGGGTTTTGGTTTCTGATTTTCCAAATCGGGTTGCTTTCTTGAAAATTTTCATGAAACTTTCACAATTTGCTGGAACAGAATGCATCGCCAGGCCATGCGCCATCAGTAAAAAGCCGGTTTTCTGCCCCGGCTTTCAACAGAGTCAAAGAATGAGGAATCCTCGGGATTTCTTTCCTTTATACAATCCGTACTTTCAGCTTTGCTTTTTTCTTACTTCCATCCAGTGCGGATGCGGTAAAAATGACAATGCCTTCTGAATCCGGATAGGTATAGATTCTGACCCGGTAAAAATACCCCTCTGCTGTAATTTTCCTTCCGTTTCTTACATATTCAAATTCCGTCGGTGCCCGGGAGGAATAGTCAATCACGCCACCTGCCATAGTCGGATGGTCCGATTTCAGATCAAAGCGGATCGGGGTTTCCGAAAACAGAAGCACGGTATTGACGGAGTCCGGTTCACAGTCGAGATATGCCCCTGCCGAATCATCAAACACCAGTCCTTTCAGAGGTTTCGTGATGGTCAGGGTTTCTTCCGCATAATAGTCCGTCCCATCCTTCATATCCGCCCGTACCGTCACCGTAACCTGCCCGTTGGAAAGATCCGCCAGATGATTCAGCCGTTCACTGACATAAAGACGGGATCCTTTCAGGAATACGCTTCTTGAAGAAAGCGCTTTTTCCGTAATCTCCTTCGCACCGGATTCTCCAGAACAGAATACCGATGAAACGGACCAGTTCACTTTCGGCATGGTCGGATTTCCATAGGCGCTGCCATAGCTGATCTGTTCTGAAAGATTCATAGACTGCCCCAGTGCAAGATTTGTCTTTTTTCCGGAAGAGAGCGTAAGACTGCTTACCGGTACCCGCACGGTGATTTTCACGGATGCCTTTTTTCCTGAGCCATCATCCGCCATGCAGGTGATCACAGCCGTTCCTTCCCCGACTGCCGTAACCGTACCGTCGGGATCCACCTTCGCGACATTTGGACTGGAACTCTTCCAGATTGGGGAAATATCATTTCCAACAATCTCTGCATGGAGAGAAATCTGATGATCCCTCAAAGGATGGTCACTGTCTCTGAGATCGGAAGTAAACAGCAGTGCCGCTTTGAGCTTTCCGTTTCGGTCATATTCTCCTCTTGGATCGTCACATTCAATCCGTATGGAAGAAGCCTTCGGGGAAATCGTGATCGTCTTTGTGCCGATGACGCCGTCAGAATCCTTTCCCTCTGCCCGAAGAGTAAATACCGTTCCCGGTGCCACCCCCTTACGGACCTTCACCGTTCCGTTTTTGACCGTGACTCCTTCGATCTTTTCAACGATGGACCAGATGACTTTCCTGTTTTCAGCGGATGAGGGAAGAACGGTTCCCTTATATGCGGCCGTACACCCCGGGGCAATCGAACTCTGCCCCAGAATCACTACTTCTTCCGCCATCTGAGAAACAACGACCGTGCATACCGCGCTTTTTTTCGATCCATCCAATAGTTTCAGAGTGATTTTCGCGCTTCCCTTTTTCTTTGCGTGAACGTTTCCTTCAGAATCAACCGTGACAGTATCCGGATCGGAAGATATCCAGCAGTGGGCTGTCTTTTCAAGAGAAACAGTTTCCCCATCTGTATTGATCAAAGAGGCAACTGTGATCTTTCCTGTTCCCCTTTCCGGAAGTACAAGCCGGATTCTGTCTTCAGAAAGCTTCACCGTCCTGATTTTCTGATCTGCTTCTTCTTCAACAGGTGTTTTTATGGTCAGTTTCTCTGTCTTTCCCATCGCGCCCATCGAACTGATCGCGGCCGCTTCAAAGGTAATGGTGGAAGCGGGGGAATAGGCATCCAGAGAAAGAACGGTTCCCGAATCGACGAGCATGCCTCTTTTCACCTCTCCGTTTTGAATCATCGGTTTGGACTGATCATCGGTGAAAAGAATCACATCATTCGTTCCTCCGTACATGGATTTCATTTCCAGCATTGCGCCTTTGGGAAGAGGACTTTCAAAGGAAGTGATCTCGTTTCCTTCCCCGTCAAATACCTTCAGACTGCATTCTGCCTGATCCGCCGCAAACATCCGTTCCACACTGACAATACCGGTTTTACCGCGGCTGTTTTCCAGAAGTTTCTTCGCTTCCATGGGGCTGAGATGACCGGCTTTGGAAATATACAGGGCAAGGGCTCCGCTTACAACCGGAGCCGCGAAGGAGGATCCTTCGGAAGAAGCATACCGGCTGGAAGGATCACTTTCAGAGGAAATGGTACTGGTAATCTCTGTACCCGGCGCATAGACCGTTACCCATGGTCCATCACTGGAAAAGGACGCCAGGGCATGATTCCGATCACTTGCGGCGACCGCGATCACCGGATCAAGACAGGCAGGAAATACCAGCGCATCCGACGCGTTGTTTCCCGCCGCAGAGACCACCGGCACTCCATGGGTAATGGCATAGTTCACCGCGGTTTCTTCCACGAAACTGTATTGATTACTGCCGGCGCTGAAGTTGATCACATCCGCACCGCAGTCCACTGCCCGGATGATGGCGGAACAGATATCCGATGATTTTGCGCGGGAGGACTCTTTGAAAATATTGATGGAGAGAATGGTCACATCCGGTGCGATGCCGCTGCCGCCTTCTCCATTGTTGTTCTCTGCGGCAATAATGCCTGCGACCATCGTGCCATGTCCGTTTCCAAGCCAGGTACCGCACCCGATATCCTCCGTCAGGACTTTTCCTTTCAGGTCGGTATGATCCGCATTGACCGAATAATCTATGACAGCGACTGTGACCTCTTTTTTTCCCATCGTCGCATTCCATCCATAATAGGTACCGATTTCTTCATGAAACCACTGATAGCTTCGGCTGGATGGATACAGAAGAAGCGGATCCGGCTGATCAAACTGCTCATAGACATAGTCTTCCCATTTCTTTTCAATCGGAAGAACTGTCTGTACACTGCCGTCTTCCGCCCATGTCTCTGTCTTTTCTTCTTCCAGATCCATTGACAGATAATAATTCGGCTCCACCAGCGGCAGGGCTTCATTCTGCCAGGAGGAAAGAACCAGAGAAGCCACGCTGTTGTTTTCTGAAATCCGGATCACGGCGACCCCGTCCTGACACGACACCAGTGTTCCCTGATACAGTTTTGCCGCCTCTTCCGCGCTGGAAAGATCATCGGTATAAAACACCAGTTCCTTTTCCGCAAAATCCTTTCCTTCCTGCATCGACAGCAGCATTTCTTCACAATGATGATCCTTCAGCAAAGCTTTGCCATTCTGATCCAGCTCACGTTCTTCCCATTCAAAAGAAGGTTCCGATTCATTCTCTTCTTCCTTTCCTTCCATGAGGAAAGAATGTTCCTCCTTTGTTTCCGTATATTGATCGGGCAATTGATCCGCTTCTTCAGGATCCGGATCAGAACCGGTTTTCTCCCCTGCTTCTGAAGGGTCTCTTTCTTCCATGTTCAAAGAAGAATCATCCTCTTCTGATTCGTACTGTATGCCCTGCATCTTTTCTTCCGCAGATTCTCCGCTTTCTTCTTTCATTGAGGCATGAACCGGAGTGATCACAAGCAGAAGACTCAGAAACAGGGAGCTGCTTTTCTTACGGGTTCTCATGGCGGCTGTTTCCTTACCTGTTCATTATAGGATGATTCTTTTTTCCTACCCAGTCCCTGATCAATGGTACCTGAGCTTTGGGTTTCTCAGAATAAAGGGGCTGTAACGAATAGGTGAACTGAGAATGCAAAATCTCACGATACCTGGAGTTACAGCTCCTTTATTCTCGACGGCGACCGAAGGATATCGTCATTACCGGTGACGGTATCCCTCCCACGTGTGTGATATTGTCCATTATCCCCTACGGGATGTTTCATACCGTAGGGGATGGGAGATTGTGAAAGGGCGGGATTGATCGTACCGTCCTTTTCGTGTTTCCAAAGGAAACTTCTTGAATTCTCTTTTGGAAACATCAAGAAGTTTCCAGAAGTCCGAAAATCGAACTTCTGGAAGTACGTGTTCAAATCACATCAGAATTTTCTTTGCGTTCCTTTTTATACCCATTTATACCCTTGGCTGTTGGGTATAATGTGGGTATAATATAGGAGAAGAGATTATCTTGCTTGGAGGTCCATCATGGCAGATCAGAGCATACAGGAAAGGATCACGGTGCTGGAGGAGCAGATCGCCCTGCTTCCGAAGGGCTCCCTCGGACAGAAAACCGTCAACGGGAAGGAATATTTTTACCTGCGCTGGACGGAGAACAAGAAGCGAAAGGAAAAATATGTTCCCGCCGACGAGATCGAAGCCCTGAAAAGTGATATTGAAAAACGAAAAGCCCTGGAAAAAGAACTCAAAGAGTTGCGTAGACAAGAACCTGCCGTTGCCGCGCCGAAACCGGCAGCACATACGTTCCTGACCAACGTGCGGACTGGCAGCGCACTCCGTAGCTTTGCCGCACCCGTGAAAGGCTTCAGAAAGCGCGATTGCTTCAGGGCGCTCCATGACTATCTGTACGGGCCGCAGCAGGACAAGGTATTCATTCTCTACGGTCTGCGCCGGACGGGAAAAACGACACTGATCCGGCAGATCTTCGCAGAGATGGCCAACGAGGAGCTTGCGAAGACAGCCTTTGTCCAGATCACAAGAAATGATACGCTGGCTAACGTGAACCAGGATCTGAAAGCTCTGGAGGAGGCAGGGTTCCGCTATGTCTTCTTCGATGAAGTCACGCTCATGGAGGATTTTATCAGCGGCGCAGCGCTCTTTTCCGATGTCTACGCCGCCAGCGGCATGAAGATCGTGCTGTCCGGCACGGATTCCCTGGGCTTCCTGTTTTCTGAGGACGAACAGCTCTTTGACCGCTGCATCCTGCTGCACACGACCTTCATCCCCTATCGGGAGTTTGAACAGGTGCTCGGTGTGAAGGGCATCGACGAGTATATCCGCTACGGCGGCACCATGAGTTTCGGCGGCGTCCACTATAACGAGACTTCGACCTTTGCCAGCAAATCTAGCGCTGACGAGTATGTGGACAGCGCCATCGCCCGGAATATCCAGCACTCTCTGCGTTATTATCAGGACGGCGGGCATTTCCGCCATCTGCAGGAGCTGTATGAGCATGACGAACTGACCAGCGCGATCAACCGGATCGTGGAGGACATCAACCACCGCTTTACGCTGGAAGTGCTGACCAGGGATTTCAAATCGAACGATATGGCGATTTCACGGAAGAATCTGCGCCGGGACCGGGAACAGCCCACGGATGTGCTGGACCGCATCGACCTTCCGGAAGTCACGGAACGACTTCGGCAACTGATGGAAATCCGCAATCTGCCGGAGCAGTCCGTCGAACTCAGCGACACGCATATTTCGGAAATCCGGGAATACCTTGACTTGCTTGACCTAACCCATGAAGTGGGCGTATTCGTGCTGCCATCCGCAGAAAAGCTGCGAGATCGGACGATCATCTCCCAGCCCGGTCTGCGATATGCCCAGGCGGACGCTCTCGTGGGCAGTCTCTTGCAGGATCAGACCATGAGCGACCTGTCTCTGACGGAGCGCAACTACGTGCTGGATCGCATCCGCAGCGAGATCATGGGGCGCATGATGGAGGATATCGTGCTGCTGGAAACCGCGTTGGCAAACCCGAAAAAGCCGGTATTTGTCCTGCAATTTGCCATCGGCGAGTTCGATATGGTGGTCTTTGACCCAGCCGCTGCGTCCTGCGAAATCTATGAGATCAAGCACAGCACCGAGATCGTCCCGGAGCAGACCCGCCATCTGATCGACCCAGAAAAGTGCGCCATGACCGAGCACCGCTATGGGCCGATCAAAAAGAAAACCGTCCTGTATCGCGGTATTACGCGGGACGTGGATGGAATACGGTATGTGAATGTGGAGGAGTATTTGAAGGGGCTGTAACGCATAAGAAACAGTTCTAAAGGATACTTTCCGGTTCTACAGAGTAGCCACTAAATATATAAACCGGTACATGGCGTTATTTGTTTTTCGCCGCAG
>CAMNFS010000080.1 GCA_946537255.1 uncultured Erysipelotrichaceae bacterium
CCGCGACAGCCATTAATGTTGCTCAGGAATTTAATGTAGAGAATAATCAGGGCACATTACTTCCTTCCACTGGTGGAATCGGTACTACAATCTTCTATGCAATCGGTTCTGTACTGGTTGTAGGAGCTGGCATTCTTCTGATCTCCAAGAAGAGAATGTTCAACTAATTGATTTACCACTGATACACGAGTAATCTCGTGCATCAGTTCAAGTGCCTGTAGGAATACAGGTGCTTGAACTGGTGAAATGAATAAGAAAGAAAAGAAAGGATGGTGGCAGAAGATGAGAGTACTGCGGTTATTACTGGCTGTAATGATCTTCTTTATGGTGCCGGTTGCCATTCATGCAGATGGTTACATAGATACAAAGAAGAAGGGTGACATTACCCTGAACTTCAGTCCGAACGGAACTCCTGTGGATACGAAGTTCTATGTATACAAGGTTGCGGATATTGACGGATCCGGGAATATGACCATGGTGAAGGAACTCAGAGATTCCGGTGTGGATCTCAATGATCACTCCACCTGGCAGGATGCTCCTCAGACATTTGCCACGAAGGCTCGTCTTGGTGCGATCAATTCCTATAAGACGCTGAATATGAAAAACGGTACCGTGACATTGAAGAATGCCAAGGTCGGGGTTTATCTTGTCATGGGTGACGCGGTTGAAATCGGCGACATGATCTATTATCCAAGTCCTTTCCTGATCAGTATGCCGTATACACCGGAAGAAGGAACCGTTCTTTATGCAGCGAATGTGGAACAGATCAAGTTCACTGAGCATAAGAAGGAAATGGTGAACTATAAGCTGGTCAAGCAGTGGGTCAATGAAACCGGTGAGGAAACCCATCCTACCGTTACGATCTATGTCTATCATGGCAATGATCTGGTTCATGAGGTCAAGCTTCCGGATGAAAACGGAAACTGGTACTACGAATGGGAAGCAGAGATGGATGAAGAACCGTGGTATGTATGGGAAGAAGAAGTTCCCGGCTACCGTACAACGGTCAGTGAATCCGGTGTCAATGAGATTCAGTTTACCGTCAAGAACAGAAAGAGACCCAGAAGCGGTTCTGAAACTGTCACAGCGATGGTAGAGAAGGTCTGGAATGACAATGATAATGCGGCAGGCATGCGTCCTGACAGCATCCGTGTACTGCTGAATAACGGGGTAAAGGATACGGAATATACCCTGAGTGAAAGCAACAGCTGGACAATCGCAGTAGATGGTCTGGATAAGTATGACAGTAACGGAAAAGAGATTGAGTATACCTGGAAGGAAGTCGAAGAAGGACTGCCGGAAGGATATGAGCTGACCAGTATTGAAAGATCCGGCAGTGTCACAACGATTACCAATACCTATGATACCGAGCATACCCAGGCAACGGTGATCAAGGTATGGGATGATAAGGACAATACCAGAAAGAAGCGGCCGACTGAACTGCTTGTCACTCTTGAAGGCAGTAATGGCTACAGTGAGGACTTTATCCTCAGCGCGGAGAATGGCTGGAGTGAAACCGTAACGGATCTTGAGAAATATGCGGATGGCGAGCCTGTGACCTATGAATGGGTGGAAGGTCCCATGCCGAAGGGATACCGGCTGAGCAGTACGGAGAAGAGCGGTACGATTACGACGCTTACCAATACGTATAAGACACCGAATACTCCGCATGAAACACCGGATACCTATGTAACACCGACTCCGACAACAACGCCGACGACATGGAATCCGACTCCGACACCGAGTGTTCCAACCGGAAAGGTACCTCCCAATACCGGAGACAATACCAATCTCACTCTGTCGATCATCGGTCTTTGCGTGGGCGGAATGATCGCGGTCTGCTCGGGTGTGATACTCCTTAGAAACAGTGACTGAATACGGAAGGAATGAAGAAAAGAATAGTTGGCGTGGTGTTGCTTGTCATTGGAATCCTGGCCATTGGCTTTGGGATTCTGGTCATGACAAGGCAGTACCATGCAGAACAGCAGCTGAATACCGGACTGAAACAGGCAGTAATGGATTTTGATTCCATTCTGCCTGAACTTCAGAAAGGGTTTGTGAATACAGACGGAACCGAGGAACCGGTTCCGATTGTAATCGTTGATGGGTTTGAATGTGCAGCGGTAGCGGAAATCCCTGCTGTGAATACGGCGTTTCTCATACAGAAAAGGGATATCATTTCCGGGACGCTGGCAACAGGGAATTTTCATATTGATCACTCCTATGAAGAACTGCCGGCCCTGGAAACCGGTATGGAGATCGATGTGACGGATGTGGATGGCTATGTGTATTCCTACATCATTGATTCGATCATTCAGGGAAATGAAGAAGTGGATGGGCATCTGGTGCTTCACTATGAAGGCATGACAACGAAATACACAGCTGTCTGTACGGTGAAATAGAAAGTATCTGCGTATGGCGGAAACAAAGAAAAAAGGAATCAACTCAACTGCAGTGCTTCTGTTCATACTTCTGGTCGGAGTATGTTTTTTACTGTATCCGACTGTCGCGGATTACTGGAACAGCTTCCATCAGAGCCGGGCGATTGCCGGATATGTGGAGAAGGTAAACAATATTGACACCAAGGAGTTTGAGCGTCTCTGGGCGGAGGCGGATACCTATAACCGCAGCCTGCTGGAAAAAAGCAACCGCTATGCGATGAGCGATGAGGATAAGGAAGCGTATTCCAGAATACTGGATGTGACCGGTACAGGAATCATGTCCTATGTGGAAATTCCGAAGATCAAGGTGTCGCTTCCGATCTATCATGGTACGGATGAAGCGGTACTGCAGGTAGCGGTCGGCCATATTGAAGGCTCTTCTCTTCCGGTAGGCGGTCCCTCCACCCATTGTGTGATTTCCGGGCACCGGGGTCTGCCCAGTGCGAAGCTGTTTACGGATATTGATCAATTGGAGCGGGGAGATACCTTTCTGATTGAAACATTGGGAGAAACTCTGACCTATGAAGTGGATCAGGTACGGATTGTGCTTCCTCATGAGCTGGATGATATCGAGATTGAAGAGGGGAAGGATTACTGTACGCTTGTGACCTGTACGCCATATGGCGTCAATACCCACCGGCTTCTTGTAAGAGGCCACAGAACCGAGAACGCAAGAGAACATATCCATGTCACTGCGGACGCGGTACAGATTGATTCAAGAGTTGTGGCACTGGGTCTTGGTGTCATCATGACCCTGCTGTTTGTGCTGTATCTTGTGATTTCCGGGCTGTTCAAAAAGTAAGAACAGATCCTTCTGACAGCAGGGAATGGGTAAGACCTGCACAATATTCAAAAAACACGGAGCGGCAGTGAGATCCTGCCGTTTCTGTTTTCAGTGGTTTCTGCTGTTATTGGACTAGGAAAGGTATTTTCCTTCTGACATCACAACTGCCGGGTATGTATTACAAGGGATGCAATGTTTGAAAGGATGCGCCCTTTCCCTTAAGGAAGCGGGGAAGCCGGAAGCTTTGAAACAGCGCTTGTTCAGGGAAATCTTTCGGTATAAGGAAGGAAACAGGCGCATTTTTCTGTAGGCTTTGCAGTACCTGAATAAACCGGAATCCTTTATAATTCGATATACAGGGCAGGAGGCCTGTTCAATATGAAAACACTTCAGAAATGGATCTATATACTGATTTCTTCCTGTCTGCTTCTTTCCGGGTGCGCCAAATCCTCCCCGGAGGCAGCAGCTGCCGGTACAGCGGCACCCACCGCGTCCGGTGAATCTAAAGCGTCCGAGCCGGCAAAGGCTGGCGGTGATACATGGACGGTCATGCTGTATCTCTGCGGGACGGATCTGGAAACCGGCGGAAGCATGGGCACGAACAATCTGAAAGAGGTTCTGGCTGCCGACAGCAACGAGAATGTTCATTTTGTGGTGGAAACCGGCGGAACCAGTGAATGGCACATGGATGAAATCAACCCGGACAAGCTGCAGAGATTCCATGTGGACAATGGGAAACTGATCCTGGATCAGGAAGAAGAACTGAAGCCGATGACAGATTCTGCCGTTCTGCAGGATTTTATCTCCTGGAGCGCGAAGACCTGCCCGGCGGATAAGTACATGCTCATTCTCTGGGACCATGGCGGAGGACCGATGTACGGTATCTGCAAGGATGAACTGTTCACGGATAAGATGGGTCTTACCATGGCGGATTTAAGAAGCGCGGTGAAAGGCGCGGATATTCCGCTGGAAGTAGTCGGAATGGATGCGTGTCTTATGGCGGATCTTGAAACCGCGGAGACTTTTCAGGGATACGCGCATTATATGGTAGCCTCTCAGGAGACCTCTCCGGGAACGGGCTGGGATTATACGGCGTTCATGAATGCCCTTGCGGAAGATCCAAAGCAGGATGGGAAAACCATCGGTAAGACGATCGTAGACTCCTTCATGGAAAAAAGCAGCCTGACGGATGAGGATGATACCTCAACGCTTTCGGTGATTGATCTTACGAAGATCCCGGAGCTTTCTGCCGCATTCCGGAAGATGAGTACGGATCTTGTTCTGACCACTCAGGATATTGATGTGATGCAGGAAGTATCCTTCGGCGCCAGAAGATCCCAGACCTATGGCTATAATTCCGAGGCGGAAGGGTATATGTGTCTGGTCGATCTTGGGGATCTTACCGAAAGAACCTCCGGAAACATCAAGAATGCCAAAGAGGTGCAGGATGCGCTGAAAAAGGCAGTTGTCTATCAGAAATACGGAAAGTACCGTTCCCGTGCCAGCGGGATGTCGGTATATTACCCATTGGTTCCGAACAATGAGGATGTGGGCAAGTACCGGACCTACAGTGATAATGACGCGTATATTGAGTATCTTTCCATCATGGGAAACGCCTATGACTCCGAGGAATGGGAAAAGGTATGGAAGAATTCCGCAAACAAGGAAGTAAAGCAGGGCGCCTATGATAAATACTTTGACAGCGGGATCGGAGACGGCGGCTATTCCTTCGAACAGGATCCGGAAACCCTGAAGACGCTTCAGAATCTCAAGCCGGTGACTCCGGATGAGCATATGCTGGAATATGAACAGTATGTGGATGAGAACGGATATTTCAATCTTCATATTCTTTCCGGTCTGGAAACGATCAGCACTGTCCGGTTTGAACTGTACGGGGATAATGAATCCGGCACCACCACCTTCTACGGAACCGATGACGATATCAGCTTCGACATGGATTCCACGACGATCCGGGACAACTTCCGCGGTGCCTGGCTTTCGATCGAAGGATTTCCGGTATACAGTGAACTGATCGATCAGGGAGATACCTACAACATGTATTCCGTTCCGGTTTATGTGAATGATAAATACTGCTTCCTGCGGATTGCGCTGGATCTTGAAAGCGGAGAATACAGCCTTGCGGGTTTATATGGCAGCGGCGAAACCAGTGACAGTATGGTGCTTCGGGAAAAGACAGAGCTTGTTCCGGGAGACATCGTGGAAATCGTTCATTATGAATATGACTTCAACGATCCGGACTCTGACCGCCAGATCATGGGATACGGTTCGTTTGAATGGACAGGGGATGAAAAGATCGCGGAGGCACCGCTTCCGGATGGAGACTATTACTATCAGTTCGCGATCCGGGATGTGTTCGGCACCTTCACTTATTCCGGCTTTGCGACCATGACGCTGATGGACGGGGAGATTGTCAGTGTCAACTGAGTCTTCTGAAAGAAGAACCACGCGTTCTTCGTACAATGGATAAAGGAAATATGGCCTGACAGCTGTCAGGCCTTTTTCGACTGCAACTGTCTGCAGAGACAGAAAAACCCCGGCGGAACCGAGGTCATTCCTTTTGAATCGGTCTTTGTTATTACGATGCAGGAGGCTTCAGACGCCCAGTTTGAAGTGCTCTCCGAATTTGTATATCCTTCCGCAGTTTTTGCAGACGTATACATGTTTCATGATATCAGTGGATCCTTTTGTGTCGATAAAGATCTGCTTCTTGCCGCATACCGAACAGCGGAATCCGATCGGTGCGTTTTCGTATTTGATGTTGACAACGGTGCAGCCGCCGTCTGTGCCCCAGCAGTGGCTGTCAAATTCAACGGTTGCGGCACAGCCTTCCTTGGCGAAGTCGCGCGATCCGCCGGTAGCGGCTTCCAGCTCGTCTTCAGATGGTTCATTATTCAGAATCTTTTCTTCATCCATAACTCATTTTCCTTTTTTATATATTTCGATGCGCAGATCTCAGCACTTAGATTCCTTTTCCGATCTGCACGGACAGTGAAACTCCCTTATGGCATGGACATCATCGCTGTTTCTGAACGATTTCATGCCGTTCAGCACAGGAGAAGAACCGTCATGCTCTGTGCAGTCTTCAAAGAATGGAAAGCAGGAATTCTTATGTTCCGGCTTTTTTTACAGAAGGAATGCGGAATCAGTCTTTTCCGTATTTCGCGTTCATTCTTTCGATGAAATCGTTGTAGGCAACATAATTCCAGTTATCCGTCAGATCTGCGGAAACTTTATATAACTCATCTCTTTCTTCCGGAGTAAGGGTTTCAAGTGTCCACTTTCCGCCGCTGACCTTCATTATTTCTTCATCACTGATCTTCCTTTTTTCCATTTCTCGATCTCCTTTCGGGAATCTCTCTTCCCACATACAAATATACGATAGATGTGGATAAATCCTCAAAGTTTTCAGCATTTTTTATCGGGGAAAGGGTAATTCCACTCTTCCCCATCCTTTTTTTCGGATGTTTCTGCCGGTATTTTTTCCAAGTGTCGGATTCTGCGCAAGGCCAGAGAGAAGAGAGGAAACACAGAAGAAACCGCCTGGTCATGGTTAAAGTGCATATATGCCCAAAATGGATCACAGTCACGTCTTTTTCTGACAGGATCTGTGAGTAAGAAAATCAGCTCCAGGATCTCTGACAGGCTCTGATTCCCTTGCCAGACAACATGCGCATGGATGACGCGTAAATCTGAGGCATCAGCTGCCATTTTCTGTCGTAACACCGCAGTCAGGAAGCCGTTTTTACCATCAATCCTGTGCCTGCAGGAAAGAAAGCAGATAGCTTCTCTTTCCCGCATGCCAGCACTTTGCATACCTCTCAGGCAAAGGTTCTGAAGGAACTGTCCTCACACCTTGGAAATCATAGGAAGCTGCTGATCGGATCCTTCCTGATTCAGAACTGGTTTTTTGCGGATTTCCGTACATGCGTTCAGAAACTCCATGGACTTTTCTTTGGAAAATACTGCCGGGTCGGGCATGCGGTTCCACCTCGCTGGTCGTATTTTCCATCACATCTTCGAAAACTGTTTCCGCTTCAGGGCTGAGATTCCCCGGAAGCCAGACCGTTTCCTTCCGTTTTTCCCAGTCTTTCATAGATACCTCGTACTGACGAAAGGAAGCAGGAGGTTTCAGATCCGCTTACATAGGATTCCACTGAGCCTTGGATCGTTCTGCTGCAGCGCATGAAAAGCTCAGGCAGAAAGCAGAATTCCTCTTTGCAGGGCCACAAGCGGAATCGTAAAAACCGCGGACAGAGGTGATGCAGTTCCTGTTGGATCATACAACTCATTTCCCTGTATTCCTGATGGTGACAGATTTTTGATCAGTCATAAAATTCTGTCAGCAGTACTGACAGAAATGACACAATCGCTCAGAAACTCTCTGCAGGAACAGTCGGATGACAGAGAAAGGACAGGCCGATCTGATCCGCAGGGACGCGGTTTCTGGAAGCCGGTACATCGGCATCTGCTGAGATGGGTGCGGGGACTGTCATCGTTCTTTTTTCTGTCCTGTGATTGAAAACGGGTCTTTCAAAGGCAGCTTTGAATGATTATCGAAGGAACTGCTGTCATACAGGGAATCATTTTTCATCGCAGAAGAGAAGAAAGAGCGCAGAATGGAAAGAACCTGCGTGGAATTTACAAAAGGGAATGGATTTCTGACATGCAGTAGTTCTTTGAGATTGAGGTAGAATAAAGAGAGAAACGGAGAACAGCAGAATGAAAAGAATTGCCATTACCGGCGCCAATGGGTTTGTTGCGTCCGTAATCCGCCTTTACGGCAGCGGGAGATACGAATTTATTCCGATCACCCGGAAAGAAATTGATTTTTCCAGACCGGAAACAGTATATCCGTACCTTTCCGGGCTGAAGTATGATGTGCTGATTCATACCGCAGCGAATGCGGTTACAGAGTTCTGTGCCGCCAACCCGGAACTGGCGCATGCGATCAATGTGGAATCCGCCATTGAAGCCGCAAGGGCTGCGAAGGATCAGAACGCCAGGTTTGTCTTTATCTCCACGGAACAGGTATTCAATGGAAGAAGCGACAAAGGACCGTTCAAAGAAACGGATGAGCCGGTCTGTGTGACAAACTATGGAAACTATAAGCTGGAAGGGGAGCGGTATATTCAGGAAAATCTGGAGGATTATCTGATTCTGAGACTTTCCTCCATGTTCGGACTTCCGATGCCGGGGGTCCGGCCGAGTTCCAATTTCCTGATGCGCACCTGGAAAGCACTGAAGAGTGAAACACCGGCAAAGTTCACACCGAATGAGCAGCGGGGCATGACCTATATCATGCATCTGGCGGATCATCTTTCAGAGATTCTGGAACTGCCTTCGGGGATCTATCATATTTCCAGTCGGAATGATCTCTCAACATATGATCTCTGCCGAAGGATCGCAGAAGTACTCGGATACGGGGAAGAAGCGATTCAGAAATATATCCTGAGTGACACGGAACGTTATGCGGACCGTTTCCGGGATTACCGTCTGGATGGCACCAGGCTCAGGGAAGCGGGTATTGACCTTGGGACAATGGAAGAGGATCTGGAACGCTGTCTGAAAGACTTCGGCTGGAAAGAATAAATCAGAAAAAAACGGAGAGATTCTGTTCTCCTCGCAATAAGAAATACAGGAGGAGAATAGAATATGGCAAACGATAAATTTTATCCGA
>CAMNFS010000081.1 GCA_946537255.1 uncultured Erysipelotrichaceae bacterium
TATAGCCATGTATGCATTCACGGAATAAAATTGGGTATGGATTTTCAGTTTTCTCTGATCCATAAATAATAGGTACGGAAAACCGGTCCAGCGGGGAACGGTCAGACGCTGCAGAAAGAAAGTGAGGAGTACATATGAAAACCACAAAACTTGTCTTCGGAACCTACCGCAGAAGAGAATGGGAACGGATTGTCGAAATCTTCGAGGACGCAGGTGTTCCCTTCCAGGAAGGCGTGCATGTTCACACCCATGGATCCAACACTTTTGACCGGGATACCTGGTACTTCTATCATCTCGAAGCAGATGTCACACCGGATCAGGAAGCGGAAATTCTCCGGAAACGGCGGCTGCTGCAGAAACGCTTCGGATAACACCCAATGAAATACCCGCAGGGAAAAATGATCATGGATCATCCTTATCCCCGGCGGGTATTTTTTCGCGTTTTCTGTTTTCTTCGGCCCTGTTCAGGATCCGGACTTTTCTGATTCCGCCCTATTCTAAAAACCCAGGAATCCGAGAATCTCCTCTGCCCAGTTGTTTACTACACTTCTTCGCACAATCCGGAAACTGACTGACTTTGTGCCGGAATACTTTCCTTTTCCGATAAAGACTGCCCTGGCCCTTCCAGGATCGATCCCGTTCTCACAGTAACAGAGTTCAAAATCCTCCCCGTATCTCAGAGGAACGGTGATTCTTCCCTCCTTCATGTATGCCGTAAGAATATCTTCTTCCGTGATACCTGGATCATAGCCGGTATATTCCTGGTTATTCACCCGGATCACTGCTTTGGAAAGATCCTTTGCGTTCTGATCAATATGGTAGGTCACTTCTGCCGTACCGGTGTAATTGCCGATACCGGTAAGGACCGCGGTCACCGCTTCTTTCGGATTGAGCAGGGCGTTATCCGGAAGAACATTTCCATCCGCGTCCTGATAGATGATGTTTTTATCATAGTCCGTACCGGCCTTAAGCGTCTTGCCGAGATAGTCTGCGACAGTGATCTTTGATTTATAGTTGCCCTCCGCATTTGTGAATACAATATCCGGGGCAGTCACAAAGGTATTGGACAGGGTTTCCGGATAGATCTGATAATTCACACGGACAGCGGGTGTGCCCTTGTAGTTGCCAAGGAAGGTGATCTTTACCTCCGGCAGCTTCTTCACATCCGCCGTTGTCACCTGTCTGTTGTTGGAACAGGAAAGACGGTAATCCGTTCCTTCCCTGAGTCCGCTGATTTCCACATACGGAACCGCGCCGTTTTTTGTGTAGACGGCATCACTGACTTCGACCGCCCGCTCAGTGGTATCCGGCAGAATCCGGAACGTGATCTTCTTTTTCCCGGTGTATCCGTTGATTCCTTCAATGACAGCCGTCGCCTTTCCGGCGTTCAGGTTGTTTTCATAGGTATCCGCAAGAACGCGGTAGTCCGTTCCTTCCTTCAGCTGCTGACCTTTTACTGTCAGATAAATATCCGGAGAATTCGAAAGCGTTTTTCTCTGTCCGTCATAGACCGCATACCCCTGTACTTTTACGCTGTTCAAAGAGGTGCCGGAAATCCTTACAGACACCGTACGGTTTCCATACCAGGAAGATCCGATTCCGGAAAGCACAAAGGTACAGGTACCCGCCCTGTCACAGTCCTTTGGATCACTGACGGTGTAATCGACCTCTCTTTCCAGGTTCTTTCCTCCATACCGTACCGTAAGGGAGTTCAGAATCTTTTCAAAGGTAAGGTCTTCGTCATAGACGATTTTTCCACAGGAAACCTTCCATTTCGAAACCGGAACCAGAGAAGCAGAAGCCACATATACAGTGACGGTTTTTTCGCCATTGAAGTTTCCCATGCCCTGCAGCACAATTTCATGTTCTCCGGCTTCCATCCGATCCCACGTCCCATAGTCCACCGTGTAGTCACGGTTCTCCTTCAGCGCGATCCCGTTCCAAGTCACCTTCGGCTTTGCCGTAAGAGGTGTTGCGTTTTTCTTTTGAACGAGCGTAATCTCCTGTACGGATGCTTCAGCGATGGAAGAAGGCACAATGTCAAACAGGACGGTCTTCTTTTCCCGGTAGGTCCCCTTTCCCTGAATGATCAGGGACGCGGTGCCGGCTTTCGTATTGTTCCGATAGGAAAGCGTGTAATCCTTTCCTTCACTCAGCAGCTTCCCGCTGTCATAGACCGCCGCAGACGGACGCACTGCCCTTCCGGTGTAAGGATAGCTTTCCTCCAGACCCTGGATACTGATTCCGTTCTTTACAACGGTCACCGCGCACACCGCCTTGAAGTGTCCGTCGCTGCTTTCCGCCGTGATCTCAGCGCTGCCGGCGGAATGCGCGGTCACTCTTCCTTCCGGATCCACCGTCGCGACGTCTTCCTTTGAAGAAGTAAACATCACGCCGGTATTGGTCGCGTCCGATGGAGAAAGAACCGCGTTCAGCTGATCGCTGCTGTTCTCTGTCAGTACCAGCCGGTTCTGCAGAAGCTTCAGTCCGGTTACGGAAACGCATACTCCGACATTGCAGGTGGCTGTGCGGTGGCCGTCTTCACTGGCGGCCGTAATCACCGCGGTACCGGCACTGACTGCCTTTACCGTTCCGTTTTCATCGACCACTGCAATGCGTTCATCACTGCTTTTCCAGATGATCTTTTTATTCGAAGCGTTTTCCGGCAGAACCACTGCCTGAAGCTGATACTCTTCCCCCCGCTCCAGCGCCATTTCACTGTAATTGAGAGAAACGGAAGAAACATGTGTCGCGGAGTCGGTCCGGTTGGTATAGAGCTTCATTCTGAGATCATTTCTGTTGGTGAATCCATTGAATTGATATCCCGGCCCGCTCATTGCGGCTGACCAGGTTCTTCCAAATTTGCTCTTGTTTTTCACAACCGGTTCTTCGCTGACCTTTATGCCGTTTCCATCCTTTGCGGTGTAGGTAACGGTCGCGATCACTTCTCTTCTGTCTCCGGCAGGCAGAGGGGTATCAAGATCCACCATCCGGAATCCCATGTCGGAAAGAGAGACTGACTGTGACACGGTATTGATTCCATCACTCAGGGTAATCACCGCATCCAGATTTTCCGTATTTGTGCATAATCCGACTGTCCGGACCTCCTCATCCGCATCGATCGTATAGCTTTGGGTTACGACGAGACTGTTCTTTTCGGTTCCGCGCCAGGTACCGCCGCCGAAAAACGAGCCGTCATAGGAATAGCAGTAATCATTCAGCGCCGTATCCGCGTCATATGCGCAGGTGACGTAATACTGCGACTGCATGCATGCATCTTCATAGGAAATCCAGAAATAGCCTCCGTATCCGTCTCCCTGCGTACCATAGCTGTTTCTTACAAGCCAGGCACCGTCATTTTCCGGACGCAGGGAAGAAGTGAAGTTCTCCTTTGAAAAATGATCATCCCATCCCACCAGCAGGACACTGTGATTGGAATCCTTTTGTTTGGAGATGTAGCAGTTGTTGAAGCTGTTGTAGTAATACCGGTTGATATACATCGAGACATGTACTGACCCATGGTCCATGATTGCCTGCTTGACGCGTGCCCTGTCACTCATTCTGAGATAGGAAGCACCGGTAACCCGGTACCGGTTGGAGCTGACCGCGTACTTGTCATCCAGTGTGCTGTATTCCTGATACGGAACCTCATCCTCATATACCGGACCGACCATATCGGAAAACGCGTGCAGGGCGATATGAAGATTTCCGCTGGCATTCAGATAGGAATCCGATCTGCTGTATCTTACGGTATCCCCCTTGTGATTATTCTTGGGGTCCTGATAATCATGACTTGTAAAATAGGCAAACTGTCCTTCGGAAAGATCGATCGTCTGATCCGCGGATCCATCATGAATGAGATCCGCCTCTACGGCACCGATCGCCGCGAAGACCCAGCAGGTGCCATACGGCCCCTGATTGCGGATCGGCGGCAGAGCGCCCCGGAAGCTGTAGGACTGCGGAAGCTCCGCTTCCAGCGCGGAATACCCCTGAGAGAATCCATCACCTTCGAGAAGATCCTCCTGGGATAACCATGTACCGCCCGATTCTTCATAATCCGACGGATCCCCGATGATCAGACAGATCGTCGGAAGAGCGGCTTCTGAGGCAATCAGAAAGTCTTTCGCCTCCGGCTGAAAGTCATACATCGCATTTTCTGTTTCATATGGATTCACGCAGTGCCAGGAAACAGCCACCTCTTCCCAGGTTTCACCCTCGCTGCTTTTCACCAGGGCCGAAAGCTTCTGCGGCATATCCGCTGTCGCTTCTTCGAGAGCCGGCTTTGTGTCTTTATGAACAACGGTTTCCGAAAGCTCCTGAAATCTCACGATCGTTCTCTTTTCCGGATCTTCCATGTTCAGAGCTTCCGATTCCTCTTCCAAAGGCTCAGAGGAAGCCGGAGTTTCTTCCGGTACGCTTTCCTCTGTCTCCTGATTTTCTTCTTCCGCCGGGTCCGGACTGACTGTCTCTGTTATTTCCTGCGGCTGTTCCGTTTCTTCATGAAGCGCTTCTGTTTCCATTCCCGTTTCTTCATTCTCGTTCTCCGCGTGTACTGCCATACCGCAGAGATTCAGGCACAGAAACAGGCTCAGAATGGCTGCTGTCCACTTTTTCATATGCATTTCCTTCCTCTGTACACCACTGTATGAATAGTATTCTGACAGAAAATGGATCAGCTGTTTTCCAAATTTTCCCCGTTTTCCCGGATAATCCGCATTTCTTTCCGGTTCTGACACTTGCAATGCCTGATTTCATGAATTTTCAAAGAGCTTTCGGATCTGAGATAAAACAGGATATTATAATGTTGAAAACAGACCGCCATGAAATGGAAAACTCTTCTGAAAAAACATCGTTTCCTTCTGATCCTTTTCAGTCTTCTGATCTGTTCATTTTCTGCTGTGCGCGCGGAAGAGACACAGGGAAATGAGGAAATCATCCGGGTCGGATGGTATGATTCCCCGTTCAATCTGCTTGACAGCCATGGCCGCCGCTCCGGCTATGCCTATGATTACCAGCAGAAGATCGCCGCCTATACGGGGTGGGCCTATGAATACGTAGAAGGCACATGGCCAGAGCTTCTCGGCATGCTGGAAAGAGGTGAGATCGATCTTCTGAGTGATATCTCCTATAAGCCGGAGCGCAGTGAGAAGATGCTGTATTCCGCTCTTCCCATGGGTACGGAGTCCTACTATCTGTATATCTCCAGTTCCAGTCCCGATATCACCATGGATCAGATTTCCTCGCTTTCCGGAAAGAAGATCGGGGTCACAGCCGGCAGTATCCAGGAGGATCTGTTCCGCCACTGGGCAGATCAGCACCATGTCAGTGTCCGTCTCATTGAAACCACCACCGCGGACGCCGATGCGCTTGCGGAAGTGGATTCCGGAAAGCTCGACGGTTTTGTCACGATGGATATCTATGGAGATCCCGAAAAATACACCCCGATCTATAAGATCGGATCCTCTGACTTCTTCTTCGCGGTCAGAAAGGACAGACCGGATCTTCTGGCTGCCCTGGATGCGGCGCTGAGCCGGATTCAGGATGAAAACAAGTATTATAATCAGGAACTCAATGAAAAATACATGGCCAACGCCGGTGCGGATCTCTATCTCAGCACCAGTGAAAAGGACTGGCTGAAAAACCATGGCCCGATCCGCGTCGGATACCAGAAAAACTATCTCGCCTTCTGTGACACGGACCCATCCACCGGATCACTGACCGGAGCCCTGAAGGACTATCTCGCCTATGCCGAAACCTGTCTTGAAAACGATACCCTTTCCTTTGAGACAGAAGGGTTTGACAGCACTGCGGAGGCAGTGGAAGCCCTGCGGCGGGGAACGATTGACTGTCTGTTTCCGGCCAATCTGAACTCCTATGAAAGTGAGCTTCTGAATCTCTGCATGTCCCCGGCCTTAATGAAAACGGAAATGGACGCAGTGGTACGGCAGGAAGATCAGAAGGATTTCATGCGGAACAGCGAAGTCACCGCTGCCGTCAATCTTGGAAATACCAATTATGAGAAATTCCTGGCAGAGCACTTCCCGACCTGGAAAGCGGCGTATTTCAAGGATACGCCCGCTGCCCTGCAGGCCGTGGCGGATCGAAACGCGGACTGCATCCTCATCAGCAACTACCGCTTCTCCAACATTTCAAAACTCTGTGAATCCCTGCATCTTACGACGCTAAGCACCGGCGTGGACATGGAATACTATTTCGCCGTGCGGCGCGGGGATACCGAACTGTATTCCATTCTTTCAAGAGTCATCAACGGGGTTCCCGATTCTCTGACCAACGCGGCGCTGAACTACTATTCCACGGAAGTCATGAAAACCTCCTTTCTGGATCTTCTGAAGGAAAACATGATTCCGATTCTTGCGGCAGTATCCCTGACTCTGTTTCTGATTCTGATCCTTCTTCTCAGGAATATCCGGGCGGAGAAGAAAGTGCAGGAAGGAGAAATACTGGTCAGTGATCTGAACCGGCGGGTCTTTGTGGATGAGCTGACCTCCGTACGCAACCGCAGTGCCTACCAGGATTACATCACGGACCTTCAGAAAAAGGTGGATCAGAAAAAATGTGAAGAATTCGCCATCGGTATCTTCGACTGTGATGATCTCAAGATAATCAATGACCGGTATGGTCATGATAAGGGCAATATCTATCTGCAGTGCACCAGCAGGCTGATCTGCCGGATCTTTCAGCACAGCCCGGTATTCCGGATCGGCGGAGATGAATTCGCGGTGATTCTGCAGTATGAGGATTTCCAAAACCGGAAGGAACTGCAGCTCCGTCTTGCGGAAGCAGAGGAAAAAGCAGACGCGGAAGCCGTGAATCCATGGGAAAAGGTCCGTGTCTCACGAGGGATCACGGAATACGACCCGAAAGAGGATACCTCCGTAATGGATACGGCCCGGCGGGCTGACCGCCTCATGTATGAAGACAAGCTACGCCGCAAGCAGAACGCCCGCTGATTCGTCCCATTTTAAAAGCCCGTCTTCTGACGGACTTTTTCTTTCTGTGGAGATCTTTTTTCTGTTACTCGTCCTGAACCTTCACCCGGGACTGAACAAAACTGAAAGCATGCGTCTCTTCTGTTTCATTTTATGTTTCCCTTCCTTTTGAAGCCTCCAATAAAGCTTTATCAGATTCCTTCCGAATCCGTGCCAGTATATTTCACGGAATTCCAATCCTCTGTGCCCGTTCTTCCCAGACAGAGTGATCAGTGATTATTTCAGCCACGGATCATCCTTTTCAGAAGAAATCCGGGTGCCGCTTTCCACAGCCTTTCGCAGATCCATGGCCATCATTGCGTCCATCAGCGCATGCGAAAGAGGATATGGAACTTTGTTCTCTCCTCTGACATATCCGCCCATTTCCTTCAGAAGCGACGCGATGGCTGTCTCATCCTGTGAAAGCGAGCAGAGCCCAAACGGCGGCGAATACAGAACCTCATCCTGAAACCGGATTTCCTCAACCTCTTCAAAGCGCTGAAAATTGGGATTCTCCGATTCCGTCTCAACCGTCCGTGTCCTGATATCCAGAACAGCTTCCTGTTCGGAAAAGGATTCATCCAGCCATCTGACATGTTCATTGGTGATTTCTCCGGAAACGCCCTGAACACGGATCCCGCTTCCCCGGATCAGAGAACAGTACTGTTCGCTGTCGAAATCATACAGAGCGGCTTTTCCGCTCCCAAACCGGATCCACGCAGCTGTACGTGTGCTGTTAATGATTCTTCCATCCCTGATCCGTTCCTTCCGGGTCAGAGTCTGTACGGTTGGAAAGGAGGCTGAATCTGCCGCGATCACATATCCTTCCCCGGTCGAAACCTGCAGATAAGAACGGATCATGGACATGGCATGATATTCATGTGCTTTTGAAAGATACAGAAAGTACGGTGTTCCGATCAGTCCTTTTTCAATCAGCTTCATCCTCGCGGTATTCTCCGGATAATGCATATACTGTTCCGCAACCGAAAGATTCTTTCCCTGATCAGATGCGGTCCAGAGCCTTTCCAGCATGACCCTGTCCAAAGCGGCCGGTGTCTCACTCAGAACCGGAACTCCCCTTTCCAGCCACTCCAGAACAACCGAAGGAATATTCTGCTTTGATACGGCCACAACGATAAATTCCGGATTCTGTTTCAGAAGCGCTTCAGCTGATGTGAAGCAGTTCATTGCGGTCAAAGCGGCAGTCCGTTCCGCCTTTTCCTCACTGCGGCAGAAAATACCGACGCATTCAAATATCTCAGGAAGTGCCCTGGCAATACGTACGTAATACTGGGCACGCCACCCTGCACCGATTATGGCAAACCGAATCTTCATATCCACCTCCTGACTGCAGTTCCATTCTACAGGAATACAATTCCTGCACACCATATGCACGCATGGTTTTCGGCTGAGCGTTCCGGCGTGCACGAGGAAAAAAGAAAAAAAGACTGATCCTCAGGTTTTATATCCGAGGTTTTTCGCAGCCTTTTCTGCTCTTCTGATTCCCGTCATATGCCGAAGTACAGATGTATTTACATCATGCCCTCCATCCATCTGTTACCCACATGTCATAACGGTATTCTGTACAAATACACAAATCTCTCAGACAGCTTATTCCTTGTTTTCTTCCATCCTTTTAATTTTTCTCACAGAGATGAAAGGGACCAATCCTGAACTCACGAAGCCTGAACAGAAGAGTGAGTTCTCCTCAGCTCTTCGAGCTTTTCCTCTGTGTATTCCGGAGCACAGCTCAGAATCTGGCGGTCTGTGAATCCCTGGGCAATCATATTCAATATGATCTTTTTCTGACCAATAC
>CAMNFS010000082.1 GCA_946537255.1 uncultured Erysipelotrichaceae bacterium
CTTCCCTATCAGGCCGTCGTGATTGAAGCCGCCTGATTCATACTGTATCTTTCGGATGGCTCTGCCATCCTTTTTTCTGTCGATTCTTCCCAGAAAAAGGAAACGGCAGCTGATCCGCTGTCGTAATATATCACACCGTTTCTCCGAGTTCCTTCCGGAACTGTTCTTCCTCCCAGACACCATAGGAAATCCATCTGCGCTCACTGGGATACAGATACCCTGTCTCAAACTGCGGACACAGGCGGTGGATTTCCTCATCCGAACTGTCCAGATCCAGTTCTCCGTTTCTGAAAACCCCTGCCCGATGGGAAAGCGAATACGCAAGGAAGGAAGTAAACCAGGGCGTAAGATCCGCGACCCGCGATTTTGAAAGAGCCGTAAAGACACAGTAGAAGTCCTCCAGGGTATTGATGAAGGTACGCAGATTTCTTGACATCACCGCATCCCGGCCGCTTCTGCCGGGTTCATACCGTTCCATGTCGAAAAACTCCAGAAGCGTTTCCTCCTGCCCCTTCAGAAACTGTTCATACGCTTCTGAATTCCACTGTCTTGTGCGGATGATTTCCGGAATAATCCTGGAAAAATCCGGAGAATAGAATACCGTTCTCGAAACTGTCTTTTCCTTCAGCATACGGTATTGCGCGTGATCCTTTCCCAGCTGATAGATCAGATAGGCTTCATTCGCAAGGATGATCACACAGAATCCTTCATTCTCACAGTATTCATTGATGATGCTCAGAACTTCGAGCGGATTCATCTCCGCCCGTTCCAGATCATCAAAAACAAGAACCACTTTTTTCCGCTGATGGGTCCGCAGTTCTTCAATGTCCGGCTTCACGGTCACCATATCGGCGGCGTCGAACGAACTGAAGAAATCCAGCGCTCCCCCGACCGAAGGCGCGGCACCTTTGGCGATCGATTTCACCGCTTCTGAAAGATTCCGGTTCTCTTCCCGCTTTTCCCTGTCGTTTACCATGCGGCCAAGGACCGGTGAACACGCCGCCGCCCACTTCTTTCTGACCGCATGGCGCAGCGCATCCGCGTTTTTCAGTCCATACAGAGAAATCCGCACAATGATATGCGTCTGTTTCATCGCCTCCGTCAGATCCTTTTCCACAAGATATGTCTTGCCGCAGCCCCATTCTCCATTCAGCATGAACGCACCGATCGGTTCATTTCTTCTGCAGTAATCCAGCAGTAAATGCAAAGCAGCCATAAAGTCCTCCTTCCAATCCGGATTTTTCAGAAATCATAACACAGATCCTCTCAGCGCACCCGTTTTTCCCTGACGGATGATCCGCTGAACAGCAGACCGTTTTCCCCGCCGCCTGGACTGTTTCTTTCCTGCCTCTGTTTCCGATACAATAAAATCAGAACACCATTGAGAAGGAGGACCCATACCATGTCAGCACTCTCAGATATGATACGGAAGACATTCGCGGAATCAGACCGGGTCCGGGATCTGAACCTTACGGTTCCGGATGATATCACCTGTCACAGAAACATACCCTATGGCTCACAGCTGCCCTGGCAGACACTGGACGTTTATCGTCCTTCTTCGGCCATTGGCAAGATTCTGCCGGTCATTGTCAGTGTGCACGGCGGTGCCTTTGTGTATGGGGATAAGGAGCTGTACCAGTATTACTGCATGTCCCTTGCCCAGCGTGGCTTTGCGGTTGTCAATTTCAGTTACCGTCTCGCTCCGGAAAACCGTTTCCCATCCAGTCTGCAGGATACCTGTTCTGTTTTTCAGTGGACTCTGGATCACTGCAGTGAGTATCTGCTGGATCCGGAACACATCTTCGCTGTGGGTGATTCCGCCGGTGCCCATCTGCTTGTTCTTTTCACCGCGATGTGCACGGATCCATCTTTCGCCGCGTCATTTCCTTTTCTTCCGCCTCAGGATTTTGTACCCCGGGCTCTTGCGCTCAACAGCGGACTTTACAGCTTCAAATACGCCCCCGATTCTGAGAATCAGATGACAGTCGGTCTGCTTCAGGATCTTCTGCCCATGGAGGACCCGGCAGCCGAGATGGATCAGATTGAGGCACTGAATCATATCAGCGGAACATTTCCGCCGGTGTTTGTCATGACGGCGGAAGATGATTTTCTCAGATCCCAGGCACCGATGCTTGTTTCAAAACTGGTGGAGCAGAATGTTCCGACTGTCTTTCACTATTACACGGATCCGGAAGAAAAACCCGGACACGTCTTTCATCTGGATATGAAAAGCCCGCTTGCGGCGCAGTGCAATGAGGAAGAATGCGCTTTTTTCCGATCCTGTGTAAAGTAAACTGCCCATCAAAAAAACCATACGGAAAACAGAGCGGTCAGAAAGAGAGGAATCCGGCATATGAAGCAATCCATTCTGTCCCCCTTCAGGTTCTCTCTGCGCAATGAGGAAGACAATGAGGTCATTGACGGGGGAAATACCGTCTTTGTGGATGAGGAAGCGCCGAAGGAAATACATTCCGGAGTCATCATTGAGTATCACGCGGATTTTTACTGCGCAACCCGCTGGAGAATCCCGGATTCCATGGAATGGTTTCATTTTTCCGTTGCCCGTAACAGAGATGGAATCCTTATCGCTTCGGAAACGGGAAGCCGGCTGGAATATCCGGCGGATCAGGAACTGCTGAACCGCCTTCAGAAAGTGATCGCAGGAAATGATCTTGTGAAAAAGAACGGTTTGCATGATGTGACTGCCGGCCTTGCGCCGGAGTACGCGGCCGGAGGACTGAATGTCATCTATGATTCCGGAGAAACTCTGCGCTTTACCACCGACAATGACCCGTATGCCCTCTGGAGTGAAGAGACCTATGATGTCTTCGCGGACTGGTTCGCAGAACATGGCATGAATGGTCTTTATCCGGATGAAGACCATTCCCCCATCCTCTCTTTCTGGATGGAAGAAAGAGAAAACGGCAGAGAGCTCTCCTTCTTTACCCAAAGTGAAAATACGAAAAACAGTCATCCGGTTCTTGAAATGGAACGCTGTGATCTGAAGAAGGAAACGGTGGAAGAAGAAAAGAGAATTCCCATTCCAAAGGACTACTTTCAGAGAATCACGGCTATTCTTTCCGCCTTCCATGTCGCAAGAGCCTATGATTTCAGCACCTACAGTCACACAAGCGGCAGCTTCCGCAATCATGAGGACGGCTATTTCGGGATGGGACCTCATTCAGAAAAGGAGGAAGACTCCAAAGACCGCTTCTTCCTGCTTCACGCTTTATATGAAAGCGGAAAGCGCATCCATATCGAAACCAGAAAGGAAAGCGAACTGAACGGCATGAAGGATCTTACCGATACCCTGAAGGACTTTCACGCTTCCCTTTTCTCCCGCTGAGAAGCGATTCATGCATGCATACAAACCGCTGTCATAAGACAGGTGTTCATAAAACCGTCTGAACGAAAACGGATGCGGCAGTCGAAGCAATACCCATTTCCAACGACGCCTTCAGATTCCTGAAATACAAAAAAACACAGGAATGATGGATACACTGCAGAGATCCGGATTCCTGTGTTTCTGTTTCAGGCGGTTTCTTTTTGTTTCAGAACATGCCGAATGACCGACATCGTCACCACCATCAGAAGAACCGCGGCCGGAAGAGCGATGAAAGCGTTCGGGACAAAGCCGGCAATAATATAAGCCACAAAACTGACAAGCGCGCACGTCATCGCGTACGGAAGCTGGGTACTGACATGCGTCACGTGATCACACTGGGCGCCGGCACTTGCCATGATGGTCGTATCCGAAATCGGCGAGCAGTGGTCACCGCACACGGCTCCGGCCATACAGGCACTGACGCATACCACGCCAAGCGGATCGCTCAGCGGAAAGACGCCGAGGGTAATCGGAATCAGAATCCCGAAGGTGCCCCAGCTGGTTCCGGTCGCGAACGAAAGCATGCATGCAATCGCGAAGATGATGGCCGGCAGAAAGGAACGGAAGCCGCTGGCGTGATCAGTCACAACCATCTCAACAAACTGCTTTGCGCCAAGACTGTCGGTCATTGCCTTCAATGACCACGCAAAGGTCAGAATCAGAATTGCCGGAACCATAGCCTTGAATCCCTCGGGAATGCAGTCGGTGATTTCCCTGAAAGAGAGCACTCTGCGGATCAGATAAAAGACCGCGGTAATAACGAGGGTAACGGCGCTGCCGAGCATGAGGCCGACCGAGGCGTCCGAGTTGGAAAAGGCCGTAACGAAATTCTCTCCCTGGAAGAAGCCGCCGGAATAGATCATCCCGATGACACAGGAAACAATCAGAACGCTGATCGGAAGAATCAGATCCACAACCTTTCCTTTCGGATTGGCGTTTTCATTCATCTGTGAACTTTTATCCTGCATGCCGGAGAAGATATCCCCGTTCTCCTTCGCGTTGCGTTCATGCTTTTCCATGGGGCCGTAATCAAGGCCGCTCACAGCCAGAAAAATCATCATGACAAATGTAAGCAGCGCGTAGAAATTGAACGGGATGGCCCTGATGAACAGATACAGACCGTTGCCATCCGACACATAGGAGGATACAGCCGCAGCCCAGGACGATACCGGCGCAACAATGCATACCGGAGCAGCGGTCGCGTCAATCAGATAAGCAAGCTTTGCCCGGGAAACCCTGCGGTTGTCACAGACCGGTCTCATGACCGAGCCTACGGTCAGACAGTTGAAGTAGTCATCGATGAAGATCAGTGTTCCAAGCGCGATCGTCGCAAGCTGCGCACCCGCCGTGGTTTTAATACGGGAGGAAGCCCACCGGCCGAAGGCGGCCGATCCGCCAGCCCGGTTCATCATCTGAACAAGGATGCCGAGTACGACCAGAAAGACCAGAATTCCCACATTGTACGGATCCGACAGGGAAGCGACAATGCCGTCATTGAACGCGTGCGTAAGCGTGCCTTCAAAACTGAAGTCGGAATACAGCAGGGCCCCGGTAATGATACCGACAAAAAGTGAAGAATATACCTCCTTGGTAAGCAGTGCCAGGCCGATCGCAATCACCGGCGGCAGAAGCGCCCATGGCGTCATATAGAAACGGGACGCGGTTTCCGCTCCGCCCGCCTCCTCAGCGAACACCATCGTGACGCTCAGGCTCAGCAGAACGGATGTCAAAATCAGTGCGGACAGGATTTTCCTGACAGTTTGATCCCTCATATCAATACCTCCTTTATTTCAACAGGAATATTGTAGTACAGGCCATTCATGACGGAATGGTCATTTTCAGAATCTCATGAAACGATCCCGGTGATTTTCACGGTGTTCCTGAAGCCTGTCAGAAAGCCGCCTCATGCAGGAAACGGGTCTTCTGAACCGGAACATTCTGCTGTTTTCAGAATTCCATGTTGACAGAAGGAGGAAGGAGGTTACACTTAATACAGATAGTACAGTTAATACAGATGGAGGGTGCCATGTTTCTTCTGAACGTACAAAGCAAGATTCCGATTCATGAGCAGATACGGAATCAGATCCTGCGTTATATCGAAGCGGGCGTGCTTTCTCCCGGAGACAGGCTGCCTTCCGTACGCCAGCTCGCCGCGGAAAACGGAATCAACCCCAACACGGCGGCCCGGGCCTATGCGCAGCTGGAGGCGTGCGGAGCCGTATACAACATTCCCAAAAAGGGCGTCTACGTAAAAGAAAGGACTCTGAAAAAAGAGCCAGGGGATTCCATAACCGCCATCCTTCAGAAATGGAAAAAGGAAGGCGTTACGGAACAGGAGCTGCTGGAAAAAATCGCAGCCGTATACAGGGAGGTATGAACGATGCTGAAAGCGGAACAGATAGCCAAGGCATTCGGCGCAAAACAGGTGCTCAGAGATGTCAGTCTGGAAATACCCGATGGGGCAGTGTTCGGACTGGTCGGGGTGAACGGAGCCGGAAAATCCACCCTTCTCAGAATCATTTCCGGCGTCATGCGGAGTGATCAGGGAACCGTCATGCTGGACGAGCAGGATACTTATCGGAACGCATCAGTACGGAAGACACTGGCGTTTGTGCCGGATGAATCCTATTTCCCCTCCGGCAGTTCCATTGCCTCCGTACGGGATCTGTATGAATCCCTTTACGCGTTTGACCGGCCGATGTTTGATCAGTACTGCCGGCAGTTTGAACTCGATCAGAATCAGACATTTGCCGGCTTTTCCAAAGGCATGAAGCGAAGAGCCGCGATCCTGCTTGCGGTATGCATTCATCCCCGGCTTCTGCTGCTGGATGAGGCATATGACGGACTGGAGCCGCTGGCCAGACTGCAGATCCGGAAGATCATCGCAGACATGGCCGGGGACGGGATGACTGCGGTGATTTCCAGCCACAGCCTTCTCGAACTCGAGGAGTTCTGTGACTCCTTCGGCATTCTGGAAAGCGGCAGAATTCTTTCTTCCGGGGATCTTCTGGAGAAAAAGGAAGAAGTGAACAAATACCAGGCCGCCTTTGAAACCGTTCCTTCCCCGGAGATGTTTCAGGATCTTGATATCATGCGGTATAAAAGCGAAGGCCGGGTGGTTCAGATGGTCATACGCGGTGAAAGAGAAAAAGTGCGCGCCAGTCTGGAAAAGAAACACCCGATTCTTCTGGATGTTCTTCCGGTAACCTTTGAGGAACTGTTTATCTACGAAATGGAAAGCAGAGGAACCAGTCTATGATCCGCAGTTATTTCAGATATCTTCTCCGCTCCCGCAGAACGCTGATCCTGTTTTTTCTGGCAGTGTATCTTATTCTCTCACTGACATGGATGACATACGATGGCGTCTCCGTTCCAGGGTATGGTTTCTACACCAGCGCGAAAATGGCGGCGGCACTTTCCATGGGACTGACCTTTGTCCTGCCCGTGCTGGTATTCTCCCCGTTTCAGAAACGAAGCGGCTGTGATCAGTATTTCTCCCTTCCCATTTCCCGGAAAGAGATCCGTATTGCCTCGCTTCTGGCTGTCTTTTCCGTGATCTTCGGCTATTTCCTGATTACCGTAACCGCCGCATGGCTGCTCTTTGGAATCGGATATGTCCCTCTTACCCTGCTCCTTGGAATCCATGCATTCATGGCGTTTTCCGTTCTCTCCATGTGCGCCATCAATTCCTATCTGTTTCTGCTTGGCAACAGCTGGATTGACGGCATCGTTATTCTTGCGGCCTATACCCTTCTGCCCTTTGCGGCTTCCATCGGGGAAGGTCTTCTGATCAGTAACCTCATGGCTGGAAAACACGCGCTCGCCCTTGAGACACATGCGCAGATTCTTTCGCCGGTATATACGCTGATGGCCAATTACGCGGCTCTGATTTCCCGAAACGGCTGGCTGTATATGAAATTTTCACTTCCGCTCTTTCTGCTTTCCATCCTTTACACAGTCATTGGCTGGTTCGGGCTGATTCATGAGTTTGATGAGCGGCGGAGTGAACGGGCGGAGATGATCTCCGATCATCCCCTGGCCTATCCGCTGATCATTCATCTGTATTCACTGCTGTGTCTTCTTGTCATCTGCAGTTCCTGCATCAGTTCCCATGACCCCTCCTTCCTGATTCTTCTGGTTCTTCTTCTGGTCTGCTTTGTCCTTGGACAGTTTCTCTACCGCAGACGGCTCGAGATCAGCTGGAAACAGGCAGGGATCTTCCTGGCGGAAACCATCCTCTGTCTTGGCTTCTGTCAGATCATGTGGTCCAGCAGATGTTTCGGGATGGCGGACCGTGTCCGCCTGGATGAAGGCGATACACTGGTCTATGAATACAGCCGGCTGGCGGATGAAAAGGATCTTGGCAGAGGAATCATCGGTCAGGAAACGGACCATGGGGCCTATGTTTCCTTCCAGCTGGAAATACCGACTGACAGACTGAATGAATATCAGGAGGTCCTGCAGATTCTGGAGGCCTGCCGGAAAACCGCGGTGGATCAGTGGTATGAAAGAAGAACCCATGAACTGAGCGGTTACTTTCAGATCAGTTCGAAAACCGGTGATCGTACGTTCAATCAGTACCATTTCAATCCGGATCTCTCCCTGAGTGAAGAAGAGCTGAAGCGGATTTCCGGATACTGCGATGTAGTGGTTGATGACTTCAATCATGATCTTGAACCTTCAGAGATGCCTCTTGCGGAGTTTCTGAAGCTGCGCAGCACCTGGTAGTTCAAAGAGATTTCTTTCCTGCGCTCATGCGTGCAGGATTGATGAACAGTCTTCCTCAATACAAGATAAGCCATGGAGAACTCCTTCCTTTCTGAAGGCGGATTCCATGGCTTTTATTTACTTACAGAGAATGAAGAATTACTGAATGCTTCCTTCAGCTTCCAGCTTTTCCCACTGCCGTCATTTGCCTGTATTCTGATATACCCATTTCCGATTTTCCGCTTCGGCTCCACATACGGATAAATGCTGATCGCGTAAAGGAATCCATCGACTTCCTTTCCATCCAGAATGATCTTTCCGACGGCTTCTTTCTTAATCACGCAGCTCATGAGATACGGATTGCTGGTGCTAACGGAGAATGAACCTTCGCGGTCGGAGAAGAAATGAATTACCACGAGTGATTGCTGCTGCAATCTCACGTGGTTTCAAAAGAGT
>CAMNFS010000083.1 GCA_946537255.1 uncultured Erysipelotrichaceae bacterium
AATCGAGGTCGTTGCCGGTTCTACAGGAGCTGTCACTCGACAGTTCCTTTTTTTCATTCCGAGGGATATAATAGGTCAGGCTTATGAAAACAGGAAGAAAGATTACACAGAACAGAAATGAAACACTAGCGCTTGGCGCACAACTCGGATCCCTTGCAGAGGAAAACATGGTTTTTCTTTTATCCGGAGATCTTGGCGCTGGAAAAACAACTCTGACGCAGGGAATTGCGAAAGGTCTTGGTATTCAGCGGACCGTCACTTCTCCTACCTTTACGATTCAGAAACTTTACCGGGGCGGAAGACTTGTTCTGAATCATATTGACGCCTATCGTCTGGAAGGAATGTCTCAGGATCTTGGATTTGATGAATATATGTATGATGGCGGACTGACTGTCATTGAATGGTCGGAGTTTGCGCCGGATCTGATCCCGTCGGAATATCTCAGAATTACCATCCGGCTCCTGGAACAGGATGCCAGGGAATTTCTGTTTGAAGCGATCGGCGGGAAATATGAAACGCTTTTGGAGGAGCTGCTATGATCACATTATGTTTGGATACCAGCCAGGCTTTTCTTGTCATTGCGCTGCTGAAAGATGGGGTTTTTATTGACGGAGTACAGGAAACATGCTGGAAACATCAGAGTGAAGAACTTTATCCAGAACTGATCGCATTGCTTGAAAAGCACGGACTGCAGTCGGATGACATCGGTGAGGCTGTGATTACCCGCGGTCCAGGAAGCTATACCGGTGTCCGGATTGCCATGACTGCCGCAAAGGTTCTCTGCTCATTGAAAGAGATTCCGCTTTCCGTGCTTGGCAGTCTTCAGCTGATTGCCGGAACGCAGGAACATGTCCATGTCCTTATGGACGCAAGAGGTCACCGTGCCTATCACGCGGTCTATGAGGGCGGCATTCTCCAAGGGAAGGAAGAAGCGCTGGATCTTGATGAGATCAGAAATCTTATCCAAGAAGATGAGAAGGTTCTCGGGGACGGCCATCTGATTGGAAGAGAAGATGTATGGCCGGATCTCTGCCGGAATTTTGAGGCGCTGAAGGAGTTCTGGCAGCCGGTGGAGCAGGTTCACCTTCTGACACCGGAGTATCTCAAGCCAAGTGAAGCGTACCTGGTGAAGAAATGATCAGAAAAATGAGCGAACAGGACATTCCATCCGTCATGGAAATTGAACGTCTCTGCTTTTCTGACAGTCCCTGGCCGCGGGAGGAGTTTCTTTACGAACTGAAGGAAAATCCGTTTTCCGTTCTCTGTGTTTCTGAAAAAGAGAATCGGATCGCAGGGTTTATTGACTGGTGGATTCTTTACGAAAAGGCACAGGTTGCCAATATTGCCGTGCATCCTGAATTCCGGAAACAGGGAATTGCCAGAGAACTGCTGAAGAACTGCATAAGGGACGCGGAAAAAAAAGGCTGTGAAACCCTCAGTCTTGAAGTAAGAACCGGGAATGAACCCGCAATTGCGCTGTATCATTCCTTCGGGTTTATTGATGCGGCAATCCGCAGGAATTATTACGAAAACGGCGAGGATGCCATTCTGATGGTATTGCCGCTGGGAGGTGAATCATGACACTGATACTCGCGATTGAATCAAGCTGTGATGAGACGGCGTGTGCAATCATCCGGGATGGAAGAGAAATACTTTCCAATATCGTAAGCAGCCAGATTAATACCCATACGCTGTATGGGGGAGTGGTTCCCGAGGTCGCAAGCAGAATTCATGTGGAGAATATTTCCACAGTGATCTGTGAGGCACTGAAGGAATCCGGCGTGACCATGAATGAGATTGACGCGGTTGCCTATACGCTCGGCCCTGGACTCATCGGCAGTCTTCATGTCGGCGTCATGGCCGCAAAGACGATTGCCTTTGCCTTTCACAAACCTCTGATTCCCATCCATCACATTACCGGCCATATTTACGCCAATGCTTTCGTGACGGATCTGAAATTCCCGCTGATGGCGCTGGTAGTTTCGGGTGGTCATACAGAGCTGGTATGGATGAAGGATGACTACAGTTTTGAAGTGCTTGGAACGACTGTGGATGATGCGATCGGCGAAGCGTATGACAAGGTTGCGCGGGTGCTCGGACTTGGGTATCCGGGCGGTCCGGCGATTGACCGTCTGGCAAAGGAGGGAAAAGCGGATCCGCTCTACAGACTGCCGGTTCCGAAAACGGATGGCAGATTTGATTTTTCCTTCTCCGGTCTCAAGACTGCGGTCCTGCAGCTCAATGACCGTCTGAAAAGAAACGGAAAAGAAGTTGTTCCAGCGGATCTTGCGTACTGTTTTCAGGAGACCGCGCTTGGTCTTCTGACCGATAAAACGGTTAAGGCTGTGCAGGAATACCATCCGGCCATGCTTGTGCTTGCGGGAGGAGTTGCGGCTAATTCCCGGCTGCGGGAACTGATTGTCAGGAAGACCGAAGGTCTGCCCTGTGAAACGGTGATTCCGCCTTTGAAATACTGCACGGACAATGCGGCGATGATCGGTGCGGCCGGTTATGCCGCATACAGGCGAGGAGCGTTTGGCACAATGGAGGATATGGCTGACCCGGGCCTGATGATGCCGGGGGAGAACTGAGTTGTTTTCATTTTCACAAGGTGATATATTGGAACGCAGGTAACAGTATATGGATAACTTCAAACGAGTACCGAAAACAACGCTTCACCGATATCCGATCTATCTGAAAGCACTGCGGCGCCTGAAGTCGGAAGGGGTAGACCGGGTCATGTCCAGGGAACTGTCAGAGTATGTGGCGATTGAGCCGACAACTATCCGCAGAGATTTTTCGTTTCTTGGAAATCTGGGCAAACAGGGATATGGATACAACGTTGATGATCTGATCCAGGTATTTTCAGAACAGCTGGGAATGAATTTTGACGAGAAGATCATTCTTGTCGGATGCGGAAATCTCGGCAAGGCACTTCTGAACTATAACCAGTGGAACCATGTCGTCGGAGAAATCGTCTGCGCATTTGATCTTATGCCTTCTGCTGTGACCGGCACAAATGTTCCGGTTTATTCTCTCGATGAGTTTGCGACCAAGAAGCCCGCGGGCTGCCGGATCGCGATTCTCTGCATCTCAAGGGATATTCAGAAGACAGTAGATCTTCTGGTAGATAACGGCATCATCGGAATTGTGAGCTTCGCGAGTGAGCATTTCACCGTGCCGGATCATGTCCGTGTCAAGCAGATTGATGTGGTAGCGTCGATTCAGGAACTCGTGTTCGAAGCGAATTCCATTTCTGATAAATGATAAAGGGGAAGAATTATGCTGAGTGAAATGACGGTAAGAGAACTGTATGATCTGACAAGGGACGGATCAAATCTGGAAAAGGACCAGGTGGAATATGTGTTTCTGCAGGGCTGGATCCGGACGAACCGCTCCGGAAAGAATGTCGGTTTCATTTCTCTGAATGATGGAACCTACTTTAAGAATGCCCAGATTGTCTATTCGGATACACTTACCAACTATACTGAAGTCGGAAAGCTTCTGACCGGCGCGGCGGTATCCGTAACCGGAAAGTACCTTGCGACTCCGGAAAACAAGCAGCCGTTTGAAATCCAGGCGACTGAAATCATCGTAGAGGGTGTCTGCGACAGCACCTATCCGCTTCAGAAGAAGAGACATACGTTTGAATATCTTCGCGAGATCGGTCATCTGCGTCCCCGTACCAATACGCTTTCGGCGGTATTCCGGGTTCGTTCCGTACTGGCCATGGCAATTCATGAGTTTTTCCAGGATCAGGGGTTTGTCTATGTCAATACCCCGATTATTACCGGCAATGATGCGGAGGGTGCCGGCGAAACTTTTACGGTGACGACCAGATCTGACGCAAAATATGATGAGGATTTCTTCGGCAAACATGCCAGTCTGACCGTCAGCGGTCAGCTGCAGGCAGAAGCCTATGCGCTTGCCTTCCGGGATGTCTATACCTTCGGACCGACATTCCGGGCGGAAAACTCCAACACCACCAATCACGCGGCGGAATTCTGGATGATTGAACCGGAAATCGCGTTTGCGGATCTTGAGGATGACATGGATCTGATTGAGGACATGATCAAATTCTGCATTCAGGAGGTGGAAGACAACTGCCCGGCGGAAATGGAATTCTTCAATCAGTTCATTGACAAGGGACTTCTGGAGCGGCTGGATCATGTCAAGAACAGTGAATTCCGCCGCATGGATTACAGCGAAGCCATTGAACTTCTGAAAAACGCGGATGTGAAGTTTGAAAATTCCAATATCTACTGGGGAATGGACCTCAATACCGAGCACGAACGGTACCTGACGGAAAAAGTTGTCGGCGGCCCGGTATTCCTGATTAACTATCCGCAGGAGATCAAGGCATTCTATATGCGACTCAACGATGACGGAAAGACGGTTGCGGCATGTGATCTTCTGGTTCCGGGTGTCGGCGAACTCGTCGGAGGAAGCCAGAGAGAAGAGCGTCTGGACGTCCTGGAGAACCGGATGAAGGAGCTTGGCATGAATCTTGACGGCTATCAGTGGTATCTTGATCTCCGCAGATACGGCGGCTGCAAGCATGCCGGTTTCGGACTTGGGTTCGAAAGGTTTGTCATGTATGTGACGGGTATGGAAAATATCCGTGATGTCATTCCATTCGCAAGAACACCGCGCAACCTCAGTTTCTGAGGCAGGAGTGCCTGATGGAAGAGTATATTCTCAAGAAAAACGATGACGGAACGGTCATTACTGTCCGGGATGTTCAGAACATCCTGCTGGAAATGATGAAGGATATTGACCGGCTGTGCCGGGAAAACAATATTCCCTATTTCCTTTCCGGCGGAAGCGCGCTGGGAGCGGTACGCCACGGCGGCTTTATTCCCTGGGATGATGACGCGGACTTCTTCATGATGAAGGAAGATTTCATGCGCTTCATTGAGGTGATGAAAAAACAGGACAAATATGTCTTTCAGTGCTGGTATACCGACAAGCGGTACAATGTACTGATTCCCGGGATGAAGATCCGCAAGAAGGGCACCTACATCAAGGAAGTCAACACCCTGCTTTCCAACCGCTGTACCGGCTATGAGGGGTGTGACGGTCTGTTCATCGATATCTTTGTGTGGGATTACTGCACAAAGAATAAATGGGTGGATCTTCCGTTCCGGCTTGCCAACTGTGCATTGATGGTTCCGGAGATCATTGCGGATAACTGGCTGAATATCAATCCGGTTCATATCAAGAGCGCAATCATGAAGGTGGCAGACAGATACAGCCGCCTGTGTGAGAAAAGAAAGACAGAATATGTCGGTTTTGATCTGACGTGGGTATGGAAGAGCCCGTTCAAGCCGTTTATTTTCCGGAAGGATGATATTTTTCCGCCCCATTACATCGCATTTGAAGACACGGAGTTTCCGATTGCCAACCATCCGCATGAATATCTCTGCACGGCGATCGCGCCAGGATACATGACGCCGCCTCCGGAGGATAAGCGGATTGCCAAGCATATCGTTGAAATCCGGCTGTAAACAAGGATTGTTATGCTTTATCAGGTTAGTCACGGGAGTAAGTACTTTGGTGCGGATCCCGTATTTGAAGATGTACAGTTTGAAATCCGGGGAACGGAAAAGATAACAATTGTCGGCCGCAATGGCTGCGGCAAGACCACCTTCCTGAGATGTCTTGCCGGGGAGATGAATTTTGACAGAGGCACGGTCTCTGTCGTGAACGGAACGACGATCGGTTATCTGGCCCAGAAAGTTCTCGAGCATGAAGAAAGAACCGTCGAGGAGGAACTGAAGACGGTTTTTGAACGTGTTTTCACGATGCAGAAGGAGCTTGAGGAACTGGAAGACCTGATGAGCAGAGATGCCAGTGACAGGGTGCTGGACCGATACGCAAGACTTCAGGAACAGTTCGAGATGATGAACGGTTACAACTGGGAGTCGGAGATGCGTACCGTTTTTACAAGATTCGGATTTACGGACGCGGATCTTGGAAAGAAGATCGGAGAGTTTTCAGGCGGTCAGAAAACAAGGATTGCCTTTGTGCGTCTGCTTCTTTCCAAGCCGGATATTCTGCTTCTGGATGAACCGACCAACCATCTTGATCTTGAAACCATAGAATGGCTGGAGGGATATGTGAAGAAATATCCCAAGGCCGTTGTTGTCGTAAGTCATGACCGGATGTTTCTCGATCACGTCACGGATGTCGTCTATGATATGGAATACGGGACTATGACGCGTTATACCGGAAACTATTCCTCCTTTGTGGAACAGAAGAAAAACAACGCCGAGCGGCAGATGGCTGCCTATAACCGTCAGCAGAAGGATATTGAACGGCTGGAGGCGCTGATTGAAAAGTTCCGCTATAAGAAGAACAAGGCGGCGTTTGCGCAGTCCAAGATCAAGTATCTGGACCGGATGGATAAAATCGAAAAGCCGGAGGGAGCCGATGAGAAAACCTTCCATGTGAGCTTCACACCCCGTGTCAAAGGCGGGGAGAAGGTTCTTTCAATCGATCATCTTCTGATCGGTTATGATCATCCGCTTGCGGAAGTGACGCTGAATCTGCGCCGGGGGGACCGGCTGGCCGTAATCGGCCCGAATGGCTGCGGCAAGTCCACCTTTGTGAAAACGCTGATGAATCTTCTGCCTTCGCTGGGTGGATCCTATCTGTACGGTCATCAGATTGAGCCGGGTTATTTTGATCAGCAGCTGGCGCAGTTTTCCAGCGGGAAAACCGTCCTGGAGGAACTCTGGGATGAACATCCGGAACTCGATCGGACAGAAGTGCGGTCGGTACTCGGACGGTTTCTGTTTTCCGCGGATGATGTATTCAAGACGGTAGATGTGCTGAGCGGCGGCGAAAAGGTCCGTCTCTCACTTGCCAAGCTGCTTCTTCAGCATTCCAATCTTCTGATTCTGGATGAGCCGACCAACCATCTGGATATTCCCGGCAAGGAAGCACTGGAGGAAGCTCTGAAGGATTTTACAGGAACCATTCTGTTTGTCTCCCATGACCGGTATTTCATTTCCCGGCTTGCGACTTCACTGCTTCTGATGGAAAACAGAAAGACGGAATATGTGCCTCTTTCCTACGCGGAATATGAAGAGAAAAAGCAGGGACAGACCGCTGTGGTGCCTGCAGCGGAAAGAAAGGAGCCGGTTCAGCCGGAGAAGAATGAAAAACGACTGTCTCCGGAGGGACTGAGAAGGCAGATTGAGAAAATCGAGCGAAGGATTACAGAAAAGGAAGAACTTCTGGAAGAAAAGAGAGCACTCCGTTATGAGCCGGAATACTATCAGGATTTTTCCCGGATGAATGCGCTGGATGAAGAAATCGATCAGATTCATAATGATCTCGCTCATCTGATGAATGAGTGGGAGAAACTATCAGGATAAGGACAGGACAGACTGTCCTTTCTTTTCGGCTTCAGGATATCGGAGGATTCTCTTCGCTGTGTTTTGGGCAGTGAAGAAGGAGGCAGAACATAACGGGCGGCTGGCGGATCTGCCCAAGACACCATCAGAAAACCATCCGGAAAGACAGCCCGCATGGATCGGGATTCCACCCGCAATTCCCATTTCATATTCCTCGAAAGATGAAAAAAGAGGATTGAAACTGTGTATATAATGAAGTGAGAAAGAATATACGGAGGAAATGGAACATCATGAAATTCTGGAAATTTGTTTTCTGTGCCGTACTTTTTCTTGCCGGATGTGCAGGCAGTCAGACTGCCGGACCTCAGAAAGAGGCAGAGATTCCGGATGAAAAGGTGGAGGAACTTCTGAAGGTTTATGCAACAGTGATGAATGAGACATATGGGGCAGAAGCCGATTTTTCGAATCCTTCCTTTCAGGATGATGTGGCATCCTATTACGAAGTGAAAAACTACTCTTCCATAAAAGAGATTAAGGACCACATTTCCGGCTGTATTGATAAAAGCGCATTCAGTGAGCAGCAGATTGACAATGATTTCCTGGAGAAGGACGGAAAACTGTATGCCATCCGCGGCGGCAGAGGGTATGGGTATTACGGGATCCTTCCATCGGAATGGCAGCGGGTGGATCAGAATACCGTTTCTGTTCCGTTCTGTCTTATGCAGGAGCCGGCAGAGAATGCGTATGTCACGGTAAAAATGGCAGAGATGGACGGAGTCTGGAAAATCACAGAAGTAAAGCTGCCGGATGGCTATCAGTGATCCGGATCCGCTCTGCAACGGCATGAAACAGTCCGGGATCACTCAGTACCGGCAGGGTGCGAAAAGGGAATGACAGAAGACAACGAATGAGGAGATTGCAGAATGGAAAGCAACGGGTTTCCATTCTGTGCCGCAACCGCAGTGGACGGCAGCTGGTGCGACCTGAATGACGCATGCTGTACATCTGATGTGGTTTATCAGGACATGAGAGAATGCCATAAGGCATGGCAATAGAAACAAACCTGCCAAAGGACGCATGGGCCTTGGAAACTGCAAGGCAGATGACAGGAACAGAAAAAG
>CAMNFS010000084.1 GCA_946537255.1 uncultured Erysipelotrichaceae bacterium
GTAATACTCTTCTGTTGGGACAAATTTCCCGTTACAGCCTTTTGTCTGCCGGCTCGCCATAGCGAGATCCTTGTGCATGAATCCGGACATCATGCTGTTTGATGAGCCCACATCTGCTCTGGATCCGGAAATGGTAGGAGAAGTGCTGACGGTAATGAAACAGCTCGCATCCGAAGGAATGACCATGGTCGTTGTCACTCATGAAATCGGTTTTGCAAGAGAAGTGGCTGACAGGATCCTGTTTATGGATGGAGGAGAAATCATAGAAGAGGGAACTCCGGAAGAAGTTCTGAATCATCCTCAGAAGAAGAGAACCATTGATTTCCTGTCAAAGGTTCTGATCTGAATGTATGGGAAAGGTGATGCGTTCACCTTTTTTCTTCTGCATCTGAAACATGCATGCATAGATTCCGCAGAAGGTGAACAATGTGAGTGGATGAGTATACGCAAAGGATCTTCGGCTGCTGTGAGAGGGAAGATAGATTTCAATCCGTCATCTTAGCGGATATTAGAATATGAGAACTTACGGTAAGATATACATGGCAGTACAAACGTGTCTTTTTTCCATCAGGAAATTCGTACAGCTGTTCATAAGCGGTACTGTCAAACCGCTGGCCAAAGATTAAGTGAGAGTGCTCAATGAATTGATGTAAGAGATAAGAAAGACATGAATATGCATTCGTGTATGAATCCGTAAAAATGATGCCTGTAAAAATCAGTATGAAACAAATGCATCAGAATCCTGTATGGATTCACAGAACCGATTGGCGGATGATTCTGATGGTTCTGATGAGAGTATTCTTTACAGAAAACAAGATGACTTGCGTGACCTGGCTCTTTCCACAGACAAACAGCAGATCCTGCAAGTTATAAGAGATGAGTCATCCATGCATGCCTGAGAAGGAGTGTGACGTCTTATGAGCAAAAATCAGTCTGTCTGGACAAAGCCTGCGGTCATGATACCGGCTGCGGTATTCTGCTGTGTTTTATGGGGCAGCGCGACTCCGGCGATCAAGATCGCCTATGAGCTGTTCCGCATCCCGGCCAGTGATACCGCTTCACGGCTGGTGCTGGCAGGAGCGAGGTTTCAGATAGCGGGCGTGATGATCATCGCCTTCGGGTCTCTTCTGAAAGGAAAATTTCTGTTTCCCAAAAGAGAGTCATGGGGAAAGATTGCGGTGCTCGCGGCGTTTCAGACCGTCTTTCAGTATTATTTCTTCTTCACCGCGCTTGCCAACACCACCGGTGTAAGAGGTTCGGTGATCAACGCCTCCGGTAATTTTCTGGCAATACTCTTTGCGGCATACGTCTTCCGCATGGAGAAGATGACCGCACGGAAGTGGTTCGGCTGTATTGCCGGGTTTGCCGGCATTGTTGTTCTGCTTGGCGGTGTGCGGGCAATTCTGGATGGCGGCAATGTGACTTTTGCGGGAGAGGGATCGATGCTGATGGCGGGGATCTTCTTTGCACTTTCCGGCTGCTGCATCAAGATCTTTTCGAAAGAGGAAGACCCGGTGGTATTGAGCGGGTATCAATTCCTTCTCGGCGGAATCGTGCTGTTTCTGATCGGAAGTCTGATGGGCGGACGGCTTGTATTCTATACGCCATCCTGCACATTCAACCTGATCTACATGGGTTTCATCTCCGCTGGTGCCTATACCCTCTGGGGCATTCTTCTCAAATACAACCCTGTAAGCAGTGTTTCCATTCTGGGATTTCTCAATCCCATCATGGGGGTATTGCTTTCCGCCGTTTTCCTCGGCGAAAACCAGGAAGCTTTTTCCTTCCGGGGCCTGATCGCTTTGATTCTTGTGAGCCTTGGAATCATCGCCATCAACATGAAGGGAAAAGAAGACGACTGATCCATTTTTGTATAAACAGGCAGAAAGAGCTGCGGTCTTCGGCATTCAGGAGATACCTGAAGCTCCTGATCTCCACTCATTTTATTCGGATGATAAAAAACAAAAACGGGCACGTGCCCATCTGATTACGATTTTCCATCTGTTCGTGAACCGCAGGATTTCTCTTCGAAAAGGAAATCCGAAGGTTCGGATTTTTTTGAAAAGTCATTTCCCAATAATATCCTCAAATCGGCCATTCCGTGATCGTCTCAATATCAGTTTTGAATTGAGCAAACAGAATAAAAGCCACATATTCATGCGGCTTCTGGCTATGGCAGGGGTGGAGAGAATCGAACTCCCATCAGCGGTTTTGGAGACCGATGTACTGCCATTGTACGACACCCCTAAAAATAAAATGGTGACGCGTACGGGATTCGAACCCGTGAATGCCGCCGTGAAAGGGCGGTGTGTTAAGCCACTTCACCAACGCGCCACACTTCGAGTGCTTTTGTATAGTACCACAATCTTTTTTCAAAGACAACAGTAAAATTTTCAATTATTCACTATTCAAGTAATTATTTATATTCGTTATAATTGACGGAGTATAAAACATACGGGGGTAAGTATGGCGAAAAAAAGAAGAAGTCGCAGGAGAAGAAGCAGCGGAGGAATGAATATTCTTGTTCTGATCCTGCTTTGTCTGATTACGGCTATTGTCGGTCTTGGATTAACCGGATACTTTTATCTGAAGGAGAAATACGCCGGAAGTGCTGTGGCGTACAGCCGGGAACAGATCCGTGACCTGGAAGAGGATTCGTTTGAATATAAGATTGTAAAGACATTCTATACGGAAGAACAGCTTCGGAATATCCGGGATAATACGGTCTCTGTGGACGAAACCGCATCGACTCCGGCAGCGGCTGACGGAGTGGAAATTCCGGATCTTGAAATTGTTCCGATTCACGGAAGCACTTATGAAGGGTATATGATGCTGGTCCATAACTCGGCTGATATTTCCGTAGCGGTCAACCCGTATCTTGGAACCGGAGCCGCAGCGCCTTCACTGGATGAATATGTTTCCATGTATCACGCTCTGGCCGGAATCAACGGCGGCGGCTTCATGGATGATGGCGGACATGGAAATGGATCGATCCCTCAGGGAATCGTGATCCATGAAGGAAAACTCGTCTATGGTAATCCCAACACCTATCTTGGAATTGTCGGTATTACCAAGGATGGAAAACTGTTCTGCGCCAACGCGACCGGAAATGAGTGTCTTGAATGGGGCATGGAAGAAGCTGTCACATTCGGCCCGGTCTTTATCAACAACTATCAGGTCGTATACAAACCCGGAACCGACAACCTGGGGATGCTGAATCCGCGTACGGCAATCGGTCAGAGAAGCGATGGAACCTTCATGCTTCTGGTAGTCGACGGAAGAGGTCCGACAAGCTTCGGCGCTTTCTATGAAGATATCGTTCAGATTTTCCAGGATAATGATGCGGTTATGGCCGCGAATCTTGACGGCGGTAACTCTTCTGCCATGATCTACGATGGCGAATATCTGAATACTCCGGTTTCCATGTATGGATCACGGAATCTTCCGACTGTATTCCTTGTGAAAGGGGATAACTGATATCATGCGTATTAAAACATGGGTTGGACTGCTGATTATTGCGCTTCTTGCCGGAGGACTTGCATTCTTCGGAAAGACCCAGATCGACAGTGCAAAAAAAGAATTTGCGGCTGCTGAAGCTGATATGCCTGAATCCGCAATCTCCAACTATTTCAAGCATATCCGGGAGAATGATTATGACGGAATCTATGAGGATTCCATGGTGGTCAGTCCCCATATCAATTCCAAGGCTGACTATATTGCCAAGCTCGAGGAAATTTATAAGGATGTAAATCTCAACGAAATTGAGTATGCGGGTCTCGACAATACAGACGGATCCAAGGATTATAAACTTTATTACAACAAACGCTACCTGGCTACTCTGAAGCTGATCCGTTCCTCGGACGGCAGATGGCTTGCTTCTACGATCTTCAGCGGTGACAAGTCCTACACGATTGAAGTGCCTACAGGTCTTTCCATCACTGCCAACGGATCCCCGATCGGCAAGGAATACATGACAGAGGAAGCAGTTGTGGCCTCCAACTTTACCGGCCTGAACGATACAACCCCTGCTCCGAAGGTGGATATCTATGTGCTGGAAAATCTGCTTGGTGAACCGACGATTGAAGTGGCTGGACAGACCGGATACGGATCTCTGACAGATGTACTGACCGGTCATATTCTGATCGGAAAGGAAGCGACAGATCCAAGCCTTGCCACGACAATGATCGAAGATGCGGAAATCTGTGCCAAATGGCCGGCACAGGAGGCGTCTCTGGGTCAGGTCGGTGCGATCTCGATTACAAGCTCTGACTGGTACAAGCGGGTATCCGGTGTTCAGAATCAGTGGTTTACTGCTCATGGAACCAGCAGCTTTTCCAATCAGAAAGCCTTCAATATTATTCAGCAGAGTGAAGATTCCATGGTTGGATTCGTAACCTTCGATTATTACGCATCCAATGGAGAGGTTTCCAGAACCTGGTACGGCGGCTATCAGATGTCCTTCCTCAATGTGGGCGGAACCTGGAAAATCGCCGGCATGGCAATTGACAACGAAAAGAATCCAAGCAAGCATATCCCGCTTCAGGATTAATTCATGAGAGGCAGTTTCGATAACTGCCTTTTATTTTCTCATATGGTAAAATAGTCGCGGATTATTGGAAAAAGGAACAAAGCAGTATGATGAAACAGCCTGTCCGTACGAACGTATCGGATTTTATAAAATCTACGATGGGATCTCAGTTTGTGATTCCTGTCTATCAGAGAAACTATACCTGGAACCCGGACACGGAAACAGCCCGGTTCATGAATGACATTGAGGATCTTCTTTCCCGTAAGACCAGAACGCATTTTCTCGGCATTCTGATTTATACCGAGGCGGATGTTTCCGCCATGTATAAGGAAATTCAGATTGTGGATGGACAGCAGAGACTGACAACATCCTTTATTTTTCTGCTGTGTGTCAAGCGGGCCGCGCTCGAGGCAAAGGATAAGACAACAGCCGGAATGATCGACGATTATTATCTTTACAACCGGCATGTAACTTCAGACGCGAAGCTGCGTCTGAAGTCCACCGTCAGTGATGACGATACCTATGAGCGTCTGGTATACGGATCCTGGAAGGATCTGAACCGCGTCCAGAAGGAGAGCAGCGTTTTCCGGAATTATGATTACATATACCGCCGTATTACAGAACTCAACAGAAAATACGGTCTGCTGGATATTCTTGATACGCTGTCCCGGCTTGATATTTTAGCGTTTCCGCTTGCAGAAGAGGATAATGCCCAGCAGATTTTTGAATCAATCAATTCCACCGGTGCTCCATTGACCAGTGCAGATCTCATCCGAAATTATATTCTGATGAATGATACCAGTGAAATTCAGGAGAGAAACTACCGGCTATATTGGCAGCCTATGGAAGCACTTTATCCGCAGAGCCGCAAACTGGAAGATTTTTTCCGACTGTTTCTTGCCGCAAAAACCTACAGCCTGCTCAGCAGAAGAGATGTCTATGAAGGCTTCAAGGCATACTGGAATACACTGCAGGAGCCTACGGAAGAACGGCTGAGAGAAATTAACAGGTACTGCCGTTATTACAGTACCATCTATACCGGCCCGGCTGAGGATCGTCAGGTGGAGAGTGTGCTGAAGGAGTTCCGGCGCAACGAATCCAGAATTCCGGCTCCGTTTCTGATGGAAATGTTCCGGATGGCGGATGATGGTGAAATCGACAGCAGGACGCTGTGTTCACAGATCCGCCTGGTTGATTCCTACCTGACAAGAAGAGCGCTGTGCGGCAATGACAACGGAAGCCTTTCCAGGTATTTCCCGCAGCTGCTGCGGTCTGTGCTCAGCAGCTGGAAGAAAAAGAAACGCAATGTACATGAAATCACCAAGGTCTTTCTGATTAATTACAACCGCGGAAAATCCATGGCCATGCCTACGGATGGTCAGCTGAAGACCCGGCTCAGAGAAGTGAATGCGTATTCTCTGATGTGCATCCGCCCGGTGCTCGAGAGAATCGAACACCATGGCGCGACCGCAGAGGTGGATACCTCGGATCTGAATATTGAACACATCATGCCTCAGAACCCGAATGGCTGGTGGAAGCGCAACAGCGGTGCAAAGGATGATGAGGAATATACCTATTATGCTAATCTGATCGGCAATCTGACTCTGTGCGCCGAATATGACAATACCAGAATGGGGAACCAGGATTTTCAGTTCAAGAAAAAGATTCTTTCCAAAACCATGCACATCCGCATGAATACGGATCTTCTGAACCGTGAAACCTGGACAGTCAATGATATTCTCAACCGCTGCGACAGGCTTGCGCGTGAAATTATAGAAATCTATCCGTATGAAGGAGGCGTGGATACCGGAACGGATGAGAGAGATGATGACATCATTATTCTGAATACACCGACGGTCAACGCAAGGGCGCTCTATGTCAATCCGCAATGCATAGAAATCATGGCCGGATCCACTATGCGTGCATACCGGACCAATGAAATGAAATCCATGCACAGCCTTTACCGGGATATGACGGAGAAAGGGGTTCTTTATGAGGATGAAAACGGCCAGGTGCAGTTTGACAAGAACTTCCGTTTTTCAGATCTGAATATTGCGGCTCAGTTTCTGATGCACAGAGGCGGAGACAACACCCAGGCCTGGACCAGAGAGAACGGGCAGGTATTTCTGCAGAAGAAGGAGCCGGCGGTTCCTCCTAAAAAACCCGAAAGCAATGGTCAGACAAAAAAAGACATGCAGGGACAGACAAAACGGAAGAAGAACAGAAAGGCAGATTCGTCCTCTGCTCATTCATCCAGAAACAAATCATCTCAGAACAATTCTCCCAAATCATCCAGAGCCCAGAATGAAAGCGGGAAAAAAGATCCGAAAGAGAAAAACACTCCGATCAGAAAGGAGACACATTCCCGGAAAGAGGAAGTGAAGAAGGAAGCCAGTGCTCCGAAGAAATCTTCTGCAAGGGTTTCTGAGAAAGCGGAGGTCCGCCATTACTCAAAGGCCTCTGAAAAACAGATTTCCGTGCCGAAAGAAAAACCTGCCGCTGCTGTACAGACAGAAAAACCGGCGGAACAGGTGAAGGCAAAAGAGGAGAAAAAACAGGGGTTTCTGAGGTCACTGTTCGGAAGGCGGACAAAAACCGGCAGCTGAAGGATTACCGGATACTGTAATAATCGAGATAAGCATGAAATGCGGAAGGGATTGCGACAGACTGCAGTTCCTTTTTTGTCATCCAGAAATAATCTCCGTCCGTCAGTTCGAAATCGGATACCTGTATTTCAAAGGCGGTCATCTGCCATTCCACATGTGTAAAGATGTGTCTTGAATCCGGAAGAACATGAATCCGCAGCGGTGTCATGCCGTATTCTTCGGCTTTATGAAGGGCTTCGGAAACAGATAACCTGCTTTCGGTTCCTGGAAATTCCAGAAGACCTGCGAGCAGGCCGGTTTTCTTTCTTCTGTGAATCAGAAACCGGTCTCCGTTTCTGATCACAAGGATGGTTCTTTCTTCGATGCGGCGCGTTTTTCTTTTGGAACGTACAGGGATTTCTTCACAGAGATTGTTGAGATTTGCTGTGCAGTCATTCCGCCAGGGACATTTCCTGCAGAAAGGCAGCCCGTTGGGGACGCAGACAATGGCGCCAAGCTCCATCATTGCCTGGGTAAACAGGGAAACAAACCGGGGTTCTTCCTGAGTGAGAGCATCGGCATTCTGATCTAGAAAGAGCTGAAGTTCTTTCTGATACAGCTTTTTTGCCTTGGCGGATTTAATATCCGTTCTGTCGCCTTTCACACGGGCATAGACGCGCATGACATTTCCATCGACAGCGGCGGAGGGCACCTGAAACGCGATGGAGGCAATTGCGCCGGCAGTATAGGGGCCGATTCCCGGAAGCTTCTGAAGCACAAGAGGATCTTCCGGAAGCTTTCCTTTGTACTGTTTCATGATGACCGCAGCACATTTCTGAAGGTTCCGGACCCGGCTGTAATAACCCATGCCTTCCCACAGCTTCATGAGCCTTTCTTCATCGCATGAGGCAAGGGAGGCAATATCCGGAAGTTCCTTCTGAAACTGCAGAAACCTCTCTTTTACAAATTCCACTCTTGTCTGCTGCAGCATGATCTCCGACAACCAAATACTGTAAGGATCACCCTGTCTTCGCCACGGAAGGTCCCTCTGATTCTCAAGAAACCACGCTGTGAGCTGAAGGGCGCGTTTTCTGTTCATCCACATGGCTATCATTGTAACAGGGTTGAGAAAAATTGAAATTTGAGTTATTCTAAACACGCATGATGCGCGCCGGTAATTCAATGGCAGAATGTCAGCTTCCCAAGCTGAATACGCGGGTCCGATTCCCGTTCGGCGCTTTTTTTGTTTGCAGTGTTTGTATATGCTGTCTATGGCTGAACATGAAATCCATTCCTTTGCGGAGCGTTTCATGAAGCCGC
>CAMNFS010000085.1 GCA_946537255.1 uncultured Erysipelotrichaceae bacterium
ATTCCTGAGGAAATCTTTTTTCGCATGACAGGCAGATAAATGATAAAACTATAGTAATGTTGAGTCAAAAAAAGGAAGGGGAAACTATGAGACAGACGAAACGTTATTTATCTGCACTGTTCAGTGTTCTTCTGAGTCTTTCCATGTCTGTTTCCAGTGTCGCCGCACTGGAAGAGGAAAATCAGGAGCCGCAGGAAATCAGTGAGCAGACCTCTTTGAATGAGGCTGAAGAAGCGACTGGTGAAGAAACGGTGCCGGGCGCAGAGGAAACGGTGGAAGAGCCTGCTGTTATCGAAGAAGAAAAGGAAACGGCAGAGGAAACACCGGCGGAGGAAGTCAGTGAAGAGACTCCTGCCGCCCAGGAAGAAGGTACCCTCGACGAAGCGGAAACGGTGAAAGAGGAAGCGCCGGAAGAGGAGAAAAAAGCCGAAGAAGAGAAGAAGTTCACTGCTCCGGAAGGCTTTGCGGTCAGTGAAGCGGACAGGGAGTACAAGGCAGCCGTAAAGGAAGCCGGCATGGACAGCCTTTCCGACCTGGAAGAAGGAAAGGATTATGTTCCGTCTGTTCTTCTTCTGATGAATGAGGACAGAGCCTACGCGGAGACTGCCGCCGAAATCTTCCATGGCCGGCTCGTATCGTTTGAAGACGGACTTGGAATGATTGAACTTTCGGATGATGTCACGGTGAAGGAAGCGTTTGAGGCTTCCCTCAGCGATGAGAGTCTGCCGTTTGTGGAACCGAACTATTATGGCGAAATTCCGGTGGAAGAGCCGCAGGTGTTTGATGAGTCACAGGCACAGGGTCTTCCGCTTCCGGAGATGAATGATTATCAGGACTGGGTTCTGACGGTATTCGACAATCCGGATCCGTACCTTCTGAAACCGCTGGACGGCACGTTCCAGTGGTATCATTCCATGATTCATACCTATTCCGCATGGAACGCAACGATGGGAAAGAAAGCCGTCAGGGTTGCGGTCATGGATCAGAGCGTCAATGAAAACCATGAAGAACTCGCCGGCAAAATCGAAATCCAGGATGTTGTTGAAACGAAGGTTTACGGCGAATACGGACACGGGACGATGATGGCCGGAATTATCGGAGCCGCAGTAAACAACGGCAAGGGCGGCGCCGGTATTGCGCCGAATGTTTCCCTGATCGGAATCAACGTCTTCACGTCAGATACAGCGCCGGTGGATAAAATGATTCAGGGTGTCAATAAGGCAACAGCGCTCAAGGTTGATATTCTGAATATGAGTCTTGGTCTCTACCGGTATGATCCGCTGTTCCATGAGGCAGTCAAAAAGGCTTATAAAGCCGGAATCACAATGTGCGCAGCTGCCGGAAATGAAAATACCAATGCCAAACAGTATCCGTGCGGATTCCCGGAGACAATCGCAGTTGGCTCAGTCACAAGAAACGGAAGCCGTTCCTCGTTCTCCAACTACGGAGACTTTGTGACAGTCTCGGCGCCTGGTTCTCTGGTCGCGGCTCCGCAGACAACCGCTAAGGATCCCGGCAATAACAGCGGCTACTACGTAGGCGGAGGCACTTCCCAGGCTACCGCTGTCACAAGCGCAGTTCTCGCACTGGCGATGAGTCATTTCGGACATATTTCTCCGGATGAATCCAAGGCACTGCTTACCCGTACGGCAACTCCGATCAGCGAAAAGGGAATGGGTGCCGGCATCATCAATCTTGAAAAGATATTTGATGTCTTCGACAAGGAAGCGCCGCAGATTCAGTTCTTCGATAAATCCGGAAAGGCAATCACGGATCTTAAGACAGCGTTACCGGAAGGAAGCTATGCGGTAATCAGAAATGTTTCTCCGGGAGCCAATGACGTGATTCTCTATACGACCGACGGAACCAAACCGGCAGTCAAGGACGGGGAGATTATCAACGGTATACCGTACACACCGGATTCCAAACTGTCTCTGGACGACCTTGAAAAGGGCAAGACCATCAAACTGACCGCTTCGGTTTCCAACAGTGTCGGCGTGCTCGGGAAAGCTTCCGCGGTTTCCTTCAAGACCGCAGTGCCTTCTCCTGCCGCAGTCAAGATCAAGACGGTTGCCCTGAACAGCGCGAAAGCAACCATCGCAACCGTATCTCCGAAGGGAAAACTGCCGTTTACTTTCCAGCTTTCCGCCAAGACGCTGAAGGATACAGCCGGCAAGGATGTCAAGCTCTCCGATGTGAAGCATCAGTGGCTTTCCAGCAACCCCAAGGTTGCGACGGTAGATGAAAACGGACTCGTAGAGGCGGTTGGAAAGGGTAAGGCAACCATTACCCTGAAGCTGCTCGATGGCTCCAAGAAGACCGCGGTCTGTGCCGTAACCGTACAGCAGTATGTCAACTCCATTGCCATCAATGGATATTCCTCACTTGTCCCGGGCACAAAGGGCACCTATAAAGCATCTGCCGCTCCGGCAAACGCGAATACCAGGACCGTCACCTGGTCCATTCCTTCCCCGGTGGCAGGAATCACGGTAGCCAAGACCGGTACTGTTACGGTTGCCAAAACCGTCAAGGCCGGCACTTCCTTCACTCTGCGGGCAACCGCAAACGACGGAAGCGGCATCTATGGGGAACGTACGATTGTCATCAGCCCGAAGGCAAAGTCGATCAAGATTGTCACTGCCAAAAAGGATGACCGTCCGGTCTATGACAAGAAGGGCATCATGACAGGCGTGACGCTGTTTACCGTGGATATTCAGGACGGTTATGAAAAACAGTACATTGACAATCAGATTGAGCTGGCTTCCCAGTGCGCGGAAAACAACAGCGAACGGCTGTGGACCAGTTCCAACCCGAAGGTAGCGGTCGTAGATGAAAACGGCACGGTTACCGGGCGGACCAAGGGCACCGCGGTAATCACCTGCGCGGCGAATGACGGATCCAAGAAAAAGGCTTCGATCAAGGTAACGGTACGGGTACCGATCTCCTCACTGTTAATGGATCTTGAGAGGCATGATATCATCACTGCCAACGGCAGTATCACCCTGAATGATTATCTGAGTTATGGCAAGGAATATGGCGAGCCGACGATTCAGAAGGCATCCTGGAGTCTTACAAAGATTACAGCCCAGAACGCAGAGAGAGAGGAAATCGATATTACGCCGGCTGTGACGCAGCTGAAGGGTGTGACCTTCAATACCGCCAACGGAAAAATCACTACCAACTACAGAAACCTGATCAATGCCATCAACAATGTCAGAAGTCAGGGCTATATGGTCCAGTTCCCGGTGACTGTCTATGCCAAGGCATCTGCCGCAGATGGAACAGGGTATTACTATACGCCGAAAATCACCATCAAGGAGCCGCTTGACTATCTCTGGTACATGAACAAGGATGAAGGCGGGGAACTGATTCCGCTTCTGAAGACAATCAATCTGAATGTTTCAAAGGGATCTGCCTATGAAACGAATACCATCTGGGTATTCGCGGATGAAAACCTCTGGCTGGAGGTCACCACTTCTGATCCTTCCATGCTTGGGGCCAATATTGACAATGACTGCAAACAAGCAGTCTACAAAGATACCGCCAAGGGCAAGACGGTCAACGGATACGCTTACCCGGTGACTCTGTACAGCTATGCCAAACGCGGCAAGGTTTCCATCACGGTCAGACCGATCGATGGAACCAAAGAGGCCGCAACAATGATCATCAACATCAAGGAATGATTCATTCAACAGAAAACCTGTGAATCCCGCAGGTTTTCTTTTTGGACTGCCGTTCCTGGCGGAACTTCGGTTTCTGCGATCGTCTGCTTTCAGCAGGCGCTTTTCTTCCGCTCAGAACTTCGCTGATTACTATTGCTTTGATGTGAAAGGAAGGATCAGAAAAAAGAGGATGAAAAAAAGGAGGAAGTCTGTTTCCTCCTGTAATGATTCAGTTCTGCTGCATGGAAGCGATCGGGCCGGTCAGGGTGAGGGTGAAGTCCATCTCTCTTCCTTCCCGTTCAATCTTCAGCTCCATGGTATCGCCGACCTTCTTCTTGGCCAGGACTCTGGAAAGATCCGTGTAGGAAGCGATATTGGATCCATCCGCCATGGTAATGCGGTCTCCTTCCATGAGGCCGGCCGCTTCGGCAGCGCCTCCTTCATAGACCTGAGCGATGTATAAACCGGCGGTGTAGTTGCCATAGTCCATTTCCAGGGTCTGAAGACCGACGCCGATGGTCGGACGGTCGGTGACATAGCCGCTTTCCATGAGATCCTTGGCGACAGACATCGCGGTATTGATGGGGATCGCAAAGCCAAGTCCTTCAATGACGGCGCCGGAGCTGGTCATTCCGCTGTCCTTGGCGTTGACGATACCGATCAGAGAGCCGTTTGCGTCGAACAGGCCGCCGCCGGAGTTGCCGTTGTTGATGGCGGCGTTGGTCTGGATCAGATTCATCGTCTGGTTGTTGATGGTCATCTCACGGTCGGTTGCGGAGATGATGCCATCCGTAACGGTTCCGCCCAGTGTTCCCAGAGGATTGCCGATGACAAGGGCGGTGTCGCCTACCCGCAGCTTATCGGAATCACCGATCGTTGCCGGGGTGAGACCGGAGGCATTTACCTTGATAACGGCGATATCGGTCTTACTGTCGGTACCGACGATTGTCGCGTCATAGGTTGTTCCATCATTTGTGGTAACAGTCGTCTTGTTGGCACCTGCCACAACGTGGTTGTTGGTGATGATATAGCCGTCATCGGAAATGATGACGCCGGACCCGGCTGCCTTGGAGGTATAGGTGCCTCCGAACATGCCGAAGGTGGTTGTGGTGTTTTCCACCTGAATCTCAACGACCGAACGGCTTGCCTTTTCCGCGACATCCTGAATGGAAAGACTGCCGGAAGAAGTGCTTGCCGGAATAGCGGAGCTGGAGGTATCCTCCTGGGTTGCCGCGGCGGCGGCAGGGGCCTGTACGGTTTCATACACGACGGTTGTCTTGGGAGCGAAATTCTTTACCGCAAGATATCCGCCGCCAACTCCTGCGCCAAGACCTACCAGGCCGGAAAGCAGGACGGTAAGTACCGGATGGGACTTCTTTTCCTTTGCAGGTTTCGTATAGATCGGACGCGGTTTTTCGAAAGCCGCATTCGCTGCGCTGGCCTTCGGCTGTTCATGGCGTACTTCTTCTTTCGGCGCCTCTGCCTTCGGGGCTTCCTCAGCCATCTCAGCCTTTACCGGCTCCGGTTCCGGAGTTCCTCCGGGGTTGATGGCAGCGTCAAGCTCAGGGATGGAGATTGCTTCGGCATCCGACGGTTCGGGGCGGGGTTTTCCGCAGGTTGTGCAGAATCTGCCGGTATTCTCTCTCTGGCACTGCGGGCAGACCCAGACATTATTTTCATTCATATTATGATCCTCCTTCTGACTGGTTTTTCAGTTTGATATACGGGGAAGAGCCTTTCTCTTCCTGCAATTGCAATAATAGTTTCGAAATGTGAAAAGTGTGTGAACATTCGTTTAAATGAATCTGATATCCGTTCGAAGCGACCTGTTATTTCCGGCGCGGCCGCATGGTCAGGCCATAGATCGCCCCGAGGATTCCGCCGATGATGTGGGTGATCTGGCTGATGTTGTCCGAAGCAATCACACCGTTATAGATCTCCTGGCCGATATAGATCGCCATCACTATCAGCATCGTCACCGGGATGCCTTCCTTTTCTGAGCCGGTTACGCTGGCAAGAATCATAAAGGCAAAGACGATCCCGCTGGCCCCGAGCAGACCGGTGGCCGGAAACAGAATGACCTGGACAATCCCGGTCACAACAGCCACAATCAGAATGATTTCAATGATCCGCTTACTGCCGTACTTTTCCTCCAGCATCGGCCCCAGCAGAAGAAACATCATCATGTTGCTGGTATAATGCGTCAGGTTCATGTGGCCCAGCACATGGGTGAACAGACGCAGATAGAAAAGGGGATCGGTAAGGGAAGTGCGGTAACATACAAAAAATGTATCCCGGAACCATCCGTTGGTGAGATAGCTGATCAGAAGCACAATTCCTGAGACTGCCGCAAAGCTCAGGATCACCGGTGAATTGAAGGTTATCTTTTTCATTTAAAAACCTCCCTGATTATTGTAAATCATTTCAGCGCAACTTTGACACGTACAACTTTCGGCTTTTTGTCACAGCTGATCCTGCATCGGATCTGAAATGGCTTATAAGGGCAGAATCATTTCAGAAAACGGATCTTACGTCTAGAGGGAAATCCCTTCCTGATGGATATTCATTCCATAGACCGGTACTGTCAGAATCCGTTTCTGATCGGATGAAGGAAGCGATCGGGAAAAACAGATGGTTTTCTGATGATCTGGTCTGAAACATGGAAGTGAACCGGGATTTATCCCTTCTGTAAGGGAGAAACAGATAAAACAGTTCAAATCAGAAACGGAATATTGTTTTTGAATGTGCAATAATGGAAGTAACGAAGAAAGAGGATCAGATTATGCCAGAAAAAAAGGTATCCAGAAAAAAGACCGGTGCCAAAGCGGAAGAACTGAAGGAGGAAAAGCCTGTCAGAAAACCTGCTTCTAAGAAGGCGGAACCGGCAAAAAAGGAGAAACCAGTGAAAAAGGCGGAAACAGCAGAAGAAAAGCCGGCAGTCACTGAGCCTGCCGTACCATCAGAACCTGAGCTGCCGCAGCCGCGCCGCAGCGTTGCGTTCATTGGTTCGGAGTGTTACCCGTTTGTCAAGACCGGCGGACTGGGAGATGTCATGTATGCCCTGCCGAGAGCGCTTACGAAGCAGAACTGTGATGTCAAGGTCATTCTGCCCCGTTATGCGTGCATCCCTCAGAAGTATCAGGAGAAAATGATCTACCGCGGTGCGTTTGAGATGGATCTCTGCGCGGATGGACGTTCCTACTATGTCGGAATCATGGAATATGTATGGGATGGCGTTGTGTATGACTTCATCGACAATGATGAATTCTTCAGCTGGGGAAAACCGTACACGAACCTCGTGGATGATATTCCGAAGTTCTGCTATTTCTCCAAGGCCGCGCTCGCTGCCTTGAATTATATGGACTGGGTTCCGGATATTATTCACTGCCATGACTGGCAGGCTGCGCTTGTGCCGGTATTCCAGCAGGCAATGTTTCAGGGAACTCCGGTTGCCAATGCGAAAACCGTATTCACCATCCATAACCTGCGCTTCCAGGGAATCTATGATATCAAGACCATCAAATACTGGACGAATCTGCCGGACGCACTGTTCGACTATGCCGTGCTCAAGCAGGGGAACGACGACGCCAACATGCTGAAAGGAGGGCTTTCCTACGCCTCCATGATTACCACGGTATCCAATACCTATGCCTGGGAGATTCAGACGGAATTCTTCGGCGAGAAGCTGGATGCCCATCTGCGGTATCATTCCGGCAAACTGCGCGGAATTGTCAATGGCATCGACGTGGATATCTGGAATCCGAAGACCGATCCGCTTCTGCCCGCAAACTATGATGTGAATGACGCGATCGAGCAGAAGAAAGCATGCAAGAAGACACTGCAGGAAAACCTCGGACTGGAAGACAATCAGGACAAAATGGTCATCGGCCTGATCTCCCGTCTTACCAACCAGAAGGGACTGGATCTTGTCAACGCCATTATTCCTTCTCTTATTGATGGGAACACCCAGATTGTCGTGCTTGGCACCGGTGATCCGGAATATGAGAATTCCTTCCGGTATTATGAAAACACCTACAAGGGATCCGTATGCTCGAACATCATGTATGATGAGGAACGGGCACACCAGATTTATGCCGGTGCAGACGCTCTGCTTGTTCCGAGCCTGTTTGAACCGTGCGGGCTGACGCAGCTGATTGCCATGCGGTATGGAACGGTACCGATCGTCCGTGAAACCGGTGGACTGAAGGATACGGTTGAACCATACAATGAATTCACGAATGAAGGTAACGGGTTTACCTTTGACCGCTATGAAGCAGGTCTTCTGCTGGATGCGATCAACCGGGCCAAGACACTGTATTTCACGGAACGCGATCGCTGGGATGAGATGGTAAAGCGGGATCTTCAGAAGGATGTATCCTGGGAAAAATCCGCTGCCCAGTACCGCAGTCTGTATCTTGAACTCAAGCCATAATTTATTCTTACGCATCTTTTCAGATCCTCGCCAGCTGATGACGGGGGTCTTTTTTTATATCGAGGTATGAAACAGCTGAAAGATCCTCATAATCCTGCCTGAAAAAACAGTAATGAAGCCATTCTTCGACGGTACATGAAAAAAGAAAACGGCGGAAGCGCCTCACAAAGCAACATCCACCATAATCATGTGTTCGGCTGTATGGATCACTGATTTCCGGAATGATTGTTTCTTTCTGCCGAACCGGGAAGACATGCGTCTGTTTCTGTCAAAGGGTTTTGAATGGGACCGGAATCATGAA
>CAMNFS010000086.1 GCA_946537255.1 uncultured Erysipelotrichaceae bacterium
CCCTTTAGTTATGCAGTATTTTGATATTTTCTATGTTCTTTTCTTTGACATCAAGATAACCGTCTCAACATGATCCGTAAAGCAGAACATGTCAACCGGTACAATTCTTTGGATTTCATATCCATACTGCTTCAGAATCCTGCAGTCTGATGCCTGTGAAACAGGATTGCAGGAAATATATACTATCCGTTTCACAGACATCCTTCCAAGCGCATGACATGCATTCTTCTGTAATCCGATCCGGGATGGATCGGCAATGACCAGATCCGGACTCTGTTTTGTCTTCTTCAGATAGGAAGAAACATCATCGCAGTAAAACGAAACATTCCTGACCTGATTGTTTTTTGCATTATGGATTGCGTCCCGGATGGATGATGAGACAATTTCAACACCGCTTACATGCTTTGCTTTTTCCGAGGCCAGCAGAGAAATGGTCCCGATCCCGCAGCAGAGATCCAGCACTTCATCATTTTCATGGATATCAAGCAGATCAATTGCCGTCTGATACAGCACCTCGGTCTGTACCGGGTTTACCTGATAAAAGGAATGAGAGGAAATCCGGAATACAAAACGGCCGATCCGGTCTGTAATATATCCTCTTCCATAGAGAATCGTTTCTCTGTCCGAAAGAATCATGGACGTTCTTGCGGAATTGTAATTCAGAACAATACTTTCAATTTCCGGATGGGTTTCAAGAAGAGAGGAGATGAGCTTTCTGGAACCAGGAAGCGTCCGGCTGCCGATGACAATGACAAGAAGAATCCTTCCGCTGCTGTGAGAAACACGCACATAAAGATGCCGCAGACAGCCGGTGCCGGTATCCTCATGATAGGCACTCAGCTTCATATCACGGGCAATGGATGTGAAGTCCTGAATCAGCCGGTTGGCCGCCTCATTCTGAATCAGGCAGTTTTCCGTCTGCACGAGACGGTGGCTTCCCTCTTCATACAGACCGCAGAAAAGACCGCCCTTTCTGTCGCTGTGAAAGGTCGCATAGACCTTGTGACGGTAATGATACGGATTGTCCATTCCCTTTACAAAATCAACCTCATATCCAGGAAACAGCTTCTGCACATATTTTCTTTTCTTATGCAGTGTTTCCGGATACGAGGTTTCAATCATGGAACAGGCACCGCAGGCTCTGCTGACCGGGCACTTCAAAGCACTACCTCTTTCAGCTCAGAGACAACCCTGTCTGTTGCCTTTTTCAGCACATTCAGGCTCTGATGACCGCAGGCCGCCAGAATATAATTTTCAACACCGATCGCAGATGCGGTCTCCATATCATGAATGGTATCACCGATGAACATGCATTCCTTCGGATCCGTACCGGAACGCTTCATCCATTCCTTTGCCATTTCTATCTTGGATCCTGCCAGATCATTGTCTATGCCAAGACGCTCTTCAAAGTACGGCGCAATGCCGAGTGAATCCGTCTGAAGCAGCAGTTTTCTCTGTTCACACGCAGAAAGAATCACATTCCGGTATCCCTTCGAAACAGATTCCCGAAGTTTCTCCAGAGCGCCTTCTACAAGCCGGCACTGACTGAAACCCATGTCATAAAGATGGTTGAACTCCACCGATATCTCCTCATAGGTTTCATTTTCAAAAGTATATCCCAGCTTGATATAGTAGTCCTTTACCGGAAAGCAGAACAGTTCGCGATAATCATCCCGCGTATATTCGGAAAACATCCCCCTCTCTCTGAGCATGAATTTCTCCACCTCAAGACAGATGTCAATATCGTCGATCAGGGTTCCGTTGTAATCCCAAAGAATCGTTTTCATAGCCGAAGAAGATTATACCAGATTCCTTTCCTGCAGTATATTGTCTCCTGATGACACATCATTCCTCCTTCAGACTGCGAAAAGCATGAAAAAGGAAGCCGATACCATCTGTACGATCCAGATCAGAATCCGCTTCCTGTTTTGTCATACACTGCTTCGGTTCTTTCAGGTCTTACCGCATTCTTTCGAATCTATCGGCAGAAGGAATACCGTATTCAGGCATCTGCTTTCATTCCTTCTCATCGAAGCACATCAATACGCATCTTTCGCCCTTCAGTCACATCTCAGTTTTATGCTTCAAACGGCGAAAGCGTTCTTCCCTTTCAGACGTGCAATTCAGTTCATCAGAAGATACAGACCTGATTTCAATCCATCCAGCATGAACTGCCGCTGTTATTTTTCAGAAACGGATGCCTTTTACTAGGCATTTCTGAGTATTTCCTGAAACAGCGCCGGGCTGGCATCACTCGGCATTCTCCAGTCTCCCCGCGGGCTCAGTGTCACGGATCCAACCTTCGGTCCATCCGGCAGACAGCTGCGCTTGAACTGCTGATAGAAGAATCGGTTATAGAACCGGCTCAGCGCCGCGCGTATCACTTCCTTGTCCAGCTCCTCATAGGCAGTCATCGCCAGCGCAAGGATCTTGTCCGGCCCGAATCCCCAGCGCATCAGATAGAAAAGGAAGAAATCATTCAGATCGTACTTGCCGATCTTTTCTTCTGTCTTCTGGGCGATCACACCGTTTTTCGAAGGTGTAAGCTCCGGAGAAATCGGTGTATCCACGATGCTGAGAAGAACCTCTTTCAGACGTTCATCTCCGCATGTCAGAGCATAGGCGCGGCAGATATACTGCACCAGCGTCTTGGGCACGGATCCATTGACACCGTACATGGACATGTGATCGCCATTATAGGTACACCACCCAAGAGCCAGCTCAGAAAGATCTCCGGTCCCTACAACAAGACCGTTTTCCATATTGGCCGCATCCATAAGAATATAGGTACGCATTCTTGCCTGGGCATTCTCATAGGTAGTATCTCCTTCACCGCGGTATTCCCCGCCATGGCCAAGGGTGATCAGATGCTGGCGGACCGGCTCACCGATCTCCACTTCCCGGATTTCTGCATTCAGACATTCCATCAGGCCAATCGCATTCTGATAGGTACGGCTGGTGGTATTGCCCTTGCTTGGCATGGTATAGGCAATGATCCGGATATCAGGCACGAGTTTTCTTGCCTCATTGCACACCAGCAGTGCCAGTGTGCTGTCAAGGCCGCCGGAAATACCAATCACAAGGTTCTTTATTCCGGTAGCCCGCACCCGGGTAGCGAGCCCGTTTGCCTGAATCTGCAGGATCGCATGACAGCGGGCAGAAAGCTCCCTGTCATCCGAAGGCACAAACGGCATGCGGCTGACTCCATAGCTGATCTTGCGGAGTTCCTTCACCAGATTGTCACAGGAAATCTCAGCAGCTCCGGATACCGGCTGAATGTGCACCGGCACTCTTCGGTACCAGTCATCCGATTCATTGATGAAGGTATTCTGATGAATCCGGTTGAAGCGGATCGCGTCGAGGTCAATGATGGATGAAAGCATGGAAGGACGTTCCGGGAAAATCATTTCACTGCGGATCCGGCCATTGTCCGCAATCATGCAGTGTCCCGAGAAAACAAGATCCGTTGAGGATTCATCCACCGCTGAGGAACAGTAAACATACCCGCAGTAACAGTCTGCGCTCTGATGCTTCACAAGATCCCTGCGGTAATCAGATTTTCCGATCACCTCATCACTGGCAGACAGATTGGCAATGAGATTGGCCCCGGCAAGACATGCATGCGTGCTGGGACGGTCAGGAACCCAGAGATCTTCACAGATATCCACGCCGACCACCGCTTCCGACTGTTCATCCACGGCCAGAATATCAATTCCAAACGGAACCATGACCGAATCAATTTCAATCTGCCGGCCGATCATATCCCGGCCGCTCTTGAACCAGCGGCTTTCATAGTACTCACTGTAGGTAGGAAGAGAAATCTTCGGAACAATCCCGCAGATCTGTCCTTCCGAAACAAAAGCGGCACAGTTATAAAGACAGTTCTCATACCGCAGCGGAAGCCCTACCGCAAAGGTGATGCCCTTCAGCCGTGCGGAAGCGCGGCGGATGCGGATCAGAGCCTCCAGTGCCTTGTCAATCAAAGCACTCTGCGCAAACAGATCCGCACAGGTGTATCCGGTAATGCACAGTTCCGGGAAAACAACCAGTCCATACCCCTTTGCTTTCTTCATCAGAGCAATAATCTCATCGGTATTAAAGGTAATATCTGCTACACGAAGCTTCGGTACGGCAGCGCCGACCTTGATCATCCGGTTCTTCATTGACTGTTTCCTCTTTCAAGATAGGTAAGCATCCTTCCAATCAGTTCTTCCGGCACAATGCCGCGGATCACAGAAAGATGTTCCTGAATCAGTGCCAGTTCATTTCTGACCTGGGTACTGGACATGTTCCGGGTGGTTTCCGGAGCTGAAATGACCTGAATATAAGGCTTCAGAGTCCTGAGATACTCATCATTCTCGATCATCATTTCAGGATTATCCGTACTGCGGGAAAGACAGACCATTCCGAATTCATGGGCGATCTCTTCCACATACATCCATTCCTTTTCCAGCTCATGCAGCTTATCCGAGCCAAACAGAAGCCGGCATGCATATCCCTGATCCCGCAGGTGTTTCAGCGTCATGTAAGTGCGGGGCTGACTGGCGGATTCAATCTCAAACGCGCTGACACGCATCCATGAACGGCTGTCCGCCAGCAGCTTCAGCATATCCAGACGTTCCTCATTGGAGAAGGCAAAGCTTTTGTGCTGGGTATTCTGAATATAAGTATTCTTTGTCGGAACAAAGATCACTTCCTCACTGTTGGTTTCGCGGCGGGCAAAATCCGCAAGACTCACATGTGCGATGGTCGGCGGATTGAAGGCACCGCCGAATACGAGTGCGGTTTTCAAATCTTTCCTCCATTGAGCCGCCGGTACATCTCCTCCCTGGTCTTCGCGACCCGAAGGGTCAGATCAACGTAATGCTTATGCGGGAATTCGGGACGCAGTTCAGACTCCCATACCCTGTTCTCCAGCTGTTCCTTGATATAGTCCTTCTTCTGAGCAATCGTCGGAAGATCCAGAGCGATTTCTCCGTTGATCATGTGCGGGACAAGAATCCGTTCCACATGATACGGAATCAGCACCCGGTGACTTTCAAAGGCATCCGGATCGAGGTTGACGACTTCAATCGCAATCCCGTTTTCAATGACCTCATCATCCATGGCAATGATATCGCACTGCCCTTTTCCATCCTCGTCAAATACGCGCCAGGCCATAAGCTTGCCGGGAATAATCGCCTTGGATACCGTGTCTGAGCATTTCATTTTCGGTGTATAGGTTCCATCTGCTTCCTTGACTGCCACGAGCTTGTATACGCCGCCGAAAACCGGATCCGTCGCAGAGGTGATGAGCTTCTCACCGACACCATAGCTGTCAAAATGCGCATCTTCATACAGTTCCATGTTGGCCATCTTCTTTTCATCCAGAGAGTTGGACGCAACAAGCTTGATATAGGATTTTCCAGCCTTGTCAAGCGCCTTGCGAAGACGCTTGTAGCCCCGGGCAAGGTCACCGGAGTCAATCCGTGCACTCTTGACGCGGCGGTTCGGATCATCCGGATATTTGGCAATCATCTCATCATCGAGCTTGATGAGGTTGGGAAGTCCGGATTCAAAGATGTTGTAGGTATCCAGCAGAAGCGAAACCTTTTCCGGATAGGTTTCCGCATAGGCACGGAACGCATCCAGTTCCGTCGGATAGAATTCGATAAAGCTGTGGGCAATTGTCCCGAGCGCATTGACATCACTGCCGTATTTCATTTCCGCAAGGCAGTTTGCGGTTCCGACACAGCCGCCGAGCACCGCCGCATAAGCACCGTCATTACCGGCGCTGGCGCCCTGGGCACGGCGGGTTCCGAATTCCATGACATTACGGCTGCGGTGAATATTGAGGCCCGAGATTTTGGTGGCCTTGGTCGCAATCAGAGAATGAAAGTTCATCGTCTGCAGCAGATAGGTCTCAATCAGAATCGCTCCTACCATGTCACATTCGATCCGGACCATCGGTACCTGCGGATAGCAGACGGTGCCTTCCCTCAGCATGTACACATCGCCTTTCCACTGGTATGTTCTCAGATAGTCACAGAACTCCTGGCTCATTCCCTTGGTACGAAGCCAGATCAGATCCTGCTCATTGAAGTGATATTCCTTCAGAAATTTCAGGAGCTTCTGCTGTCCGCAGGAAATCGTATATCCCTGATCATCCGGGTTCTTGCGGAAGAACATGTCGAACACCATGATGGTGTCCTTGAATCCATGCAGGAAAAGACAGTTTGCCATTGTGAATTCATAGAAGTCGGTGATCATTGCGGGATTGTAATAATCCTCATCGGGAATGTAGGGCTGTACGCTGATTTCTGTCATGATATTCATTATCCTTTCTTCATTCGGGTATATTTCTTACCGATCTTTGCTTTCACAAAATCAAGTACTTCTTTTTTCTGCTCATTCGGCATTGTCACATTGAGATTGTCTCCCTGATTGGTCTGAATATAAATACGGTACTGATCCTTACGGAAGTCTCCGTAGTCATATGCCTTGATGTCAGACCATTTGTACATGCGGCCGGTGATCGCAATGCCTTCTTCGCCAACCCCGTCCCGCACCAGCAGAAATCCGATGACGCAGACAAACATGAGACCGAGTCTCACCCAGTCCAGAACGGATGAGAAAACAAACACACTGACCAGACACAGCACGCCGGCAGCCAGAAACAGAATCCGGTGAGCGTTCCACATCCGATCCTTATAGATGATGCCCCGGGTTCGGAAATAACCCAGAAACAGCCAGATCGCGATGGCTGCAAACATCGCAATCAGAATATAACTCGATAAGTTTTCCATGCATCAATACCCCAGTTCTTCATTTACAAGCACAACATGAATTCTTCCGGGCGGCTGACATCTGCGGGTGAACACAAACTGATTGCAGATAGAGGACGATTCATTGCAGTGCACGCATTCCCCAAATGCCGTACAGGGATTCGGTTTCTTCAGACGGACATTGTTGATCGGAGCAGCTGTCTGTTCCACCCTGGCAATGGCCGCATCCAGATTTTCAGTGATCTTGTTTACCCCGGCAATGACATAAACCTGATCCGGTCCATAGATCAATGCCGCTGCACGGTTGCCGGTTCCATCCACGTTATAGAGAATCCCATCCATCGTTACCGCATTGGTACTCATCAGAAACACATCCGCCAGAAGGCTTTCCCGGAAGGCTCGGCGCCTGTCATCAGTATGATAGCGATCGATAAACCGGTAGTTCGGATTATCTGTCAGCCATTCAATCACGCCGCATTCATCCAGAGTAACTGAGCCGCCGACACCGATCGAAGCTCCCTCCGGTACAGCCGATTTCAGAAACGGAAGAACTTCTTCCTTCCGTTTCAGAAGCGTCACGGCAAACTGACGCTCCTCCAGTTTTTTCTTAAGCCGCTCCAGCTTTGCGGCATAAATCACTTCAGCATTTTCATTCATAGAAAGATCTACTCCAGGTACTATTATATCTGAAATGGCCGTATTCCACCGCGTTTCTGTTTCTTTCCATTCAGGGAAATGACGCGATCCCGCCTCCAGGTGGATCCATCGTTTCCGCCCGTCACTTTGTCACCTCGTCAGGATCCTTCATTTCTTTCCTTTTCCTTTCCGTTTCGATCAGAAATGTTCCCGGTCTTTCCAACGGTTTTCTGCAGAGGAATATGGTCAGAGAAGAAAAAAAGCAGGGATTTCTCATCTGAAACAGAGAGAAGAAACCCACTGCAGTAAGAACAGCAGAACGGTCAGAATTTCATCCTTGCGGTCTGAACCGGTTCATTGTCCGGCTTACTTTTTTTCAATGATTTCACCGGTATGTGTCTTCCAGATGGAGTTTTCCGGTACCAACCCTCTGACACAGCTGGTCGGATAGATCTGACAGTTTCTGCCGATGACAGTACCGGGATTCAGAACGGAATTACAGCCGACCTCGACATGGTCGCCAAGCATGGCACCGAACTTCTTCAGTCCGGTTTCCACATGTTCCGTATCCGAATGCACCACCACCAGGGTTTTGTCTGACTTTACATTGCTGGTAATGGATCCGGCACCCATATGACTGTAATACCCGAGTATGGAATCACCGACATAGTTGTAATGCGGTACCTGCACATGATCAAACAGAATGACATTTTTCAGCTCAACAGAGTTTCCGACAACACAATCCGCCCCGACCAGAGCACTGCCTCTTACAAACGCGCAGTGGCGGACTTCAGTATTGGGGCCGATAATGCAAGGGCTGCCAAGATATGCAGAAGGAAAGACTTTGGCTGTCTTATGAACCCAGACATTTTCACTGACTTCTTCATATTCGTCTTTGCTCAGT
>CAMNFS010000087.1 GCA_946537255.1 uncultured Erysipelotrichaceae bacterium
GCAAAATCTCGGAATTTTAAATGTATAGTTGCGGCCGCCCCGGTGCATAACGTGCATTTTCACAGAATTATTTGCGGGGGATTTTTGTTCTCTCTCAATAAGAAGAACGCTAAAAAAATAGAACTGTCAGCTTTCCAATGAGCTGTTCCTTACTATATAGGTCATCACGGACATCAAAGTGCTCCAAACCGCACATGGAAGACAGGATCCGGCCCCTGAATTCTGCGCCTGAGTTTGAAAATGACCATCTGATGGCGGTGATCCGAAGAGGAAGCCCTTCTTCCACCTGTACCCGCAGGGTACAGATCCTTCCTGTCCTTTCTCAGAGCAAGACAGCGGATATTCACGGAAGAAACCGGAGAACAGGGAAGCTTCCGCGGTTTTTCTTCCTGCTTTCTTTCGTCTTTGATACAGTACAGATATGAAGCCGGAAAATAAAACAGCCCTTTGGAGGATCGCAGCGGCCGGCTGTCTGATTCTGATGAATGGTCTTGCGATGATACTGTTCCGGAAGTATCCCGGATTCTTTTTTCCTGCCTATCGACAGGCTTCAGGAGCCTGGATTTCGTTTCTTGCCTGGCTGACATCCTTTTCTCCGCTGGCTGTATGGGATATCCTTCTTTCAGTGATGACGGTCATCGCTCTGGCTGCTTTCATCCATGCCCTGGTAAAGCACAGGGTTTTATCCTGGTTCTCCCGGATCCTCTTTGCCGGTTCCGTTCTTCTTACCATGACCGTCAGCGGCTGGATGCTGAATCATTATGCCCCGCCCCTTGCGGATGAGCTTGGCTATCAGAAAGAGAAACAGAGCACGGAGGTGCTGTATGAAGCCTGTGAGTACTTTCTGGTTCAGGCAGGCGATTATGCCCGTCTGGTCAGCCGGCAGAAAAACGGAAGTCTGACTGCCCCGGATTTTTATCCTCTGGCGGAAAAAGCAGGCAGGCTGTATGAAGCTCTTTCCGATACTTCCTCCGTATTTCAAGGCTCTTCCGTACGGGTCAAGAAACTGTCCGTTGTCGGCGAATATCTGATGTACAGCGGCGTCATCGGGATGTTCATGCCGGTTACCGGTGAAGCAGGGGTTCCCGCCAGTGTGCCTGCGGCCTCCATGCCCTTTACGATGGCTCACGAGGCAGCTCACCGTCTCGGTATCGCAAGTGAAGAAGAAGCCAACTTCGCCGCCTTCCTTGCATGCATGGAAAGCGATGATCCGGTGTTTCTCTACAGCGGCACCTATTCCGCTTTTTCCTATTGCCTGTCTTCTCTGTATGCGGTGCGTCCGGACCTCTGTGAAAAGCTGATCTCAAGTCATAAAGGTCCTGCCGGCATTGCACTTCTGTTTCTTGACCGCTCGGATACCGCTTCCATCTATCAGCGCTATGAGTCAGGACTGAAGGAAATCAATGATCAGATCAATGACACCTATCTCAAAACCTTTTCGGAAGAAAGCGGAATTCAGTCCTATGGGGAAGTGACGGATGACCTGATTGCCTGGTATCTGAAACACGCCGGACAGTAAGAAAATCCGTACCTGCACGCAGGTACGGACAAAAACTGTATTCATTACTTCAGAACCAGTTCCTCACCCGGTTTCAGAATACGGCGGCCTTCCGCCTGAAAGCGCTCGGCTGTTTCCATGTCAAATGAATTGGCAGGATCCGCAGGACTGACATGATAGGGAATCGAAACCTCTGCCTGAACAAGGGCCGCGCATTCCGAGGCCTCTTCCGCGTTCATGTTGTATACGCCATCACAGCAGAAGAACGCATAGTCGATCTTTTTTTCCTTCAGGGAGGCCATCTCATCCGTCTTTGAGGTATCGCCGCTGACATAGACGGATGGACCGTCCGCAAACCGCAGCACATAGCCAACACATTCCGCTGTGCTGTGATTGACGTTGTTTCCGGCTTCCACGGAATCAATCACCACATAGCCAAGATCAAACGACTGATGGGTTCCATCCTGAAGCGCGTCCGTCCATGTAATGGTCCGGCAGCTGTCCTTTTTCTGCTGTATCAGATCCGGGTTGTTATGATCATAATGACCATGAGTAATCAGAATCAGATCCGCCGGACTGTCATATCCGCTTCCGGCATACGGATCAATATAAATGACATGATCCCCTGCCGTAATACGAAGACTGGCATGGCCCTGATACAGAAGGACAACAGAAGGCTCATCTGATACCGGTTCCACAGTGGCTGCGAGCTCCTCTTTCTTCTGCGCAAGGGGCGAAGGCTGCGGACTGGCGGAGGGCAATGGCTGACTGTTTCTTACGCCGCAGGCGGATAACAGGAAGACAGATACAGCCAAGACAGAAAACAGGATGCGCTTCATCACCATTTCTCCCGATGAACCCGGTCCTCTTCATAAAGAATCTTTTCCCCGATGGCCTCTTTGGACGAATAGCCGAAGGCGAGAATGGAATGCGGGATGATATGATCCGGCAGATCAAACAGCTTCCGCTGCTGTTCCACCCGCTCCATCTGCGGCCAGGTACCAAGCCATACCGAGCCGATCCCAAGCGCCTCAGCGGCCAGCACCATATTCTGAGCCGCGATGGAAGCGTCAATGATCCAGTATTCCTTCGCGCCGGAAAATGCCCGCTTCAGATCTCCGCATACGAGAATTCCAAGCGCCGCCCTTTTCAAAGGCTCCGCGGGTGCGCCGTTTGCCTCAGCCATCTGAATCAGACGCTGCCGGTCCGTGACGACAAGAAACGCCCAGTCTCTCGCATTCACACAGCTGGGGCCGGCCATTCCGGCTTCAAGAATGCGGTGAATCTCTTCTTCTTTCAGGGGCTGTTCCTGAAAATGACGGATACTCCGCCGGGAAAGAATCATTTCCAGTCCTTCCATAAAGTACCTCCTGTTGTTCTATTATTATAAATCCGCGTCTTCTTCCCGGAACGCGGGAAGCCTTCGATACTGATTCGGAGACATTCCGTTTCTTACCCGGAACGCGTTGATAAAGGAAGCCTCACAGCTGAAGCCGAGGGATTCGGCAATCTCGGAAACCGAGGAATTGGTGCTTCTCAGAATCTGCTTCGCGAAACGGATCTTTTCTCCCCAGATATAACGGGCCGGGGTAATCCCGGCTGTTTTTGTAAACAGGCGGGAAAAGTAACAGGGACTGAAGCCCACCGAAGCCGCAAGATCCGCGAGGGTGATTTTCTCCCGGATATGCAGCCGCACATATTCCATTGCCTGACTGACAGCCAAAGGCATGTGTTTTTTGCCCTGACAGCGCATATGAAGCGCGCAGAACACCCGGTAGATCAGAACCGACAGGGCATGGGGTTCCGCCTCCTCTGTTTCAAGGCACTCCCGGATAGTCGGAATCAGAAGATCCGAAAGCTCCGGATCCCCCTGAAGTGAAAAGACCGCGCTGCCGTTTTCGCGGATCAGGGATTCCGTCATTTCCACCGAATCCTTGCCGGAATAATGGAAAAACAGAAACCGGCAGGTATCCGGACACCGGTAGACATGCGGCTTTTCCCCGTTGATCAGGGCCGCGTCTCCTTTCTGAATCCGGCTTATCTCCCGTTCGGTTTCCAATATGAGCGTCCCTTCTGTCACATAGAGAAAAAGGCATGGACGACCGCCCTGTCTCCGGATATGATACTGGTCATTTACAGTAAAAATGCCGCAGCTGTACATCCGGTAGTAATGTGTGATAAATGCTTCCTGAAAGTCCGGAAAACAGATGTGGCTGTCCTCCAGCGTTCCTTTTTCCCGCCAGCGCATGCCTCTCCTCCTTTGAGCAATCTGAATAAACTTTCCGTCAATTCAGATTGTAGTACATCCTTGGTTCCCTTCGGTATATTGAAAGAAGAAAAAAATAGATATCAGCGGAGGAACAGTATGAAAAACAAAGCACTGCTTGAATCAATGCGGAAGGGACTGATTGTCTCCTGTCAGGTACAGCCGACCGATCCCGTATATTCCATGGATTTTGTCCTTAAGATGGCCAAGGCCGCGGAGTGGGGCGGCGCGGTCGGCATCCGTGCCAATTCACCGGATCAGATCCGGATGATCAAGGAAAATGTCAATCTGCCGCTGATCGGCCTCTACAAGATTTTCTCCAGAACCTCAGATGTATTTATCACCCCTACTCTGCAGGCCGCGAAAGAAGTCTATGAGGCAGGCGCGGATATCATCGCGCTTGACTGCACCAATCAGCTGACGGAGGAGGGAAGACCGGCATGGGAGCTTCTTCCGATCGTACAGAAGGAACTTCCGGATGCTTTGATCTTCGCGGATGTGTCCAATTATGAGGAAGCCAGACACGCGGTGGAACTCGGCGCGGATATCGTCGGCCCTACCCTTTACGGCTATACCGCTGAGACAAAGGATATCGACGCGCCGGACCTCAGAGAATTTGCCCGGATGTGCAGAGATTTCAAAGACCGTGCCTTCATGATCATGGAAGGACATATTCTGACACCGGAGGACGCGATCAAGGCCCTGTATCTCGGTGCGGACGCCGTCGTTGTCGGCTCCGCGATCACCCGTCCTCATCTGACTACCAAACGCTTTGTCGATCTGATGAGCGGACTTCAGGATAACTGGAGAACCGCGGAACGGGAGACCATCAACCGTCTTCCCAAACGGGAATAAATAAACTATGAACCAGCTGCCGGTATTCAATATTGAACGTTTTGCCATACATGACGGAGAAGGAATCCGCACCGTGGTATTCCTGCAGGGATGCCCTCTTCACTGTGCCTGGTGTTCCAATCCGGAATCTCAGAAAATCGGTCGGAAGCTCATGTTTCTTGACCGGAAGTGCTCTGCCTGCGGAGCCTGTGTCTCCGCCTGCCCGAACCGGGCGATTATCGTAACGGAAGGAAAAAAGACGATTCTGCGGAATCAGTGCACAGCCTGCGGAGAATGCGCCTCGGTCTGCCCGAATGAAGCGATGTCCATCTCCGGAGTCTGGATGACGCCGAAGGAGATTTTTGATACGGTCATCCGGGACAAGGACTACTATGAGGAATCCCATGGCGGAATTACGCTGTCCGGCGGGGAGCCGCTCAATCACATCCGCAGTCTGATTCCCCTGCTTACCATGTGCAGATCAGAAGACATCCGGATTGCCGCGGAAACCTGCGGGCATGTACCGGCTCAGAATATTGTTCTGGCAGAACAGTGGGTGGATGATTTTCTCTTTGATGTCAAAACCCTGAACAGGGAGAAATTCCACCGTCTGACCGGCGGGAATCTGGATCTGATTCTCAGCAACTTCCGCCTTCTCGCGAAACTCTTTCCGGAAAAGATCACGGTCCGGGTTCCGGTGATTCCCGGTCTGAACTACAGTCAGGAAGAGCTGAACGAGCTGTTTGAATATGTTCTCAAAAACGGTGTGAAGCGTATGGATCTGCTCCCCTACCATACCCTGGGGCTGACCAAATACCGTCAGCTCGGAATGGTATATCCCATGAAGGACACAAAGCCTCTGAACCGGCAGGATCTTCTGCCGTTTCAGGAAACCGGCACGTCCATGGGACTGAACATCCGCATCGGCGGATAGAGAGGAATATATGGTTAAGTTTGATCTTGAGGGAATTCAGAATGTGGAAGTATCCAAAACCATTCCCTGTGAAAAAACACTTCCGGAACAGCTGGAGCTGATGGAGCGGTATACCCGCACCCATGAAGCATACCGGAACGCCTCCGTCGCGGAACGGGAGGCAGCGTGTCTGGCGGTACAGTATCCGGCCATGTTCCGAAGGATTGAGGATCAGGATCTGACCGCCGGCCGGCTGGATGTGCTTCCGATCGGCTTTGGCTGTGTAACCTCCCTCGGGGGTGTCGGTCACTATTGCGTCTTTGCCAAGCTGCGGGCGTTTCAGAAACAGATTGCCGTGCTTGGTGAGGATTACGCGGAACGGGTGGAAGCCCTTTATCAGTACTGGGTACAGCACGATCTCAAGACGATCTACTGCCGTGAGGTACTGACGGATACCACCATCGGCCGCTTTATCGATACGGAATATCCTCTGATCGCGACCGCCCGTCTTTCCGGCATGATGCTGGATTATCCAAAACTTCTGGACCATGGCGTAAAGGGACTGAAGGAAATGGTGGAAAAACGGCTGGAACAGGAACCCTCCAACGCCTTTCTCCATGCCTGCATCTCCTGTCTTGATCTTGTGACGGAAAGCGCGGACTGTCTCAGAGAGAAATGTCTTGCCCAGATGGAAGAACTCGATGAAAAAGAGATCCAGCGGAAGGAAGAGCTGGCTCACATGGCGGCAGATCTTTCCGTGATCCGTCTGGAAAAACCGGAAACCTTCTCCCAGGCTCTGCAGCTGCTGTGGCTGTATGCCCTGCTTTCCGGTGTCATCAACTACGGACGGCTCGATGATTTCCTGGGTCCCTATCTTGCAAGGGATCTGGACAGCGGGGTACTGAGCGAAGAGATGGCCTTCCGGTACATCAAGTCTCTCTGGACCATGATTGAAAACCGGCGTACCACCGTCAACGGTCGAGTCATCGTCGGCGGAAAGGGAAGAAAACACCCGAAGGAAGCCGACCGCTTTCTGCATATCGCGATGAAGGTATGCCTGGAATGCCGCTACGTGGAGCCGCAGTTCACTCTCCGGCTTTCGGATGAAACGGATCAGAAAACCTGGGATGAGGCTATGGCGGCGCTGGCAAGCGGAGCTACCTATCCGACGCTGTACAATGATGATGTCAACATTCCATCCGTTGCCTTCGGCATGCGGGTGGATGAGGAAACCGCTTCCCGCTATGTACCGTTTGGCTGTACGGAATTTGTGCTCTGGGGTCAGAGCACCGGAACCCCGAACATCTGCATCAATCTTCTCAAGCTTCTGAATATCTATATGAACCGCGGCATCGATCCAATGGACGGCAAGTACAAGCTCGGTCCCATCCAGCCAAGGGACATGGAAACAATCGAAAGCTTCGAAGAATTCTGGAACGGCTATACGGAGCTGCTGGATTACTATATGGATCTTGCGGCGGACAGCCAGTATCGCTCCTATGAAATCATGAACGGACAGGTCAGTTTCCTTTTCACCAGCATTCTGATGGATGACTGTGTGGAACGGGGCAAGGCACTGCTGGACGGCGGCGTCCGGTATCTGGGCGGTACGTGTGAAACCTATGGAAACATCAACACCAGCGATGCCCTGTATGCCATAAAGCATCTGGTCTTTGAGAATAAGACCTGTACCCTGAAGGAAATCTGTACTGCCCTCAGGGAAAACTTTCATGGTTATGAAAAGATGCAGAGGGATCTGAAGGCATGCGATAAATACGGAAATGATCTGGAAACAGCAGATACCATGGCCAATCAGGTCTATGAATATGTGGCACAGGGAATCCGGAACCGCGGTATCGCAAAAGGAATGCAGTATTTTCTGATCGTGATTTCCAATAACTCCCTGAATACGGAATGGGGACTGCGTACCTCCGCCTCCGCGGATGGAAGACCGGCCGGTCTCTATATGAATCCGGCCAATAATCCTCAGGGCGGCGCAGACCGGAGCGGACCGACCGCATTGCTGAATTCCCTGCGGAAATTTGATCCGAAATATCACGCCGGCAGTGTACAGAACATCAAGTTTGAAAAATCGATGTTCAGAAACCATATCCCGGTGATTGAAACCCTGTTCCGCACCTATTTCCATAAGGGCGGCTGTCATCTGATGGTTACGGTGGTGGACCGGGGAGCCCTTGAGGACGCAATGGTGCATCCGGAAAAATACCCGGATCTCATTGTCCGGGTAGCCGGATATTCCGCTGTCTTTGTCAATCTTGACCGCTCGGTACAGGAAGAGCTGCTGAGCCGGAATCTTTACGGAGAAGCCTGAGCGCTTCTCTTTTTTCCTGTGCCTGCGCTGATTCAGTAACCTAAGTTCTGAGTCAGTCAGTATGCGATAAGAAGATCAGTCATCTGCCAAGCGTGAATGGTTTCATCCGCTGTTTTCAGTGAAGCGATTGATCAAATAAAACAGCACCCCACTGAA
>CAMNFS010000088.1 GCA_946537255.1 uncultured Erysipelotrichaceae bacterium
CGTGTCAGAAGGCATGGCAGACGCCTCTGCAGAGGCTGCGCATGCCTTTTATATTGGAGAACCCATGAAACAGTCAGAAATCAGAAAACTCACCCTCGCGGCGATGTTTCTCGCCCTTGGACAGGTACTTCCCTTCATCACCGGTCAGATTCCGCAGATCGGCTCCGCGCTTCTGCCGATGCACTTTCCCATTTTCCTGTGCGCGTTTTTCTGCGGTCCCCGCTACGCGGCCCTGGTCGGATTTCTCTGCCCGCTTCTGCGCTCGGTGCTCTTCGGCATGCCGGTTCTTTTTCCCACCGGTATTGCCATGGCCTTTGAACTGTGCGGATACGGGCTCATTACCGGTCTTGTCTACCGCATGGGAAAACCGGACTCCATTGCCTGGATCTATGTTTCCCTGCTTGCGGGCATGCTGGGAGGACGCGTCATCTGGGGCATCGCCCAGACCATTCTGATGAGTACCTCCGGGAATGAAGCATTTACCTTCCAGATGTTTCTTGCCCGGGGCTTTGCCAACGCCATGATCGGCATCATTGCCCAGCTGATTCTGATTCCGGTTATTGTAAAGGCACTGAACCGGCACATCGTGGTATAATCTTTCTGCGGAAGATAGTCCGCGCTGCGCTCCTGAAGGACGCGCAGACTGGATTTTAAAGGAATCAATGAAAAGTATGCCATGAAGGCATGCAGAACTCTGCAGAGTTTCGTATGCCTTTTATATTGGCTGAATAAGGAGAAATCGTATGGCTTGTTTTCTGGTACCGGCTGCCGAAGCGGCAGTTGTTTCAATCGTAGAAAAAAACACAGCAAAACCCGCTGAGAATGGAAAAATCGCGCTCAGCACCAAACTGAAGTGGCTCAGGGGCCTCCTGCTTGGCGGCGCTGTGCTTCTTATGTTCGAACATGTCTGGCATGGAGAAGTCGTTCCGTGGTTTCCGTTTCTTACCGCGATGAATGATCCCGCGGATGCGGCGGAAATGGTTCATGAAATGTCCACGGTCGGAGTATGCATGGCACTGCTGATTACCGTGGTATGGCTCATCATGTGCAGAGTCGCCGATCAGATCGCGGCCCGTCCGGCTGTCGAAATGCAGAAGGCACAGTAAGGAGAACCCATGACACTACTGCTTACTGTATTTGCGGCTGTCATTGTCACCGCCTGCTGGTATTTCCGCAGAAATGATGACATGTGTCTGGGTGTTCTGGTTTTCATGTACTGGGGTGCCTCCCTCATGTGGCTTGTCGATGCGGTGTTTGAATACGCAGAGCTTGGCGCGAAGTACTTCCAGCCGGAAGTGAATGACATGATCAATGACGCGTTCCTTGGCCTGTCTGTCATCGCTCTGGGTCTTGTCATCTGGCTGATCCGCCTTCTGATCAAGGACCCAAAAGGAACAATCCGCACCGCGCTTCAAAAGGGCTGAACCGGAAAAGGAGCTGTCTCTGTCTGAACCAGTAAACACTGATGCAGAAGAGAATGGCTCCTTTTTTCATATCTTCTTTATTGAGACTTCAGAAGAAAGGGTTCGGATACGTGAATCCGGAACCACTGAATCAATGGCCCCATGAAAAAAGCAGTCAGTACGGTACCCGGGCCGATGACCGTACCAAGCTCTTTCAGCGTATACCCCGCACGAAAGCAGAGGGCCATGCCGCAGAGCACACAGAACACATCCGTCACAATCCGCCACACTGAAAACGGGATGCTTCGAAACCGGTCCGCAAGAATCAAGGAAACCGCGTCATAGGTCGATACCCCAAGATCCGCCGTAAAGTAAAAGGCGGAGGAAAGACAGAGAAGAACAATACCGGCGAAAAGAATCATGACCCGTACGAAAACGGAGGGGTTTTCCTCCAGCGTCTTCAGAACACGGAGAGAACCGTCAATGATATAGCCAAGCAGAAAGAGATTGATAAAGGTCGCAATCCCGATCCGGCTGCGGTCAAAGATCAGCGACACGGAAAGCAGAAACACGTTCACAATCACATACAGGGTTCCGAAGGAAATCGGAATACAGGCGGAAAGACCGCTCATCAGAGTCTGAAAGGGATCCACACCGAAGGAGGCGTATTTGAACATGCCGACCGCGATGCCGCAGACAAGCACTCCCGCAAAGCTCATGAAAATCCGCCTCTGTTTTCTGTCTGTCATATGCGTACAGCCGCTGTGCTGCTTATTTCAGATCCAGTGAAACCACCGGACCTCTCTCTTCCTGATTGCGGAACACGGACTCTGCGAGTTCCTGCAGCTTCTCTGCACAGACATCCACCGGTCTTCCATCCACGTTAAAGCGAAGCGGGATATGCTTGTTCGTGTTTTCGTAAAAGGTAATATCCTTACGGGTTTCATTGATGAGCTTCTTTTTCAGGGCAGGATCGTCATTCCTTTCGCCTGTTCTCTGATTGAATACTTCATTGCGCTCATATATGTTCTCCGGACTGTCCTCGAGCACAATGGAAACCGTATCCGGACGTCTGACGTATTTCCGTACGGATGTGCAGTAATAAGTCGGACACATCGCGATGACCTTGTCTTCCGGATGCTTCTTCAGAATGTCTCCATACACCACGGATTTTGCGTCATCGAATCCGGATCCCAGAAAGTATTCGCTCTGTATCTGCCGTATCGGTTTTCCATAATAGGCTTCCAGCTCGTCATATCCGTCATAAAAGGAAATGTTCATCCGCTCTGCCAGCGCTTTTCCGATCGTGCTTTTTCCGACTGACGCAACACCGAATAAAAGAATGTTCATGAAATGACCTCCTGCTTCCATTGTGTCACAGTTTTCCTTCTGCGCATTGAAACAGCCACTCCCGGATGCGGTGGGAGTGACTGTTTTATCAGAATCATCAGTTTCCGTAAAGAATCTTTACCAGTTCCGAATCCTGATCGAGAATCAGCGTCTTCTTTCCGCTTCCGGAAAGAGACTTCTTGAGACTGTCAAGACCCCGGATATATTCATAGAACTCCGCTTTGTCCTCCGAATTATATGCCTCCGCAAGAATCCGCATGTATTCCTCTTCGCCTTCGGCCTCAAGAATGGCGGCCTGCTTGTTGGCTTCCGCGATTCTGAGTTTTACTTCCCGGTCTGTTTCGTTGCGGATCTTCTGCGCCTGGGAGTTGCCGGTGGCCGCGTATCCGGCCGCGATGTTTTCCCGTTCCGAAATCATGCGCGCGAATACCGCCTCCTGGTTGTCTGCCGGAAGTGACAGCGTCTTGATTTCCGCAGTGAGTATTTCCACTCCGTACTGACCGATATCCGAGTTGGCCTCATCCGTGATCCGGGTGGTCAGTGCCTCTCCCCGGGAGGCGATCACTTCATCCTGCGTCATGGAGGAAATCGTATTTTTGACCGCGTTGTATACCGATGCCTCGATTCTTTCATCCGCCCTTCCCCGGGCCGCGTTGAGGGTGCGGATATATTTGTCCGGGTCCGTGACCCGCCATAATACAAAGCTGTCCACTACCATTGATTTCTTATCCCGGGTAATGACATCGGATTCCGGAATATCATAGAACAGCATGCGCTTTGAGATGGATTCCGCCGTTTCCACAAACGGCATATGGAATGCCGGACCCGGCGTATCGTTGACCGCGCTGATTCTGCCAAGATGCCGTATGACGACATACTCATTCGGCTTTACCGTATAGAAGGAGGAGAAAAACAGAATCATTACGGCGATCACCGCTGCCGTAATCCCTCCGATTACCTTTTTGTCTTTCATCTCAGTTTCCCTCCTTCACGGATCCTGCGTAAAGAGATCCGATCGGCAGAATGGACTGGGTGCTGCCGTCGGTCACGACGATCTCGAGATCCGGCAGAACATCCTCCATGGTTTCATAGAACAGCCGCTTTCTGGTAATCAGCGGATAGTTCCGGTATTCTTCATACATCTTGTTGAAACGGGCGGTCTGACCTTCCGCTTCCGCAATCCGGGATGCCTTGTTCGCTTCCGCGGCCTGAATAATCCGGTCCGCCTCCGCTTCGGCGCTTGGCAGCTGTTCATTCCGGTAGCGATTGGCATTGTTGATGGCGGTATCCGCTCCCTGCTTCGCGGTTTCCACCGACTTGAAGGCAGAAAGCACATCATTGGTCGGCGGTTCCACATCCTGAATCATGACATTCACTAACTGCAGACCGATATTTCCGCTCTCCAGCTTGGTCATGAGGGATTCCCGGATCTTCTGCTGGATTTCGCTTTTGGCGGTCGTCATGACATCATCCACCGGGTAATCGGAAATGATCGCCCGGATGGAGGACATTGCCTCATTGTTCAGAATGATTTCCGGATTTTCGGAATTGTAGAGATAGGCGACCGGATCGCTGACCTTGTATTCAATATAGAAATCCACATCGATCAGATTGAAATCCGAAGTGATCATCTGCGGATTTTCCCGGTTGCCCCAGTTCTGGTTGGAATTTTCAATCACATAGCCGATGGAAGCGCCATGGGTTGTCACATCGACCATGGACGCATGCTGAATCACAGGGATCTTGAAATGCACACCGGCGGTATCCGTGCGCACAACCCGGCCAAGTGATGTGACAACCGCCATCTGATCCTCCGATACGGAATAGAAGGAATTCGAAAGGATGAACACCACAAGAACCGCGATCAGTATCCATCCGGAATACCGGCTGTACTTGCCGACCGCGGAGGAAACCTCCTTCGGATTGCGGATCAGTTTCACAATGACCCAGACAAGCCCGATGAACAGCAGAATATAGAACAGTATTGTAAACATCTTTCCCCTCCCTTTACCGCTTCTTCTGTCCGATCAGAACACTCATTTCCGCCCCTTTGGAGAGATTTCCCTCCACCTTCAGCTGACCGCGCACAAACAGGCGGTCCGCGTTGGCGGTTCCGATCGCCATATTGTAAAGATTGTCAAACGTGGCGCTGATGGTGGCATCCGCTCCCTCGTAGCTGTATGGCGCCATCTCCATGCCGCTCTTTGTGAATTTCACATAGAAGGTGCCTTCGCCCGGTCCCTCAATCCGTATCTGGCAGACATTCAGATAGTCATCCGGCAGCTTCTTCAGATATTTCTTCCGGATCGGTTCAAGATCCCGATACACAACCTCCATTGCCTCATAGGCATCCTGGAAGGTGACATTGGGATCCGATCCGTTTCCGCAGATATCCGAATACATCTTCATATAAGCAAGCGCGGACTTGGTCCAGGAGAAGTCCTTTTTCATACAGCGGTCCTTGATCACCTCAAAGACATCATGCTCGGCAAAGTACACCTGAAGTCCGGCATCGATCGCGAGCATCATATCCTTCGGATTGTAATCCGAGAAAGAGAATCCATCCCCGATGCCGTCAAAGTCGGAATACGGACGCACCGTATCCTTGAGACCGCCGGTCTCATGCACAATCGGCACGGTGCCATAGCGCATTGCCATCATCTGGGAAAGACCGCATGGTTCAAAGGCGGAAGGCATCAGATAGAAGTCCGCCCCGGCAAAGACTTTAGCGGCCATCTCTTCCGTATACTGATCCGAAAAGCCGAACTGACCCTTGTATTCTTCCCGGCATTCATTGAAGAAATCGACATAGCGCTGTTCGCCCTGTCCGAAGACGATCATCTGAATGCCCCGCTTCATGAGTCTTGGCATGACGCGGCGGATCAGCTCAATGCCCTTCTGTTCCACAAGCCGGGCGACAACGGCGCATAACGGCCAGTATCTTTCCTGCCTGAGACCGAACTGTTCCTGAATATAGGCCTTGCACTTCTCCTTTCCGCGCTTGTTCCTGACGGTGAAGTTGGCGGGGATGCGGGGATCCTTCCCCGGATCATAGTGGGCAGGATCGATGCCGTTGAGAATGCCGTACATCTTGCCTTCAATGATGTCGCATACCCCCTGCAGCCCATGCCCGTGCCGGCGCGTATGCAGCTCTCTTGCGTAGGTCGGAGAAACCGTCGAAACCGCGTCCGCCATCAGCATCGCCCCTTTCATCAGATTGATGTCATGGCGGCCTTCATACTCATAGCCCAGCCCGCCGTCATACCATCCCGGATCCAGCGCGAAGGTGGAAGTCAGCTCATCGGCACCGAACTGGCCCTGATAGGCAATGTTATGAATCGTAAAGACGGTTCTTACGCCACGCAGATCCGGCCTCCTTGCCATATCATCCTTCAGATACATGAGGCAGGCCGCTGTCTCCCAGTCATTGCAGTGCAGAATATCCGGCACAAACCGGATCTCCTGCATAAGATCCACAACCGCCTTGGAAAACCAGGCAAAACGGAATTTGTCATCGTCATATCCATAAAGACGCTCTCTGCCGAACAGTTCCTCATTGTCCACAAACCACACGGGAACACCAGAGAGTTCTCCCTTCAGCAGACCGCAGTACAGATCTGCCTGGCCAAGCCGGATATAGACATACTTTACAAACTCCACCTCATCCGCAAAGCGGTCTTTCACACACCGGTAGTACGGAGTGATGATCTGAACCTTGTTTCCGGCTTTCTTCAGCGCGGGCGGAAGGGAGAACGCCACATCCGCAAGCCCTCCGGATTTGGAATACGGAGCGCATTCACTTGTCGCAAACAGTATTTTCATATCATACCTGCCTTTCCTGATCCCCACTTCAGGGGTCTGATCCTATCTGTCCAAGTTCAATCGGAATGATTCTCTCATTCCATCTTACAGAAGCATCGCGAAGAAATTCGCGCACACAACCGTGATAATGCCGGCTGTCACAATCGCCAGTGAGCTCATCGCCCCTTCTGTTTCTCCCAGCTCCATGGCCTTGGCCGTACCGATTGCGTGGGCACTGGTCCCAAGGGCAAGTCCCACCGCGACCGGATCCGTGATTTTCAGAGCCTTGCATAAGGCTTCTCCGATGATATTGCCGAAGATGCCGGTCACAATGATGACCGCAACCGTGATCGGCGTAATTCCGCCCATTTCCTCAACCACTCCCATACCGATCGCGGTCGTAATGGATTTGGGAAGAAAGGTCACATACTGCTGGTGATTGAAGCCGAACAGGATCGCCAGCGCGAATACCGAACCCATACTGGCAATGCATCCCGCGAAGATACTGACAAGGATTGCCTTCCAGTTTGCTTTCAGGCGGTCCAGCTGCTGGTACAGGGGAATCGCGAGCGATACCGTAGCCGGTGTCAGAAACCAGCTGATGTATCTCGCGCTGGTATTGTAGGAACTGTAGTCGATATGAAAGACCAGAAGAAACAGAATCACCAGGATAATTGAAATCAGCAGCGGATTCATGAAATTCCATCCGGTCTTCTTTTTCAGATACATCCCGAAGAAATAGGCCAGCAGGGAAATCACAGCGCCAGTGCTGGCAGACGCGGCAATCAGCTCATTCATGGCCCTTCTCCTTTCGGATCATGAACATCGCGGTCTTTCCGGTAACCGCCATGACGATCACGGTCGTTGTCACAAGAATCACAATGGTCTGAAGCAGGATCGGTTTCAGATCCCCCCAGGAATCAATCAGTCCCGCGGCGGCCGGTATGAACATGACCGGCATGATCTCAATCAGAAAAACAGCGGTTTCCTTTACATCCGTGAGCTTTATGATCTTTGCGCAGAGCAGAACAAACATCAGCACCAGTCCGTAGATACTGCCGGGAATCGGCAGCGGTACAAAATACCGGATGATCTCTCCGACTGCGGTCACAAGCAAAATGATGACAAACTGTCTGAGGTATTTCATAACTTCCTCCTGCTTCTTTCATTGTAAAGGAATCCGCGTCAAATCGGAATGACAGCGGAAATGAAAGAAATGTAACAAATGGAATCCGATCTGAAATTTTTTGATTTTTTCTCTGTTTCCTGTCAGAGTGTATCTTTTCTGTGACTTTTGAAGAGGTTTAATAATGTCGACAGATAGGCAGGCCGGATTGCGCAGAGTCCTGCCTGCCGGCTTGTCAACCCCTCATAACTGTCCGTCCCTCTAATCTGCGGACAGTTTTT
>CAMNFS010000089.1 GCA_946537255.1 uncultured Erysipelotrichaceae bacterium
AACCTGCAACTAACCCTTAGGAGGGGTTTGTAATATCCGTTTTACTATGGGGGCATAGCTTTTATATTATACACATAATTTTCTGAAAAGAAATAGATTATGAGACGGATGACATGCCTGACGAGTGAAAAGGAGAGGGTGGAATACAGGGAATTCAGCCGGAAAAAGGAAGGGATTTCATCAATCTTTCACGAACCGGGCATTCAATTTTCACAAACTGGGGTTATCATAAAACTGTCAATCGAAATTGATATTTCTTTCCCCCTATTGGAAAACGGGATCTGCAGATGGCAGACCCTTTTTCTTTGTCATAAACACTCTGGGCAATCTGTATAATCCATTGAATGTCAATAATGCTTAAAATGAGAACAGTTCAGCGAAAGAAGGACTTTGAAATGAGATGGATTGACGCGGCGCTGATATTCCTCGGCCTGTCTCTGGACAGCTTTGTGGTCATGATGAATAAAGGCGCGACAATACGGGATCTTTCATTCGGGAAGACACTGGCATATGCTTTGATACATGTCGTAATGAATCTTGCGGCAGTGCTGGTCGGATATGGAATTTCCTATGGCCTCAAGGGCATCATGTCTGTTCATATTCAGGCGCTGACCGGATGTCTGATTATTTTCGGGATGGGGGTATTTCTGGCAACCAGGGCCTGGAAATACCGGGATACGGAAGAAAAACTGGATCGGGATTTTGACTATGGAAAATGTGCGGTTCTTGCGGCGTGGACTTGTATTGACACGCTGTTTATCGGGGCGTGCTTCTGTTTCAATGGCGTCAGCCTCGGGGTTTCTCTGCTGCTGGCGGGGGTGATTACATTCCTGACGATTTTTCTTGCCATGCGGATCGGATACCGCTGGGGTTCCGGTTATTCAAGGCCGGTTGCCATGACCGGAGGAATTCTGATGATCATCTTTTCCATTTACCTTCTTTCTGTATTTCTGCTGCAGCGGTAAAATAAAAGAGTTATGGAAAATCACCGCGGAATGATGAAGTCCCTTCTGTATGAAAATCTTCGTGATCTGATGCAGAAGCAGCTGTTCGAAAAAATTACGATCAAGCAGATCTGTGATCAGACCGGTGTTATCCGGGCGACTTTTTATAATTATTTTGAAGATAAATATGACTGCCTGAACTGCATTGTCTATCATGACATCGCAGAGGGTATGTTTGACGCGATGGGGAAAACAACGGTCTCAGAGGCTCTGGAAGAAATGCTGAAGAATGTGGAGGAACATCGGAAGTTCTACCGTATTGCCTATAATGTCACCGGGCAGAACAGTTTTGAGGATATGATCCGTCACAATCTGACCCTGGTGTTTGAGGAATATCTGAACCGTCACCGGAAGCCGGGAAAACTGGAACAGTACTCCAATGATCTGCTTTCGAGATACTTTGCGGAGTGTGTGGCATTTGATATCCGGGAGTTTGTTTTCCGTACGGATGATTCCATTACGGTAAAGGATACACGGCAGATGATCATGGATCTGATGAAAACCGGACTGAGTGATCTTCTGCAGACTGTCCGGGAATGAACTGCCGGATGGACAGGGTTTTCATTGAAAAGAGAGATGAAATATTGTATATATGGATACAGGTTTCCGGGTGAAATCTGTTGACATGCGCCGATAGCTCAACTGGACAGAGTATTTGACTACGAATCAAAAGGTTGCGGGTTCGACTCCTGCTCGGCGCGCTGATCAGAACTGAAAAGCCCACTGAAGGGCTTTTTTATGAAATGGATGAGGTACTTTATATGAGCAATTTTGAACAGCAGATCTATGATGCGGTAAAGGCAGCGGTAAAGACGGTCTATGATATTGACGCAGAATCCGTACTGGCTGTGGAAACACCGCGTGATCCCAGAATGGGGGATTACAGCACCAGTGTTGCGATGCGTCTAGCAAGGCAGCTTCATAAGCGCCCGACTGAAATTGCTGAGCCGATTGCGGAAGAACTGAGAAAGACATTTCCGCAGGCTAAATCCATTGAGGTTGCCAATCCGGGTTTCATTAATTTCCGTATTTCTGAATCCTCTCTTTCTTCCGTAATTGACACAGTGCTTTCCATGCAGGAAAACTATGGCAGAAATGAAACCGGGAAGGGAAGAAAGGTGCTGGTGGAATGGGTAAGTGCCAATCCGACCGGAGATCTGCACTGCGGGCATGCAAGGAATGCCGCGTGGGGCGATGCGGTGTGCCGGCTGATGGAACTGAGCGGGTACGATGTGCTCCGGGAGTATTACATCAACGACGCCGGCAATCAGGTGAATATGCTTGCGGAGTCACTGATTTCCCGTTACTTCGAATATTTCGGAAAGGAATATCCGCTTCCCGAAGATGGGTATCATGCCCAGGATGTGAAGAATATCGCCGCGGATATTGCCAGACAGGATGGGGACAAGTGGCTGACAGCAGATTCTGAGGAACGGCTTGCATACTTCCGGAAGGAAGGGGTCGCAAGAGAACTTGCCAAGATTGAAAAGGATCTGGATCTTTATGGCGTGCATTTTGACTCCTGGATGCATGAGACATTCTTCTATCAGGAGGATTCCAGACGGATCAGGGAATGTCTCAGAACCATGGATGAAAAGGGACTGACCTATGAAAAGGATGGAGCGCTCTGGTTTAAGAGTACGGATTACGGAGATGACAAGGACCGCGTACTCCGCAAGTCCGATGGAAGTCTGTCCTATCTCACTCCTGACATTGCCAACCATGTCCATAAGATTCAGCGCGGGTATCCGGAACTGGTGGATTTCTGGGGCGCGGATCATCACAGTTATGTCGTCCGTATGAAAGCGGCTCTTACGGCCCTGGGATATCCGAAGGATACGCTGAACGTGGATCTGATTCAGATGGTCAGAATGGTTGAGGACGGAGCGGAAGTCAAGATGTCCAAGCGGACCGGCAACGCGATCACAATCCGCGAGCTGTGTGAAGATGTAGGCGTTGACGCCGCAAGATGGTTTTTTGTATCCAAAGATGTCGCGACCCATATGGATTTCGATATGAATCTTGCCCGTCAGAAGGACAATAACAATCCGGTATACTACTGCCAGTATGCCTATTCCCGGATGCATTCCATCCTGGAAAAGGCAAAGAACTATGAAATATCAAAAACCTATGACCGCCTCAATGAGGAAAAGGAACTTCTGATTCTCAAGATGATCAGCGATTTTCCAAGTCACGTCGCGGATGCGGCAGCTACCAGAAAACCGAACAAGATTACGGACTATATTCTGAGCCTTGTCAAAAACTATCACAGCTATTACAACAGCTGCCGGGTCATTAATGCGGAGGATCCGGAACTGACCGGACAGCGTCTGGCTCTGGTCAAGGCAACCTCCATTACTCTGAAGAATGCGCTGAACCTTCTTGGCGTCAGTGCCCCTGAGAGCATGTGACAGTAAATGGGAGAACGGAGCGAAGACTCCGTTTTCTTTATGCGCGGAAATAAGGTAAAGTATTTCTGAAGGAAGCAGATTATACATGAAACCACTCTATGTCATCGGTCATAAAAATCCGGACTGCGATGCGATTGTCTCCGCAATTGCCTGCGCACAGCTGAAATACCTTCAGAATATTCCCGCAGAAGCATGTGCCTGCGGAAACGCCAACAGCGAAACACAGTATCTTCTGAAGCGTTTTGGGTTTGAACACCCCCGGATCATACACAGCGCAAGATGCACGCTGTCAGAAATAGCCAAGGATGAAGCTCTGACTGCCGGAAGGGAAATGACCATGAAGGCAGCTCTGGATTATGTCATGTCAAAGAAGAACAAGGGGATCTTCGTGGTTGATGAGGACGGAAAACTGGAAGGGATTGTATCCGTTTCCGATCTGACCCGGCTTTTCACCGAGTCTCCGGAGTATACCAGTGATCTTCTGAAACTGGCACCGCTGGGAAACATAGTGGATGTGCTGGAGGCCAGATCCTATTATGAGAATCCTGACTTTCATACCAATGGTGTCGTGCATATCATGCCTTCTCTTTCAGATGCGCCGTCCGATTATACCGACAGTATTGTCATTGTCCGGAACAATCCGGATATTCAGAGATTTGCGATTGAGTGCAGGGCAGCCCTCCTGGTCATTTCCGGGGAAAACTGGGTGGATAAGGTGACGATGGAAAAAGCGAGGGAAAACGGAGTATCCGTGATCCGGACTGCCAAACGGGTTACCGAGGTCGCCCGGCAGATCTGTCTTGCGCCTTCGATTCGAACCATCATGACAAAAGGAGTAACAACCTTTCAGGAGGACGAAACCGTTGAAGAGGTCAGCGCCAAAATAGCCATGACCCGCTTCCGTACCTACCCGGTGCTTGACAAGGAAGGAAGGCCGGTCGCCGCGATCTCCCGTTATCATCTGTTTCATTATGAGAAAAAACAGTTTGTACTTGTGGATCACAATGAGGAAACCCAGTCGGTAAATGATATTGAAAGTGCGGTTGTCACGGAAATTATCGATCATCACCGTCTTGGCGGAATCGAAACCGTGAATCCGATCTCGATCACCGCGCGGCCGGTTGGAAGCACCTCAACCATTATTGCCGGACTGTACCGGCAGAACCGGATTGAGATATCTCCAAGACTTGCCGGACTTCTGCTGGGCGGGGTCGTGAATGACACGCTGTGCCTTCTTTCCCCGACTACTACCGATGAGGACAGGGAAACGGCAAGCTATCTGTCCATGCTTGCAGGAATCACTCCGGAAAAACTGAATGAGGAAATGATCGCGGCAAGTGATTCGATAGTGAACAAGACGGATCTTGAACTTCTGTATGACGACTTCAAGGAATTCCGGATCGGGGAGAGCCGGATTGCCATAGCCCAGAATCCCTGCAAGAGTGAGGAGGATTTCCTGGCCGTGAAAGACCGGTTTGCGAATTATGTGGCGGAGGCAGTCAGAACCCAGCATTACGATCTGATTCTGACACTGTTTACGGATCCGGCCGGAAGCGGTTCCTACTTCATATATTCCGGAAAGAAATCCCATGTCATTCCGGAAGGGTTTTCCGGACTGCTGGAGGAAAACGGCTTTGCAAGGCAGATCATCTCCCGGAAAAAGCAGGTTCTTCCGATTATCATAGATACAATGAATCATCAGTTATGACAGGGGTCACACCCTGTTTTTCATATGCTTTTTTCGGTGGGGGATCCTGACTGCCGTATGAATGACAGGCCATACACGCATGGAAGCGGAGGGTTCCGCTGATCCACTATGAAGGAAATGGAAAGAAGGAAGGCGGATCTGAAAAGAACCGGTATTCAGCCGGCTCTTTCTGGTTTGGATGAAACTGTGATGTCAGAGTGTCTCATGACGCCTGCGCCATGTATCTGCGGCCTCACCGGTATCGTGCAGGTATTTCATGACCGAAGCGGGATATTCTCCGATGGCTGTTTCGTTTGTGACCATGACGGCGGAAGCTCCGTCTGTTATGGCGTTGAAGATATCGGAAACTTCAGCACGGGTCGGAATGGGAGAGTGAATCATGGAACTCAGCATCTGAGTCACGACAAGAAATGGAACATCGGCTGCCCGGCATTTTCCTGCGATTTCCTTTTGAACACCGGGAAGTTCAGGCAGGGGGATATCATTGCCGAGGTCTCCTCTTGCGATCACGATCATATCGGAAACGGAAATGATTTCATCCAGATGCGACAGACCGATTCGGTTTTCGATTTTGGAGAAGACGCGAAGGTTTTCACAGCCGTTCTGTTTCAGCGCTTTTCGCAGGGCAAGAATATCTTCGCGGCCGCGTACAAATGGCTGCATCACTGCCGCGACTCCCATTTCCCTGGCAAGGGAAAGATTCTTCTGATCCTGATCGGTGACTGCCGGCATGAAAATGTCCCTGCCGAGTATCTTGACGCTTTTGCGGCTGGAAAGAAGCCCGCCCCGTCTGACCGTCAGAGCGCTGTCCTTTACGCGCAGTTCGATTTTCCCATCATCCAGAAGGACCGTGTCATTTTCAGAGAGAACGTTCAGCACTTCCGGGCTGAAGGGGATTTTCTCTGTTTCAACGATATCGCCTTCCTTTAACGAAAGGGGTGTGTTCAGGGTTCCGATTCTGAGTTCCGGTCCCTGCATGTCAATCAGAAGATCTCCATGCTTTCCGGTTCTGCGGGCGGCTTCATGAAACATGGAAATCCAGGATCTGCTTTCTGAAAGGCCGGTATGAGAGAGGTTGAGACGGATTCCGCTCATGCCGTTAAGAAACATCTCTTCAAGAATTGTTTCATCCGCACATGCGGGTCCGAGGGTTCCGAAGTATTCAGTCATAGAAAAATGATAGCAGAAGAAAAGGAATCTGCGAAAGATTCCTTATATGCGGATCATCAGCTGAAGTAAACGTACGGATCCTGAAGCGGATGATAGAACTGCGCCCGGCTGGCATAAAGCACAACGGTCTTTCCGCCGTTTTCCATGTCTACTGTTTTCAGTGTTCCTTCAATTTCCAGCCAGTCTCCGATTTTCATCTGGGTGATGTCGACACCGGTTACGGTAACCCCGCAGAGGCTCGTGTCGGCCGCGCAGCAGACCATTGCCCTTCGTCCCAGAATGAAGGACTTATGGTAACCGGGAATATTCTCGGAATATATTCCGCGGAGGATGACCTTCTTATTGTTGTATTTTTCCGGATCCTCCATGCAGTCCATATACCAGAGACCGTAGTCATCATCCTTGATATCGATCAATTCCGCGTTGATATCGAAGGGGAGAGTACCGCTCTTGAGCTCCACCGGGACACCGAACTTCCCTTCATAGAAGATATTGGCACGCTTGTTGATGGCTTTGATATTTCCTCTCAGCATCCTCCCGTTAGTATCCGGTGTGCAGCGGTTGACAATGATGACATCACTCCAGCGCATCTGTTCGAACATGATGCCGCGCATGTTGTTCACAAACGTCTCAAAGGTGGTAGCGTCCACAGTGGTCAGTATTTCCACCAGCGGCCAGAAATCCGGCATCCCCTGAAGCAGGGTTTCACTGACCGGTTCACTGCCGTTGTATTCGATGAATACCTGAGAAGGATGATAGATGGTATCCAGTTCCCTCATCCGCTCGGTGGTCAGTTCCTTTGTGGAATCGAAGTATTCCACAAACGCGTTATGGCTGTCACGCCAGGATTCCTCATATTCCGTTTCTCCCTGTTCAAAACAGAGAATCAGAGTGCGTTCCGTCCCCTCCATGAACTGCGCGTCATCCATGGTCTCCTTGATCAGTGTGGTTTTTCCGCTGTCCAGAAAGCCTGTGAACAGATAAACCGGGGTAGGCATTACTTCACCCCGAACAGATTCTTCATCTGATCAATGTCGACCTTTTCACCGATGACAGTAATAAGTCCCGTGTAGGCAGGGGATCCTTTGCGGATGTCAATGTCGCCCGGCACAAAGTCGAAGAACAGCCAGCTTCCGTCATGATCCGGAACAATTCCTTTTGCGCGGATGATGTTTTCCCCAAGGCCGGAAAGAGCTGTCCGTATTTCATCTTCGGAATATCGGTTGATCGTTTCGATTCCAATGGAATCAAACACCTCATCCGCGTCATGACCATGATGATGGTGATGGTGATGATGGTGGTGCGACTCATCTCCGACATGAATGACATTGCCTTCGCTGAGTCCGGCATTGACATCTTCATGGCTGTGATGGTGATGATGTTCATGTTCCTCTTCATCCTCATCATGGTGATGATGGTGTTCATGTTCCTCTTCATCCTCATCATCGTGGTGGTGATGTTCGTGCTCTTCTTCGTCTTCCTCTTCGC
>CAMNFS010000090.1 GCA_946537255.1 uncultured Erysipelotrichaceae bacterium
TACTCACAGTCCAAAAAGAAAACCCGCCAGGATGGCGGATGGATTTATCTCTTTTTAAACCAGTTAATGATCTTACGGAAGGTTGACTGGGATTTAACAACCGATTTAGCGGCCTGATTGATTCCTTTGAATCCGGTGGAACTCTGATTCTGATAGGCATGTTTCAGGGTGTTGAAGGTAATCAGCAGGGTGATGACATTTTTGAGCCCGGATAATGCGGAATTGATGCTTTGAGAGGCTTTGCCTGATTTCTCCTCAACAACAGCGAGCTTCTGGTTTATCTCCTGTAATGCAGGAGAGAATGAAGTAATGGTTTTCAGTGCGTGGAGTGCCCGCTTTATGAAAATTCCAATACAGATGACCAGTGCGATCATTGCCGCAAACAGGATGTAATTGTTCCAGGGATAGAGACTGAACTTCATAGTTGATTTCTCCTGACTGTATTTTACCCTGCGTCTGGCAGAATTTCCATATTTTCCATATAATGACGGTACGATGAGCGAACGAATCCGTATCTGTGTGGTATCCGATAACCACAGCACCATGACTCCGATCCGTGATCTGCCGGTAATTGAACCGGACTGTGATTACTATTTTCACTGCGGAGACAGCCGGCAGCCGGTACGTCCCTATGGACCATATGCGCAGGTGCGGGGGAATAATGATTTCTATGATGTGCCGGAATACAAAGTGTTTGAAATCGGCGGGCATCGGATCTACATGACCCACGGCACCAGACTTGTTTATTATGGAAATTATGATTATCTGGCCCGGGAAGCTAAGAAACATCACTGTGATATCGCACTCTTCGGCCATACGCATGTCTATGCGGATGAGACCGTCGATGATGTCAGATGTCTGAATCCGGGCAGTATCTGGCATAACCGAGACGGCCGTCAGCCGGGGTACATGATCGTCACTCTGGATGGTCCGGATGTAAGCGCGGAATGGAAGCCGTATATTCCGAGGGAAGAGGAAAAGGGAGAAAAGAAAAAGAAATCTTTCCCGTTTCCATTCTTGTAATTGGAATACAGTTTTGCTATCATAAATGCGCTGTCCTTGTAGCTCAGCTGGATAGAGCACCCGCCTTCTAAGCGGACGGTCAACGGTTCGAGTCCGTTCGAGGACGCCTGGGAGTCACTGGCAACAGTGACTCTGTTATTTTTTATGAGATATTACGAGGAAGTGATACAGGAGATTCGATCCGCGATGGAAGCCGGTGATCTGGAAACGGCGGCTTTTCTTCTGAAACGGGAATTTTCCATGCCGTATATTCCATCGGATACAGAGGCAGAACTGAAACAGCTGAACAGGGATCTTCGCTATCTGAAAAGTGAGAAAAAGGATAGCGGTGAGGTGCCGCTGGAAAAACTGCTTCACATGCTGAAAGGAAAGCCGGTATCCCAGCTGAAAGCGGCTGACCTTCTGTGCGAGAGAAATCTCAGATCCATCACGAAGGAACTGCGGGAATGGCTGAGCCGTGATCCGCTTCCTGAAGCGGCGGCGCTGATCATGGAAGGGCTTGCGGAACAGGCAGTCAGTGAGGAGTTTACATACCGTATCAACGGGATGGAATATGAATTCTATGGGGATGCCATTGTTCCGGTTGCGGAAAGTGAAGGGTTTCAGGAAGCCATGCGTATTCTTGAGGAGAAGTTCATGAAGGAACCGTCTCTTCTGGAACTGGCCCGGACGGTGCTTGTTTCTTCCTGCTATATGGCGCTTCCGATGTCCTATGAAAAGGAGGACGGCATGGATCTTGCGCAGAAGGCGGAAAGACAGGTCAGAGAAGCGATGATGCCGCAGGAAGAAAGCAGAAAGGAATCATAAGGGAAAGAACGCCTGCAGCGTTTTTTTCTTTAAGCGGAAGGATTTGCAAAATTATTAGCACTTTGTGGTTGACAGTGCTAAAACATGCTGTTATTCTTTTAGCAAGCTCAATGTCAGAGTGCTAAAAGGATTTGCGAAATTGAAGTGGGAATCAGTGGTCTGTATTTATAAAAACTGATATACTGTTTCAGGAAATTTAGAAATAGAGGAGTCAATAAATATGGCAGAGTGGACATTAAAAGAGCATTCCGAAGGTGAACTGGTAGTAAACGTCAGCGGCGACGATTGGAAAAAACCGCTGGAAAAGGCATTCCGCAAACTTTCCAAGCGGGTTGAAATTCCGGGCTTCCGCAAAGGTGCGGTTCCGAAAGCCATGCTGAAGAGATATCTTCCGGATGTCAATGTGCAGTATGAAGCAGTTGAGGCAATTGCGAATGAATGGCTGAACAAAGCGCTCAAGGAACTGAAACTGGATCCGGTCAGCCAGCCGGCGCTGGATGTCCGCAACATGGATAATGATTCTGTTGATCTCGTATTCATGTTCGCGGTAAAGCCGGAGGTTGTGCTTGGGGAATACAAGGGACTTCCCTATAACCTGGAAACAGTTGAGGTGACAGATGAGGATGTCGCCAAGGAAATTGACCGGATGCGTGACACCTATGCGGATATGGAAACCGTAGAAGGTGCGGCGGAAGACGGAGATACCGTCAACATCGATTATGAAGGCTTCAAGGACGGCGTTCCGTTTGAAGGCGGAAAAGACACCGGTCATGATCTGAAGCTTGGAAGCGGCAGCTTTATTCCCGGCTTTGAGGAACAGCTGATCGGCGCAAAGGCGGGAGATGAGAAGGATCTTACCCTGACATTCCCGGAAGATTATCATGCTGAGGATCTTGCCGGTAAGGAAGTTGTATTCAAAGTCAAGGTCAACGAAGTGAAACGCAGAGTTCTTCCTGAACTGGATGACGATTTTGCGAAGGATGTCAACGCTCCGGGCGTGGAAACCGTTGATGATCTGCGCAGAACCGTAAGAGAACGTCTTGAGAACAGCAGAAAGGCGGAAGCGGAGCGCAAGGCAGACAACGAACTGTTTGAAGCGCTTGAAAAGAGCTCTGAAATTGATCTGCCGAAGGCAATGATTGATGAAGAATGTGAGAATCTGTATCGTCAGTTCACATCTCAGATCATGCAGTATGGCATGAAGCCGGATCAGTATCTGAAGATGATGGGTCAGACCGAAGAAGCACTGAAGGAGACCTATCGTAAGGATGCCGAGAGAAATGTGAGACTGCGTCTGACACTCGAAGCGATTGCCGCAGCGGAAGCGCTTGAGGCCACCGATGAGGATATTGAAAAGGAATATCAGAATATCGCTGACATGTATCAGATGGAAGTGGATGAAATCAAGAAGGTTCTCACTCCTGAGATGCTGAAGGCAGATGTTCTGAATCAGAAGGCAAGTGATTTCGTGAAGGAGCATGCAAGTCACGCCTGATCATAGTATACAAATAAGACGCCCGGCGTCTTATTTTGTAAACAGGATGTTATAGAAATGGAGGTATTACATGGCAGTTACTAACGGAGTCAGTGTACGCGTACCGGTCATCTGCACCCGTGGAATTATCGTATTCCCGGGTCAGGATGTCATGATTGAAGTCGGTCGCCAGAAATCTCTCAACGCGATCAATGAGGCAAGTACCAACTATGATTCCATGGTCTGGATTGTCTGCCAGAACGATATCATGGTTGACAATCCCACTGTTGATACGCTGTATAAAGTCGGTACTCTTTCCAAGATCAAGATTGTCCGCCGCAAGGAAGGATTCATGCGGGTGACATTCACCGGCATGAAGCGGGCTGAGCTCAGCGAACTGGAAGATACCGCGGATATCATGTATGCGAGTGTTGTTCCGATGGATGATGTTGTCGGAACACATATGGAGGAGATCGCTCTGGTAAAAAGAGTCATTTCCGAATTTGAAAAGGTATCCAATCTTGCCAGCGCTTTTCCGACCGATATTGTTTCTCAGCTGAGTCAGGGTGTCAGCGCGGCTGCTCTGACGGATCAGTTTGCTCAGTATTTCCCGCTTGACACGGCCGCAAAGCAGAAACTTCTGGAGAATGTCAATGTCAATGACCGGATGGTTCAGATTATTGCCGAGCTGGAAAAGCAGCAGCAGTTCTCCAAGCTGGAATCCTCCATCAATGACAAGGTGAAGGAACAGATTGATGACGGCCAGAAGGAGTACTACCTTCGGGAAAAACTGAAAGCGATCAAGGAAGAACTCGGTGACACTTCCAATCTTACGGATGATATCGCCTCGATGCGGGAAATGATTGAAAAGAATCCGTATCCGGATCATGTCAAGGAAAAAGCGAAAGAAGAGCTCGCAAGATATGAGATGCTGCCGCAGGGAAGCGGTGAAGCGTCCGTGGAACGCACGTATCTTGACTGGCTGCTTAAAGTTCCCTGGTGGCAGCAGACCGAGGACAACAGCGACCTCAAGGCAGTAAGAGGCATCCTGGATGAGGACCATTATGGTCTTGAAAAAGTCAAGCAGCGGATCATGGAATATCTTGCCGTCAAGCAGATGACCGGAAATCTCAATTCACCGATTATCTGTCTGGTCGGGCCTCCGGGTGTCGGTAAGACCAGTCTTGCAAAATCCGTTGCGAGAAGTCTTGACCGCAAGTTTGTAAAGATGTCGCTTGGCGGCGTACGGGACGAAGCGGAAATCCGCGGGCACAGAAGAACCTATCTTGGATCTCTGCCGGGACGCGTCATCCAGGGTATGAAAAAGGCCGGTGTCATCAACCCGGTATTCCTGATTGATGAAATCGACAAGATGGGCATGGACTATAAGGGTGATCCGAGCTCCGCACTTCTTGAAGTGCTGGATCCGGAACAGAACCAGTTCTTCTCCGATCATTATCTGGAGGAACCATACGACCTTTCCAACGTGCTCTTTATTGCAACGGCAAACTATCTCGACAATATTCCGGCACCGCTTCAGGACCGTCTGGAAATCATTGAGCTTCCGTCCTATACGGAAGTGGACAAGGTACAGATTGCGGTGGATCATCTGATCCCCAAGCAGCTTAAGGCCAATGGTCTCAAACCTTCCCAGTTCCATCTCAAGGAAAAGGAAATTCTCTATCTGATCCGTCATTATACCCGCGAAGCCGGTGTCCGGCAGCTGGAACGGGTAATCGGCAGTCTCTGCCGCAAAACGGTTCTTGAGATTCTCTCACATGAGAAGAAGTCCATCACCGTAAACAACAAGCTGATTACCGAATGGCTCGGCAAACAGATGTTTGAATACGGTGTCAAGGAGAAGAAGGATCAGATCGGTGTGGTAACCGGACTTGCCTATACGAGCTTCGGCGGCGATGTGCTTTCCATTGAAGTGAATTATTTTGATGGAAAGGGTGCACTGGTCATGACCGGAAAGCTCGGTGATGTCATGAAGGAATCCGCGGAAATCGCGCTGGACTATGTCAAGGCACATGCCAGTGAACTCAGGATTGATCCGGCATTCTTCGGAAGCCATGATATTCATATCCATGTACCGGAAGGAGCTGTTCCCAAGGACGGACCTAGTGCCGGCGTCACAATGACGACCGCACTGGTCAGTGCTCTGAGCAATACTCCGGTGCATGCGGATCTTGCGATGACAGGTGAAGTCACACTGCGCGGCAATGTGCTTCCGATCGGCGGTCTGAGGGAAAAGTCCCTTGCGGCGAACCGGGCCGGTATTTCCAAAATTCTGATGCCCAAGGCGAATCTCAGAGATCTGGATGATGTGCCGCAGGCTGTCAAGGATAACGTGAAGTTTGTGCCGGTGGAGACCATGTCGCAGGTGCTTAAAGAAGCGCTGGTCCGCTGATGCAGTATCATGACGCAAAACTGCTGGCATCCGCTGCCGACCGCAGCGGGTGGCCGGACAGTGAACTGCCGGAACTGATGTTTGCGGGCAGATCCAATGCCGGCAAAAGCAGTCTGATCAATCTGCTTACCAACCGGAAAAAGCTTGCCTATACCGGCAAAACGCCGGGGAAGACCAAGCTTCTCAATTTCTTTGAGGTTGACGGACAGGTGGTATACTGCGACAGCCCGGGATATGGCTATGCAAAAGGCGGCAACATGAGCGCCCTGCAGTTTTCTCAGCTGATCGATCCCTATATCCGGGAAAGAAGTCAGCTGAAGGGAATTGTACTTGTGCTCGATATCCGTCGTGTACCGAATCAGGACGATCTGCTCATGAAACAATATGCGGATGCGGTTGGTCTTCAGCTGATTCCCGTCTGCATGAAGGCGGACAAGCTTTCCCGGAACCAGCAGATCCGCTCGCTGAACATCATTGCGAAAACGCTGGGTGTTCCGGTATCTGACTGCATTGCCTGTTCGGCGGAAACCAGGATCGGATGCGATCTTGTCGAAGAAAGAATCCATGAAGCAGCGAAACGGCTCTGAGTTTTCAGGGTCGTTTTTTATTGAGAAAGTTCAGGGGGCTCCAGGCAGACGGCATGGGCTGAATATACTCTCATAACGATGGGTATTTCCGATGCGGAAGGATTAAATTGTCCGCATGAGCACATGAATTTCTCTTATAATAGATAGGGTATTTTCCTGACGTATTTCCTTGCCCATGTGCTTGTGTGAAGGGATTGTACGTAAGGGAACATCATTGTTGGAAAAGGAGGAGCGTTATGAAGAAAGTTCTGTCTGTATTTGCCAGTGCCATGATGGTTTTGAGCACGGTATTACTGCCTGTCAGTGCAGAAGGCGAACCGCCGGTTTCAGACGAAACAGTTCAGGAAGAAACGATGGAAACAGAAGAGATCGTTTCGGAAGAAACCGCAGAAGAATCAGAATCTGAAGAAGAGGATCTTCCGCAGGAAACAGAACCTGAAAAGAATCCGGAAGAGGAAGTGATTCCTGTTGAGAGTGAAGAGACAGCGGAACCTGCTGAACCGGAAACGGATGTGGAGCCGGAAACAGACAAGGAACCGGAAGCGGACACTTCCACAGATTCTGAGGAAGAGCCCGCAGATGCCATCATGGATGATGAGGGGGAAGATGTGCCGTTTACAGTTCTGAGCACTTCGTCTTCTGATAAAAATGCCTATACCTTCTTTGTCTGGCTTTCAGAAAACACCAGCCAGTCCGAGACTGTAAGGAACAGTGCCGCTGTTGCCGCAAGACTTCTGAAAAATGAACTGACATCTGCGGACAATGCACTGCCCCTTATGAATGATGGAAGTATTACCAGTGCATTTGAAAACAAGTCCTACAGCGAGATTATTTCCTATACCTCAGGTACGATCGGGAATGATGGAACTGCGACCAGCTGGGACAATTTCAAACATGCTGTAGACATGATCGCAACAGGTAATACGTACCGGGCAAAAGAAAGCCTCAGCCCTCTGACTGTTTCCAGCGTCATGATGGCTCAGGCGATGATCAACGCAAACTATCAGAGCACTTTTCCAGGCGACGACATTGAACATGCGAGTGCATTCATGTCCATGGAGAATCTTTCAGGCGGATATGAAGGAAAAGGAAGCTCCGGCTCATATCCAGCCCCTGTTTTCCATGTAAAGGATCCGTATGATGGCTGGTATACCAGTGAGAAGGAAGTCTATGATTATGCGGTAAAGCAAGGATGGAATCCTGCGAACCTCACCGCTAATCAGCAAAACAAGATTCAGTCGGAACTTGGAAAATCACCTCAGACCGGTCATTACATGACCCTGACCGACCGCAACGGCAATACCAAAATGCTTTCAAGCGGTATGGGATATATCAACAGTTCTTCTCAGAAATATGATGGAACATATTACTGGACCTATTCATATGAAAAATACAGTCAGACCTTCGGCTTCAACAGAAGCTATGCCGGCGGAAATGACGGTCTTTCAGTAGC
>CAMNFS010000091.1 GCA_946537255.1 uncultured Erysipelotrichaceae bacterium
AACAGCGCTTTAAGATGATGACAGCGGGGCGCTCGGTATTTCTTAAGAGCCAGTTTGCAGGCCGTTTCCAGGCGCTCCTGCGAGTATGTCCTGCGGAGACGCAATACGGACAAGGCTGGGGTATGACCTTGTTCTTTTATTTCCCACAAGAAGGAATCTTTGTGGTCGGAATAGCGCAGAAACAGGTATGATTAGAACAGCAGACAAGCATTGAAAGGGAGAAATCAATCATGAGCATTTTGAAGCTGAAGCCCGCGTGCAAGGACTATCTCTGGGGCGGGCACAGACTGGTGGATGAGTACAACATCGACTATGACGGCGATATTCTCGCAGAAGCCTGGGAGCTTTCCGCCCACCCGGACGGGCCTTCCATGATCACTAACGGCAAATACGCCGGAAAGTCCCTGCGCGAGTATCTTGAAATCGAAGGGATGGATGTGCTTGGAACCCACTGCCGCAGATTCCGGGAGTTCCCGATTCTCACGAAGTTCATTGACGCAAGAGATAATCTTTCCATTCAGGTCCATCCGAATAACGCGTTCGCGCTGCAGAATGAGAATCAGTATGGAAAGACGGAGATGTGGTATGTGCTGGACGCGGAGCCGGGCGCTTTTCTGTACTACGGATTCCGCCGCGAGATTTCCAGAGAGGAATTCCGGGAGCGGATCGAAAACAATACCCTGCTTGAGGTTCTGAATCCGGTACCGGTCAAGAAGGGCGACATTCTGTTCATTGAGTCCGGAACCCTTCACGCGATCGGAAAGGGAATTCTGATCGCGGAGATTCAGCAGAACTCCAATGTCACATACCGGATCTATGACTATGGCAGGGTCGGCAAGGACGGCAAGAAGAGAGATCTGCATATTGAAAAGGCACTGGCAGTGACGAACCGGATTCCGATCGTCGCCAGGGGGGACAGCTACCCGCATGTCGCGGACTGTGATTACTTTACGGTTGACAAGCTTGACCTTGACGGAAGACTGACCTATCGGATGCAGGGAAATGTCGGAGAGGAATCCTTCCTTTCGATTCTGATCCTCGATGGCGAAGGCACCATTACCAACCGCGGTGAAAAAATCACCTACAGAAAAGGAGACAGTATCTTCCTGCCGGCGGGCAGCGGGGAATTCGCAATCGAAGGCAGATGCGACGCCCTGATGACGACTATCCGCGAAAAGGCCAGCCCGATCCGCGTCGGTATTGATATCGGAAGCTCTGAGATCAAGATGGGCATCATCAACGACTGCCAGCAGATCATCGCGGAAGAGGTCTATCCGTTCAACCGCAGGCTCAGCGCGCGGGAATGCATTGATGAGCTGGGAGAAAAGATTCTCAGCCTTCTGGAAAGAAACGACATTCCTCTGGAACAGTGCATCGGCGTAGGAGTCGGTATTCCGGGTACGATCGACCGCAGAAAGGGAACCGTCATCTATTCCAACAACATCCGCTGGGAGGATGTCCCGATCGTACAGGAACTCGGCAAGGTGATTCCCTGCCCGGTCCGCATTGCCAACAACGCGGACTGCGCGGCGCTTGGTGAAGAGCTTGTCGGCGCCGGCAAGGATTACACGGATGTGGTCATGTTCATCCTCGGCAACGGTGTCGGCGGCGGTATCATTCTCAACGGGGAAGTCTTTGAGGGCGGCGCGATCGGCGGATCGGAAATCGGCCACATGGTGGTCCGCACCAACGGCAGACTGTGTACCTGCGGACGGAAGGGCTGCCTTGAGGCCTATACCTCCATCCGGGCTCTGATCCAGTCAGGCGAAAGAGCGGCAGGTCATGAAGTCACTCTGGATGAGATCTTCCGCAAGGCGGAAGCGGGTGATATTGACATGCAGGAGGTCATTGAGCAGTATGAGGAAATGCTCGGAGCCGGCGTCGTGAATATTGTCAATCTGTTCCGCCCGCAGCTGGTTCTGATCGGCGGGGGAATCTCCGAGTACGCGGAAAGACTTCTGCCTTCGCTTGAAAAGATGATGCGGGAGGACTGCTTCGGCGGTGCCGGCAGTTCCATTCCGGATCTTGCCGTCGCGCGTCTTGGCGACAAGGCCGGAATCATCGGCGCGGCCATGCTTTAAGAAAGGATTGAAAAAGGAAGGGGAGAATTCTCCTTCCTTTCATATGCATGCATGATTGGAAAGGAAAGAAGGAAAGCGGAATGAAAAAAAGGATCCCTGTGGGGGATCCTGTCAGGACTGCGCGGATTCGCTGCGCACCCGCTTGGGAGTGCGGTCGGAAATGACCATGAAGATGAATCCGAGGGCAAAGAAGATAGCCAGGCTAGCGACCGCGATATTGATCGTGCCGCCGGCGAGCTTGACCGCGGCGATGACCGCGGATCCAAGGAAACTGGCTCCCTTGGCAAAGATATCATAGATGCCGAAGTATTCACCGGAGTTTTCCGCCGGAATGATCTTGGAGAAATAACTACGGGAGAGCGACTGAATCGAGCCCTGGAAGCAGCCGACTCCGAAGGCAAGAATGCCGAAATCAAGCAGGGTGTTGAGCGTCAGGGTGTAAAGCGCAACCAGGAAGTAGCCGACAATGCACACCAGGATCAGCCTGGCGGTATCGTATTTCTTGGAAAGCTGCGCGAAGACCAGCGACCCAGCCCAGGCGACTACCTGCGTCGCAAGCAGGAATACCACCTGTCCGACCGTCGGAAGACCGAGATCGGTTCCGATGTTGATGCAGTTATCAATAATGGTTCCTACGCCGTCAATATAGAGGAAGAAGGCGATCAGGAAGAAGAGCACCTTGGGATCCTTTGTGGCGATATTCTTCAGGGTCGTGAAGATCTGCCGGAAGACCCGGGAAACAGAGCCCTTGGTGGATTCCACATAATTGATCTGCTTATAATTTCTGATCAGCGGGATGGTGACGATAAACCACCAGACGGCCGTAACGGTAAACCCGATGATCTTTCCGACGTTTCTCGGTATGAGCATCAGATCCTCACTGAGGCCGCCGCTGATCACATAGGCGACCATGGCGATCAGAAAGGGAATGCAGGAGCCGATGTAGCCCCAGGCGTATCCATAGGAGGAGACCCGGTCCATGCGGTCCTCGGTCGTGACGTCATTGAGCATCGAGTCATAGAAGGTAAGGGAGGCGGAATAAAAGATCTTGGTAATGACAAAGACAACGATGAAGGCGAGCCAGGTCCCCATGAAGCCATTGAGGATACAGCCGGTCACACCCAGAGCGACTGAGGTTGTGAAGAAGATCTTCTTCATGTCCTTGTGATCCGCGATCGCTCCGCACACCGGCCCGAGCACCGCGACCACAATGGTTACGACGGCGATTGCGATGGAATAATAGGCAGTTGCCTGATCTCCGGTAATCTGGCCGGCAGCTGTGCCGATGGCAAGCTCTTTGAACCAGATCGGTATCAGAGAACATGACAGCATGGTAAAGGCGCTGTTTCCGACGTCATACAGTACCCAGGCCTTCTCCGTCCTGGTCAAGTCTTTGAACATAAGCGGTTTCACTCCCTGTTTTATGAATTGGTGACTGCTTCACTCTTTATTATAAAGGAACTCCTGCGGTCCTGGCGTAATGGAATGCGTTACTTTGCCTGATCCGCGTTCAGAAAGGCAAGAACCTCTTCCTTTTCCGGAATGGAGCTGCCTGCCCCGGGACGGGTCACGGAAACCGCCGCGGCTGCGGAAGCGATCCGCAGCGCTTCCTGAACACTTCCTCCCTCCGCAAGGGTTCCAAGGAAGAAACCGGTAAAGGTATCCCCGGCCCCGGTTGTATCTACGGCAGTGACGTGGAAGGCATCCTGGGAGACGGTTTCCTCGCCATGAAGATATGTGCATCCCTTACTGCCGCGGGTGATCACAAAGGCGGCGGAAGGATAACTGCGCGTGAATTCCCGGATCGGATCCTCGGCATGATGGGAAAGCATGGAGGCTTCCTGCTCATTGACAAGAAACAGATCGACATATTCCAGCGGCATCTTCCAGATGGATTCATTCATCGGGGAAGGATTCAGAATGATTTTCATTCCGGCTTCGTGGGCTTTTTCCATCAGATACGGAAGACTGGAGATTTCATTCTGAATCAGAAGCCAGTCATCCTTTCCAAATCCCGCAAGCACACGGTCGATGTCTTCCTCTGTCACCGCGTGGTTGGCGCCGCCGTTGAGAATGATCGCGTTTTCGCCGTTCGGGATGACCTGGATAAAGGCACTTCCGCTTGGCACATCCTCAAGCCTGCGCACCAGTGAGGTATCCACACCTGCTTCCTCAAGAGCCTGAATCAGAACCTCGCCATCCATCTTTCCGACCGCTCCTGCATGCATGACGGACGCTCCGGCTCTGGCCAGCGCAATGGACTGGTTGAGTCCCTTTCCGCCGCAGGCCATGGTGCGGGCAAAGGAGGCTTCCGTTTCGCCGGCCCGTACAAAATGGTCCAGATGATACGCGTAGTCAAGATTCAGAGATCCGTAATTCAGAATTTTCATAAGAATTCAATTCCCCCATCAGGCAAATTGTATCATCATTGCCTGCCGGTTTTGGTTACGTTATAATTTCGATGATTCAAAAAAGGGAGGGAATCTGATCATGATCAGGCTTTATAACACAAAGACGCTTTCCGTGGAGGAATTTCACCCGATTCAGGAAGGCCATGTCAACATGTATGTGTGCGGACCGACGGTGTACAATCATGCCCATATCGGCAACGCCCGTCCGATGGTTGTCTTTGATGTCCTCAAGCGTCTGTTTGAGGCGGAAGGATACAAAGTGACCTACGCAAGCAACTTCACGGATGTGGATGACAAGATCATTCACAAGGCACAGGAAGAAAATGTCAGCGAGGAAGTAATCGCCTCACGCTATATCGAATCGTATCAGAACGTAAGGAAAGCGCTGAATACGGAGCTGCCGGATATCACGCCGCGGGTAACGGAGACCATGGATGAAATCATCGCCTTCATTGACGAGCTGGTGAAGACCGGCCATGCCTATGAAAGCAATGGTGATGTCTACTTTTCGGTGGATTCGGTTGATACCTATGGGGAGATTTCCCATCAGAAGCTCGACCAGCTCGAAGCCGGTGCGAGAATCGAGGAGAATGACCAGAAAAAGAATCCGTATGATTTTGCGCTCTGGAAGAAGACGGATACCGGCATTCAGTGGGACAGCCCGTGGGGAAAGGGACGCCCGGGCTGGCATACCGAATGTGTTGTCATGATCAATGACAATCTCGGACCGATGATCGATATTCACGGCGGCGGAATGGATCTGCGGTTCCCGCATCATGAAAATGAAGCGGCCCAGCAGGAGGCGCTGCACAGCAACTGCCTGGCGAATTTCTGGATTCATAATGCCATGGTCAATATCAACGGCGAGAAAATGTCCAAGTCCCTGGGCAATACGCTCTGGGCAAAGGATGTCATTGCGGAGCTCGGCACCAATCTGACCCGCTGGCTGATGTCCTCCGTCCATTACCGCAAGGAACTGAACTTCTCGGATGAGACCATCGATACCGCAAGACGCGAGCTCGACAAGGTTCTGACTCCGGTTCATCAGGCGGATGTCAAGGCCGCCATGGCCGGAATTGTCAATGACGGCAGCTTTGATGAAAAAGCATGGCGGAACTATCTTGATCAGCTGGATGATGACATGAACACCCCGAATGCCTATACGGTGATCTTTGATACGGTGCGTCAGCTGAATCAGGCCCTGCGGCAGAGAGAACCGGACTGGAAGACAGCGCTTTCTCTGCGCAACAGCATTGTGAAGATGCTGGATGTACTGGGCATTACCGTGGAAACAATCCAGGTCAGTGAAGAGGACCGGGAACTGTACCGGAAATGGAATGAGGCAAAGAAGGCAAAGGACTTCACGGCTGCGGATGAATACCGCGCGGAACTCAGTAAAAAAGGACTTCTGTAATGAGACCGAATGAACATTCGGGACGGGCATTGGCATATCTTGGGGACGCGGTATGGTCCCTGCATGTCAGACAGCGGCTGATTGCCCAGGGCTATGGCACCGGCAAGCAGCTTCAGAAGCTGTCGATCCGGTATGTCAGCGCCAGGGCACAGGCAGCTCTGTTTGACGAGATGGAAGCGCAGGGATTCTGGAATGAAACGGAAATGGAACTGTTCCACCGCGGCAGAAATGACAATGCGGGTACGGTTCCGCACAGCACGGATGTGCAGACCTATCGGAAATCCACTGGCTTTGAGGCGGTCCTCGGCTATCTTCAGCTGAGCGGTGAAAACGACCGCATTGAGGAAATCACAGAAAAGGCATTTGAACTCATCAGACTATGACACAGATTTTATATGGAAGACAGGTAGTGCGGCAGGTGCTGCAGGAAAAAGGAAAAGCCCGCAGGCTGATGCTTCAGAATCCGGACAGGGAAATCGAGGCACTGGCAAAAAAAGCCGGGGTACCGGTTGAGCGGACCGATAAGAACCGGCTGAACCGGCTCTGCGGAAACGGAAACCATCAGGGAATGGCGGTTGAGGTACAGGCCTACGAGACGGTTCCTCTGAAAGATCTGATTCAGAATAAGAAAGGGAAATACGGATTTCTGATTCTTCTGGATGAACTGGAGGATCCCCATAACCTCGGGGCGGTGCTGAGAAGCGCGGACGCGGTTAACGCGGACGGCGTGATTTTCAAGAAAACGCACAACGCGGGTCTTTCTCCGACCGTTGCCAAGGTCAGTGCCGGGGCAATTGATACGGTGAAGTGCTGCGCTGTCACAAATCTGACCCGCACCCTGGAAGAGCTGAAAAAGCAGGGCTACTGGGTGGTCGGAGCGGATATGGATGGTCAGGACTACCGCAGTATTGAATATGATTTTCATACTGTGCTCGTGATCGGAAATGAAGGAAAAGGGATATCCCGCCTGGTGAGAGAACAGTGCGACTTTGTCGTCTCTCTGCCGATGCGGGGAACGATTTCCTCATTGAACGCGTCCGTCTCTGCCGGGATTCTGATGTACGCAATTGACAGTAAGCGCCATCCGCTTTAAGGAGAGATCCATGCCGAAACGATCCGTCAGGGAAAACAAGAACATCTGGCAGCTGGCTCGTGAGGAGGCCGGGCTGACCCGGGCAGAAGCCAGTCAGAAAACAGGATTTCTTTCCGAATCCGTGATTGAAAAAATTGAGTACGGGGAAAAAACACCTTCCGCCGATGAGGTGGCCGCACTGGCAAAGGCCTATCGGCATATGGAACTGTGCAATCTGTACTGCGCAAGGGAATGCGCGATCGGGAAGAACTCGGTAAGGGAAATCCCTCTGAGCGGACTTTCCGATATCGTTCTTTCCATGCTCGACAGTCTGAATCATCTCGAACAGGAAAAAAACCGGCTGATTGAGATCACCGCGGACGGCACGGTGTCAAAGGAAGAACGAGAGGATTTCGAGCGGATCCGGGATCTGACGGAACGCATGTCTCTGACCGCTCAGGCCCTGCGCCTCTGGGTGGAACAGAACAGCGCGGATCAGGACGCGCAGGCTCAATAGACTTTTCAACGCTTTTCCGTTTTCTGCGGAAAGCGGGCATATCATCACAGAAATCAATGAAAAGAAGGTCGGCAGCTGACCTTCTTTT
>CAMNFS010000092.1 GCA_946537255.1 uncultured Erysipelotrichaceae bacterium
CGGCCATTGCCTTCCTTTGTAATAAAGGCATTGTTGCAGTAAATCGGCTGCAGATGCATGGGTTTCCAGATGGGTCTGCCTTCAGCGTTGAAGTCCGCAAGCACATCCAGAATTTCCTGAGGAGAACTCTTTCCCGGTTCGATGTGATACAGATACTCTCTTTCTCCCCTTACCATGGGAGCCATTGCCTTTTCATCAATCATCATGCAGGAAAGCCAGAAATTCGGAAGCGACTTCCTGGCGTCAAACGGGTTCATACTGACCGGAAGATCCTTCAGACCTTTCTTATACCGGTCATAGATTGCCTTCTTCCGGGCAATATGTTCTTCCATATAGGGGATCTGGCCGCGGATCACGCCGGCTATGATGTTGCTCATACGGTAGTTATAGCCGATTTCCTCATGCTGGTACCAGGGAGCGGCCTCTCTGCTCTGGGTAGACCACTTTCTGACTTTGTTGGCATCTTCTTCACTGTCGGTCAGAAACATCCCGCCCGCGCTTCCGGTAATGATCTTATTGCCATTGAAGGAAATGCAGTTGTAATTGCCCAGAGCACCGGTTTCCACCCATTTCCCATCCAGAAGATACTTCGCGCCTAAGGATTCTGCCGCATCTTCTACGATCAGGGCATGGTTCTTTTCACAGATCCGGATGATTTCTTCCATTTTGCCGGGTGTGCCATACAGATGGGCAACCACCACCAGTCTGACGTCCGGATATAGCTCAAACGCCTTCTTCAGCGCCTTCGGATCCATATTCCAGGTATCCTGTTCCGTATCGATGAATACCGCTTCTCCGCCTTCATAGGCAACCGGATTCACACTCGCGTCAAATGTGGTATCTGAGCAGAAAACCTTATGTCCCGCAAGGGTACCCTGACCGGTTTTCGGCTTGCCGTACAGTTTTTCTCCGGCAAGCTTTACTGCCAGATGAAGGGACGCGGTGCCGGAAGAAAGACCGACTGCGTACTTTACACCGGTAAACGCAGCGATTTCTTTCTCGACAGTATTGATATTCTCACCTACGGTCGTCACCCAGTTTGTCTCAATTGCCTGATTCACCCATTTCTGTTCCTGGCCATGCATGGTCGAGGTCGCAAGCCACACTTTTGATTCAAATGGCTCGATACCGGAAAAACGAGGATCCGCAGTATATTTGCCCATAGTCTGTACTCCTTTGTGTTTCAGAGTGGAAGATCACTGATAAACTTCTGTATCATCTTACCAGACTTATTATACCCCTGTGTGCAGATTGTTCATCCATCCAAGTTCTGCATCAACTGTAACGGAATCATACAAAAGGCAAATGGAATCCATCAGAGGCTGAAAACGGCACGCAATGATGCATTCCCGCCTGCAGAATAACGTTCCTTATCTGATGGTCCAGACCGCGTACTTTGAAAATGCGGCACACAGATGGATCACTGTGCTCTCTTTAAAAAAGAAGCCCGAAGGCTTCAGTCTCTTCTGAACAGATCCCGTGTATAGACCTTGTCTTCCACATCGTCCAGACAGCTGTCATAGCGATTGGCAATAATGGCATCCGCCCCCTTCTTGAACTTCTCAATATCATTTACGACAAGAGATCCGAAGAAGGTTGTTCCATCCGGCAGAGTCGGCTCATAGATAATGACGGTGGCACCTTTGGCCTTCAGACGCTTCATGACTCCCTGAATCGAGCTCTGACGGAAGTTATCCGAATTCGCCTTCATGGTAAGACGGAAGACTCCTACTGTAATCGGGCGTTCCTTTTCCGCGTTCCACATACTGCTGGCAGTATAGTATCCTGCCTTTTCGAGCACCCGGTCCGCAATATGATCCTTTCTGGTCCGATTGCTTTCCACGATGGCCTGAATCAGGTTTTCCGGTACATCCTGGAAGTTTGCCAGAAGCTGTTTGGTATCCTTGGGAAGGCAGTATCCGCCATACCCGAAGGATGGATTGTTGTAATGGGAGCCGATCCGGGGATCCAGGCACACCCCGTCAATAATGGATTTTGTGTCCAGGCCCTTGAGCTCCGCGTAGGTATCCAGTTCATTGAAGAAGGAAACCCGAAGGGCAAGGTAGGTGTTGGCAAACAGCTTGACTGCTTCTGCTTCCGTAAATCCCATGAACAGAATATCAATATCCTTTTTCTCTGCCCCTTCCGCCAGAAGCTTCGCAAATCGTTCCGCCTTGTCTCTGCTTTTCTCATCACATCCGACAATGATGCGGCTGGGATACAGATTGTCATAGAGTGCCTTGGATTCCCGCAGAAACTCCGGGCTGAACAGAATCCGGTCTGTTTTAAACTGTTCTCTTACACGTCTGGTATATCCGACCGGTATGGTGGATTTGATCACCATCGTTGCAGTTTCACTGCTTTTCAGCACCAGATCAATGACGGATTCCACGGCACTGCAGTCAAAGAAGTTTTTCTGCGGATCATAATTGGTCGGCGCGGCGATAATGACATAATCCGCCAAGCGATAAGCCTGTTCCCCATCGGTTGTGGCCGTCAGCTTCAGGCCTCTTTCTTCATGCTCGGCCAGATACTTCTCAATATAGTCATCCTGGATCGGACTCTCCCAGCGATTGATCTTTTCCACCTTCTCAGGCACGATGTCCACTGCTGTTACTTCATGATGCTGGGAAAGCAGCACTGCCAGAGAAAGTCCCACATATCCTGTTCCTGCTACTGCGATCTTCATTTTTCCCCCTTTGGTCCCTTATAGCTGTCTCTTACAGCTTCATAACTCTTCCGGTCTCCGATATCATGGCGTCTGCCCGTCATTTTCCAGGCATGCATCTCTGTTTTTGTACTGAGCCAGGCCGCAAATGACCCCGGCGCATCAAAGCCACACCCTTCCTTCAGCGCTTCCGGGATCCTTGTCACATCTTCCCGCCGGTAATAATAGAACGGCGGTACGGCAAGATTTCCTCTGGGCACTTCCGGTTTTTCCTGATAACTGGTAATACGGCCTTCTTCATCCACGGTGATAACCGCTGTTTTCTGAAGGGCAGAAAGATCATTCTCTTCATGACACATCACACAGCTGGTCTTTACCCTCCGGCTGTAATCCACAAACGGAATCAAGGAAAAATCCAGTACATTGTCTCCGGCAAGCACAAATACATCCTCATGGATTTCCTGACACGCAAGCTGGATATCCCTTACGGCTCCAAGCCGGGTTTCATTCGAATCCGTTCCATCATCCACAACTGTGATCACTTCCCTGCGTGTTCTGCTCCAGTCCGCAAACTGATCGGCAAACTTATGGTTGGTTACCACAAGGAATTCATCCCCCGCTTCATTCAGACCCGCCCCCAGCCAGTCCAGTATCGGCTTTCCTCCCACCGGCAGTAAAGGCTTGGGAAAGTTTTCCGTCAGAGGATACAGCCTTGTGGCATAGCCTGCCGCAAGAATTACGGCCTTCATTCCCTGCCTCCCCTGCCTAGATCCACGCCATCCGCGCTTCTGCATACCGACGCCAGATACTTTCCCTGAAGATGCGGATAGATCCCAAGATATTCCGTACTGACATGTTCGATGATCTCTTCTGTTTTTGCTGGATCCACAATGGCCATACAGCATCCCTTGAAGCCGGCGCCGGAGAATCTTCCGCCATAGATGCCGGGTGTTTCCCTCATGATATTGTACAGAGAAATCAGTTCCGGACAGCCGCACTCATAGTTTTCAACAGAGCTTTTTCCGCTTTCAAACACCAGTCTTCCGTATTCCTCGATATCCCCGTTCTTCCATGCCTCCGCGCCATCCATCGCCCGCTGATACTCTGAGAAGAAATGGGTCGCCCGTTTCCGGAAGGGCTCCGGAAGTCTGTCCTTATATTCCTCAAATACTTCCCTGGGTACATCTCTCAGGACCGTTTCCTTGAATTTTCCATAGGGCATTCCCGCGTAGGCCAGAAGATTATACGCGGCCGCCTTGCATTCATCCTGTCTCAGGTTATAGGCACTGTTGGCAAGACTTCTCTCCAGCCCGCTGAAGAATACAATGAATCGAAACGGCTTTCCGGTCCAGGGAATCAGGGTATAGGAGTCATCCAGACAGTCCAGATACAGAAGCTGATCCTTTTTGCATAAAACCTCACAGCTTTGGTCCAGCTTTCCGCAGTTGACTCCGACATATTCATTCTCCGCTTTCTTGGCGGAGAGAATCGTATCCCAGGGATCCAGCCGGATCTGATTCACGGATGCCAGTGCCGACATGAACGCAATGATCACGGAAGCGGAGGAAGACAGTCCGCCGATCGGCAGATCGCCTGAAATCACCGCCGAGATTCCATACCGCATCCGGTATTTCTCTCTCAGCATCTTTGCGGCGGCCCGGCAATGGTCTGCCCAGTCTCCGGCTTTTTCTTCCGGGATATCATTGACGTGAAACTGTGCCCGCTTGGGAAACTGCAGTGACCAGACTTCACAGATTCCGGATTCCTTTTTCCCATAGGCAATATGAATTCCCTTGTCAATCGCAAGACCGTTGATTGCGCCAAGCTGGTGATCGATATGCGCGCCAAGCGGCGCAATCCGGTATGGACAGAAGGCAACCGCTTCCGGATCACGGCCATACAGTTCCCTGTATTTTTCTTCACAGTTCATTCTGTTCTCTTCCCCTTATCCGTAATACGCTTTGTACCACTGCGCAAAGTTCCGCAATCCTTCCCGTATCCCGATTTTCGGCGTAAAGCCATAGTCCGCTTCCAGCGCCTTTGAATCCGCATACGTGACCGGTACATCCCCCGCCTGCATGCCCACAAGCTGGCGATGTCCTTCAAAGTCATAATCCTTCGCCAATACACCGGCTCTCACCAGTTCTTCCTGCAGAACCTTTACATACTCCAGAAGGTTTTCCGGTGTTCCGCCGCCGATGTTGTATACGGCATACGGAGGAACGGGCAGTCCATCCGCTCCGTTTTTCTTTTCCGGTGCCCCCTGCATGACCCTCAGAATCCCTTCCACAATATCGTCCACATAGGTAAAGTCTCTCTTCATGTCACCATAGTTGAAGATCCGGATGGTTTCCCCTCTGACCAGCTTGTCGGTAGCGGAGAAATAGAACATGTCAGGGCGTCCGGCCGGACCATAGACGGTAAAAAAGCGAAGACCCGTGGATGGGATATTGTACAGCTTGGAGTAGGCGTGAGCGAGAAGCTCATTGGATTTCTTTGTGGCCGCGTAAAGAGACACCGGATGATCCACCCGATCATCGGTGCTGAACGGCACTTTCTTATTTCCGCCGTAGACACTGCTGCTGGAAGCGTAGACAAGATGTTCTACCCCTTTGGCGCCATGATCATAGCTGTGCCGGCAGGCTTCCAGGATGTTGTAGAACCCGATGAGGTTGGATTCGATATACACATCCGGATGGTCAATGGAGTAGCGGACCCCTGCCTGAGCGGCCAGATTGACCACGATATCAAACCGGTATTCCTCAAACAGCCGGTCAATCAGTGCTTTATCTGCGATGGAGCCACGCACGAATACATGGCTGACCGGGCTGCTTTCCGCGGCCTTTTCAATCTGCTTCAGCCGGTATTCCTTGAGACTGATGGGATAGTAGTCATTCATGTTATCAAGGCTTACCACCGTACCGGAGTCCATGGTCTTCAGTAAGCGAAGAACAAGATTCGCTCCGATAAAGCCAGGTGACCCGGTTACCAGGACCGTCTTTCCATTTAATACAACAGGTGTCTTCATATCTTGTCTGAATCTCCTTTTTTCTAATCTCTTCCAAACAGATCTCTTGTATAGACCTTGTCTCTTACATCATCCAGTACCGGATCATAGCGGTTGGCTATGATACAGCCGCACATCTGTTTGAACTTCTTCAGATTGTTGACAACAGCGGAGCCGAAGAACGTCGTTCCGTCTTTCAGTGCCGGTTCATAGATGACAACCGCCGCCCCTTTCGCCTTGATCCGCTTCATGATCCCCTGAATCGAGGACTGGCGGAAGTTATCGGAATTGGACTTCATGGTAAGGCGGTACACACCGACCACGATTTCCTTCTGTCTGTCTTCTCTTGTGGGGGAATAGGATTCACTGCTGCCATAGGTACCGGCGATCTCCAGCACTCTGTCCGCAATAAAGTCCTTTCTTGTCCGGTTGCTTTCCACAATGGCTTCAATCAGGTTTTCCGGGACATCCCGGTAATTTGCCAGAAGCTGCCGGGTATCCTTCGGCAGGCAGTATCCCCCGTATCCAAAGGACGGATTGTTGTAATAATTACCCACCCGGGGATCCAGACATACTCCTTCTATGATCGGTGCGGTTTTCAGATGCTTTACCTCGGCATAGGTATCCAGTTCATTGAAGAAGGATATCCGTAAGGCAAGATACGTATTGACAAACAGCTTGGTGGCTTCCGCCTCGGCTGTCTCCATGAACAAAACGGGAATATTGGTCCTGATCGCTCCCTGTTCCAGCAGTGCCGCAAACTCTTCCGCAGAGGTCTGATTCCCCTCATCTCTTCCGACAATAATCCGGCTGGGATACAGATTGTCATACAGTGCCTTGGATTCCCGCAGGAATTCCGGGCTGAAGATGATATGATCCATTCCCATGCGCTGACGGATCAAAGCCGTATATCCAACCGGAACCGTAGACCGGATCACAACCGTCGGCTTTGTTTCTCTTTCAGCCGTGGCCTCCTTGATAAGACTCAGTACCGCTTCCACTGCCGAGCAGTCAAAGAAATTGGTCTTTGGATCATAGTTGGTCGGTGCCGCCACAATAATGAAATCCGCGTTGGAATATGCGGCTTTCCCATCCGTTGTGGCATGGATAGATAATCCCCTCTTCTCATGTTCCGCAAGATATTTTTCAATATACTCATCCTGGATCGGACTCTTCCACGCATTGAGCTGTTCCACCCTGGTATCCACAATATCCACGGCAGTGACATCATTGTGACGGGAGAGCAGAACCGCCATGGAAAGCCCTACATATCCAATCCCGGCAACCGCGATTTTCTTACGGTCAATGGATGGCACCCGCACATCATCGTCCACAATGACATCTTCCATCGCAAAGCCAAGCACAGAAGACAGGGAAAGAAGCTGATCAACGGACGGACTGTAGTCCCCGAGTTCCAGCCTGGACAGGATCGAACGGTTGATTTTCGTCTTTTCCGATAAGGCAGTCTGTGAAAGCTTCAAGGCCTTTCTTCTGCTGACTACCAGTTCCGACAGCAGATGCAGTGATAAATGTTTCAAAGAATTCTTCCTTTCTAATTTTGACGCTGTCAGCGTCAATGGGTGCTTCGAATCATAACAAATGTATGGTACCAAAATACGACATCAATAGCAATCACAACCATGTATTTTTCTTCCTCAGGAATTTTAGTAATAATGCTTTGACGCTATCAGCGTCAAACTGAAGGAAATAAAAACGGGCGGTCGCATCCGCCCAAATGTCAGGAGACTGGTGCCCCAGTCCGGCAAGAATCAGTGCCCCAGTAAGCCAGAATTTTGCATCGAAATATTCACTTACCCATGTGAAACAGATCGGGAGAGTCTGCCTAAAAAAGCGGCTTCCGGTTTTTACCAGAGGCCGCTACATCTTTAATCA
>CAMNFS010000093.1 GCA_946537255.1 uncultured Erysipelotrichaceae bacterium
AGCTTGACGGCATTGCCCCCGCCCGTCGTGGTGTTCCTCAGATTGAAGTTACCTTCGACATTGACGCCAACGGCATCGTTCACGTCAGCGCCAAGGACAAGGGAACCGGCAAGGAACAGTCCATTACCATCACCAACTCCTCCGGACTTTCTGATGATGAGATCGACCGGATGGTCAAGGAAGCAGAGATGCACAAGGCTGAGGATGACAAGAAGAAGGCGGATATCGAAACCCGCAACAAGGCGGAAGCGTATATCAACCAGATCGACGAAACCCTCAAGAACGACAACGCCAATGTTCCTGCCGAGCAGAAGGCAGAGGTTCAGAAGCTCCGCGATGAGCTGCAGAAGGCAATCGATGACAATGACATGGATGGCCTCAAGACCAAGCTGGATGCGCTGGAACAGGCGGCTAACGCGATGGCACAGCAGATGTATCAGAACGGCGGACAGGCCGGTGCCGGTGCTGGCGCAGGTGCTTCCGGACCGAATGATGATGTAGTGGATGCCGACTTCAAGGAAAAGAACTAAAAAACGCAGAAAGAGCAGATTCCTGGGAGTGATCCTGGGAGTTTCTCTTCTTGCGGTACTGACTGCGGGACTTTCCATCCTGTTACTGAAAGGATGTTCAGGGAAAAAGGAACCGGGATCCCCGGATTCTTCCAGGCCGGCTGAAACTTCCGAGGCATTCAGTTCCTCTGCTCGGAACCCAGGAATGGATTATTCTGAGTTTTTCGGGCATAAGGCAGCGGTGAATGAAAACGCGCCGCTTTATGTCAGAAAGGATGATGGCTTCAAAGAGGCAGGTCACCTTGGAACGGATGTGCTTCTGGATATCGCGCAGGAGCAGGATGGGGCGTATGTTGCGGTTTCTGACAGTGACTTCTGGGTACGCGGCAGTGACCTTTCGGCAAGCAGCCGCTGGTTTGCCCGCGACAGCAGACTTCTGAAGCAGAACCGTACGATCACCACAAAGGATTCCTACCGTATTCAGGATGAAGCGGGAAATGTGATCGCCAGAATCCAGGAAAGTCATGAATATCCGGTTTATGTCAGTGCGACCGATACGGAGCCATATGGCATCCGGTTCATGAATGGGATTTTCTTCATCCCGGCTGAGGATGTCGCATCACTTGCAGAGACGACAGAGGAAGTTCCGGAAAACGCCCGTGAAATCCCGGTGCTCATGTACCATTTCTTCTACTCAGAGGCCGATGGCGGTCAGAGAGTGGATGGAAACTATGTCGAAGTCAATGAACTTGCCAGCCATCTGAACTATCTGAAGGAAAACGGAAGAGACGCGCTTACCATGCGGGAAGTGCAGTACTGGATGGAAAAAAGGGCAAGTGTTGCGCCGGGCTGTGTTGCGATTACGATTGATGACGCGGATCCAAGCGTACATCAGTATGCCATGCCGGTCTTTACAGAATACGGCATGCATGCGACAAACTTTGTGATCTGCGGCTGGCAGCCTCCAGAGATGCCCTATGAACTATGGGAAATGCGGGAGAACGGTATGGAACTGCAGTCGCATGGATTCCTGACTCATACCGGAGGATGCTCAGGAATGGGTCATGGAGGCCTGCTGTTATGCATGGACCATGACGCTGGCGTACAGGATACGATACAGTCATTTGACTATGTGGATGGCGGATTTGTATACTGCTATCCGTTTGGAGATATCAATACAAATGCCGAATCAATTGTCAGAGACGGCGGGGCAAAGCTGGCATTTACGACAGAGCCCGGAAAGATCCGGCCTGATATGGATCCGCTTGCGCTTCCGAGGGTGAGAGTCACCGGCGGAAACAGCCTCAGTGCTTTTGCGGCAAGTATCGGCTAGGAGGTGGTTATGGCAGATAAACGCGATTATTATGAGGTGCTTGGATTATCCAAGGGCGCCAGTGAAGATGAAATCAAGAAAGCCTACCGGAAGCTGGCAAAGAAATACCATCCGGATGTGAACAAGGCACCGGATGCCGAAGAAAAATTCAAGGAAATCAATGAAGCGTATGAGGTCCTGAGCGATCCCCAGAAACGGCAGACCTACGATCAGTTCGGGTTTGCGGGCATGGACGGAGCACAGAACTTCAGCGGTTTCAGCGGCGGTGGATTTGATGACTTCGGCGACATCTTCTCATCCTTCTTCGGAGGCGATATGGGCGGCGGCTTTGGCGGTCGTTCCTACAGCCGGGCAAACACCGGACCGATACGCGGTGATGACAGGCTGATGCGTCTGGATGTGGAATTCATGGAGGCGTGCTTTGGCGGCCATAAGACGATCCGCGTTCAGTATGACGAAACCTGCAGTGCCTGCGGCGGAAGCGGGGCAGCGTCTGCGTCTGACATCGAAACCTGTCCGACCTGTAAGGGACGCGGCTCGGTTCTTACAACCCAGCGTACGATCCTTGGCGTAATGCAGAGCCAGAGTATCTGTCCGGACTGCCGCGGGACCGGCAAGCGGATCCGCAAGGTCTGCCCGAAATGCGCCGGCAGCGGATTTGAGAAAAAGAACAGCGAAGTGGATGTGACCATTCCGGCCGGAATCAATGACGGCCAGAGACTGCGGATTCCCGGAAAGGGAGAACGCGGTGCCAATGGCGGGCCGAACGGAGATCTCTATCTTGAAATCCGGGTCCGTCCGCATGAAAAGTTCATCCGGGACGGGAAGAACATTCTGCTTGAAATTCCGATCACCGCGGTAGATGCGACAATCGGAACAACCGTTGATGTTCCGACGATCAAAGGCGAAGTGACCATGAAAATACCGGCCGGAACCCAGGAAGGGACCCAGCTGCGTCTGAAGGGTGTCGGTGTGCCTGATCCCCGCGGCGGAAAGCCAGGTGATCAGTTATGCACCGTGCGGATCAAGATTGACAAGAAACTGACCGCAAAGGAAAAGGCGCTTTATCAGCAGCTGAAGGAGCTGGAGGATAAGCCGGGTAAGGAAAATATCTGGGATAAGTTTCTCAACTCATTCATGAACTAAAAAGGGGATCAGTTTTCCGCTTAGTGCGGAGGAAGGAGGCCTTATGGATATTGAAAAAATGACAGAATCACTGCAGTCCATTATTATGGCTGCTCTTACCAAGGCACAGCAGAACCGGAACCCGGAGCTGACTGTGGAACATATTCTTCAGGCAATGATCGAAGACAACGGCCTTGACGGAATCTGGCAGAGAGTTGCGGCAGATAAGAATGAGCTTGCGGCATTTGTCGAAACCTATGTGAACCGGCTTTCCCGGACAACGGATTCTGCCGGACAGCCGCTTCTTTCGAGATATGTGTCGGAAGGCTATACCAAAGCCCTGGACTACATGAAGAAAAAGGGCGATACCTACATGAGCACTGCGGCGCTTCTGATTGGACTGATGTCCGGCGGAAGCGAAGTGGTCAAACAGATGATCAGAACGTTTCACTTCAATGCGGCTGATGTGGAAAAAGCGGAAGATGACCGCCGGGGAGGCATGCGTATGGATGAAAAGACAAATGAAGGTCAGCTTGATGCACTTCAGAAGTACGGGCATGACCTGGTTCAGGATGTAAAGGACGGAAGAATCGATCCGGTGATCGGCCGGGATGAGGAAATCCGCAGAGTCATTGAAATTCTTTCCAGAAAAACCAAGAACAATCCGGTTCTGATTGGTGAACCGGGTGTCGGAAAGACAGCGATTGTAGAGGGGCTGGCATGGCGGATCATGGAAAATGATGTGCCGCTGGGACTGAAGAACAAGCGGGTCATTGAACTGGACATGGGTGCTCTGATCGCCGGTGCGAAGTATCGGGGAGAATTTGAGGAACGTCTGAAGGGAGTTCTGAATTCCGTCAAGAAGGCAGACGGCGAAATCATTCTCTTCATTGATGAGATTCATAATCTGGTCGGTGCCGGCAAAACCGAAGGCTCCATGGACGCAGCGAATCTTCTGAAGCCGATGCTTGCAAGAGGCGAACTCAAGTGCATCGGTGCCACGACTTTTGATGAGTACCGCAAATATATTGAGAAGGACCGCGCCTTGGAAAGAAGATTCCAGAAAGTCATGGTGAATGAACCTTCAGTGGAAGATACGATCGCGATTCTTCGAGGTCTGAAGGACCGCTTTGAAAGTCACCATGGCGTGGAAATCAAGGATGAGGCGATCATCGCCGCCGCTACGCTTTCCAACCGGTACATCACTGACCGCTTTCTGCCGGATAAGGCAATCGATCTCATCGATGAAGCCTGCGCGGGTCTTCGGGTGGAGATGGACTCCATGCCGGAAGAACTGGAGCAGCTTTCCAGAAAGATCATGACCCTGGAGATTGAACTGGCGTCTCTCCATGACGAAGAAGATGCCCGGACAATTGAGCGCAGGGAAGACATTCAGCGCGAGCTTGCGACTTTGAAAGAGAAGAAAGAAGCGGGAATGTCGAGATGGCAGTCTGAGAAAAAAGCACTGGATGAGATGAAGGCAGACAAGGAAAAGCTCGAGGCTGCCAAGCTTCAGCTGACCCAGGCGCAGAACGATACCGATTATGAGACCGCAGCCAAGCTGCAGTATGATACGATTCCGGGTCTTGAAAAGAAGATCCGCCAGGCCGCGGCAATCAGCGGAAGTGATTCCATGATTCAGCAGGTGGTTGATGAAGAAATGATTGCGAAAATTGTCAGCCGCTGGACGCATATCGAGGTTACGCGTCTGCTTTCCACCGAGCGTCAGAAGATTCTGCATCTTCCGGATTTCCTGCGTACCAGAGTGATGGGACAGGATGAAGCGCTCCGTCTTGTAAGCGATGCGATCATGCGTTCCAAGGCTCAGATTCAGGATGAGAACCGTCCGCTTGGAAGCTTCCTGTTCCTCGGGCCGACCGGTGTAGGTAAAACGGAGGTTGCCAAGGCACTTGCCCAGCAGCTCTTCGATGATGAATCGAAGATCGTTCGGATCGACATGTCCGAATATATGGAGAAATTCAGTGTTTCCCGTCTGATCGGAGCGCCTCCGGGATATGTCGGATATGACGAAGGCGGTCAGCTGACGGAAGCGATCCGCAGAAATCCGTATTCGATCGTTCTGCTGGATGAAGTGGAGAAGGCTCACCCGGATGTATTCAATGTTCTGCTTCAGATTCTCGATGACGGACGGGTGACGGATTCCAAGGGTGTCACGGTTGACTTCAAGAATACGATCATCATCATGACCAGCAACCTTGGAAGTCAGTTCGCCTTTGAAACCGACAAGGATCAAAGAGAAGATCACTACCGCGCCGAAATCACCAAGTATTTCAAGCCGGAATTCATCAACCGGATTGACGAAGTCATTGTGTTCAATGCCCTGAGCAGCGATACCATGAAGCAGATTGCGGACAAGTTCCTCGATCAGCTGAGAAACCGTCTGAAGGAAAAGGATATCGATCTTGAGGTGACGGACGCGGCGAAGAACAACATCATCCTTTATGGAACAGATCCTACCTATGGCGCAAGACCCATGAAGCGTCATATTCAGCGGACGATTGAAACCGCTGTCGCCAGGAAGATTCTTGAGGATCCAAACCTTGAGGGACATACTCTGATTGTGGATGCCGCAGACGGAGATTATACGGTTTCCGTCAAGGACGTTTCCGCAATGGCATAAGGAAAGAAAGCTGGAGGCTGCAGAATACCTTCAGCTTTTTTTCCGTGCAGTTTCTTTTCAGAAACACTGAAACTCTTATAATGGAGACAGAAGAAGGAAAACCATGCTTTCATGAAAAGCGGGTTCTGGAGAAAACAGCGATGAAATGGATCAGAATGACAGCAGTATTTTCTGTGATTTTCTGTCTGGGATGCACTGGCTATGATCGTCATGCGGAAGCGGATGGGATATCCTACAGCATCAGCCACAGCGGCAGAAAAGCATTCGCGTCGGAAGTAAACTGGACAGTCTCTGATGAGCCTTTTGTCATCCGTGTCGCGGACCGGATTGAAAACGCCGAGGTGGTTTCCCTGGGTGGATTCTTTGGGACCGGAGTGCCTTCCCCGTTTCAGATCATGCCGCAGGGGGAGCTCGCTCAGCTGAGAAACCATCAGAGCCAGTCCGGCGCTTATGGGCTTCCGTGTGAATACCGGCTGACAGAAGGGCAGCTGGTTCTTCCATCCACGATTGAGGATATCAAACTGGTCGGCTCACTTGGATGGACGGGATCAATTGATGAAACAGGGGTTGTGGTCTTTCGGAAGCCATCCCTTTCCATTCTCTGCGATAAGGAAAACCGAACGTTTTCTTCTGAAAACGGAAAGCTGTACCGCAGGGACAGCGGGGAAGAAGTGCTTCTGAATGAGGCGGATGAAAAAGATACGGATCAATTGCCGGATCTGTCGCTTCGGGAGAAGCTGATCGGGAAATATGTGAAGCAGATGAACGCCCAGGAAAAGGAGGTCTGGGAATTCTGGGAAGCCTTTGACAAGGTATGGATTCATATCAACAGCTATATGGAGGACAGTGAGTATATGTTCTCCGCCATGGTTCTGAATCCGGAAGATCCATCCGTTCTTTCCTCTCATGAAGAAAGTTTTACCGCGTCTGCCCGGATTTATTCTGATTTTGCGATGGCAGGACAGGATACGGAATCCGATTTTCCTTTCTGGAAAATCACCGTGACGGATCATTCTGTCATTCTTACCGGGCTGAATGAAAATCATGAGCCGGTCATGGATTCCGGAGTGGAACTGGAAAAAGACAACCGTCAGCCCTCTCAGTTTCCTTATTTGGAATCAGAACTTGCCCGGGTGATGGAACAGCAGGAAGTCCTGTATATGGTTCCGTCCTATTCAGCCGACAGCCTCTGCTCAGGCATCTGGTCAGATGAACAGATGGAGGTCCGTTTCTTTTATGACAGTACAGCCGCGGTTGCGCTGAAGGGAAACGGATACCGTGTATTCCGTGGTGTCTCTCGGATCACAAAAGAGGAAACCGGTTCCTTTCTGCTGTTTGCCTTTACCAAAAACGGCGGTACAAGAGAGCCATGGGCAGGAAGGGTAAGCCTGGTGAAAGAGGATGATCATTCGATCCATCTGAAGCGGATCGATGGCTATGAGGCCTGGCCTTTTCTTGCCGCGGAAGAAAACGAGCGCATCCTGCGCTGAGCATGCCGGCATGATAAAGAAACCGGAAATACTTTGTTCGAGAGATACTGGAGAGTATAATGAATTCCGTGAAAAGGGAGATAACTATGTATACGATTGAGGAAATGTACGATCTTGATCACACACTTGCGAAGGATTATCTGAAGCAGTTCACCTATCCCTGGGAAGCACTGAAGGGAATCAAGGAATTCATTACAGAACTTGGAAAAACACTGAGCAAAGACGAATATGAAGAAGTCAGTGAAAATGTCTGGGTTCATAAGACTGCCAAAGTCTTTCCTTCTGCATATCTTGGCAGCCCGTGCATTATCGGCCCCAA
>CAMNFS010000094.1 GCA_946537255.1 uncultured Erysipelotrichaceae bacterium
AATACTGCCCGGCTGATCAATATCCAGTATTCCTTCTGCCCTTACATCGCTTTTGAGAAGACAAATGCCGGACAATAGAAGAACAAAGGCAATTACCGCAGTTACAATCTGTCGTTTCATCATGATTTCTCACATATTCCGAATCAGAAATGATTCCGGAATCCGGCGGTTACTGCCGGCTCTGTCTTCTCTTTGCCAGTACCATGAATACTCCTGTTCCAACCAGCAGGGTCAGCCCTGCAAGTTTGAAGAGCGCGGTTCCTCTTCCACCGGTGGAAGGTAATTCCACACCGGATTTATTGACAATCTGAGCGGACAGGGATCCTTCACTGAGGTTTTCCGTCATGATGAATTCCGCTCCGTCTGTTCCGGAAAGAGAAACAAGTGTCGGTGTATCAGAGTCGGTCTGATGTTCGGCAGTGATTGTGAATTCAATCGGCGATATGGTGTTGTATCCGGCGGGAGTAGTGATTTCAGTGAGCCGGTAATCTCCGTCATCCAGACCGGTAAAGGAGAACACGGATCCGCTCGTACTTCCGTTCTTGTAGGGGCGGTCTGTACCGCTGCCAAGCGTCGTAACATCCGTGTAGGTACCGTTGACCTTCTTCTCCAGTTTGAAATCCGCTCCCGTCAGTTCCTGATGATTGCCGTCCACCTTGGTAAATACTGTTTTGTAGGTAAATACCGTATTGATATCCCAGGGAGTTGTGCTGGTCGAACTTCTGGGACCGGAATGATTCTTGTCATTGGAGAATACAATCCGGAATTTGTTGGGATTTCCGGCATTTCCAGCCACCGCGCTGCGGTTGAGGATTGCGTTGTATCTGATTGTGATAGTATCCCCTGCAGTAAGAAATGGTCTACTTCCTTTGATATCATTGATCGGATAAGAATATACTGTTCCACCCGAATAGGATGATTCATCTGATTCCTGGAAGAATATCTCGGTTCCTTCAGTGGCAGAGGAACCGTAATATATCTTCGCTGATGTCTGATCCATTGTCAGTCCGGCAGACATATCATCTTCAAACTTCAGGTAATAGGTTTCATAGTCTCCATAGTCAGCCGGAAGTACTGCCGTCAGGGTAAACGGAATCACATCACCGATATCATAGTCAGCGCTGTCTCCAGGGCTGGAAAGCTCGGCGCTGACAGCGGAATCATTGATGTCCTGCACCTTCTTCTCACTGCTTGGCTTTTCGCATTTCGGTTCTACCGCCACATCATTGACAAGCTCGACGATGTAATCCGAGAAGATCCGCTCGGTTCCTTCCGGAACACTGCGGTTGATGATCAGATAGTACCCGGTCGCTAGATCAGTTGCCTGATAGCCCTTGAATGCCGGTTCTCCATTGATCACAATGCTCTGGCTGTAGGTAAGTGACGTGCCTGTGCCAAGGGCATCTTCTGTCTGTTCCAGAAGAGCCGCAAGATCATGTGCCTTGGTGGGACTGGAATCTTCCGCAACAGCCGCGGCCGCCTTTTCCGCGGTCTGGTTATTACCGGTCAGGTGATAGGCCTGATAGATCTTTTCCTTTCCGGTTTCACTGACACCGGACCCCCACTCAATATTGGAAAGCTTGCCAGATCCGTAATCACCCGCAAAGATCTGAAAGAGTTCATAGCTGTAGCCTTCGGTTTCGTTTTTAACGGCAATGGTTCCGGTGGATTGTGCTCTTACGGCGGTCGGTACCGTCAGAAACATTACCGAAACAAACACCGCCAACAGGATGTTCAGTCGTTTGATCATTGATTTCCTCCTTGTTTTTTCTTGTTCGTTCGGGCAGAAAAAACAGGAGAATCATCCGGTGGATCCCGGATCGACGGACGAAAAAAGAAAGATGGAAAAGCGATCGGACAGGAATGACGGAAGAATGAGAGGGAATAAAAGAAATCGGTCATATTCCGTTTACATCCTTCCCGCAAGACCTTTGATCATCAGAAATACACCGGCAAAGAGATACGGCAGAATCCCGTTTCCTCCGGTGGAGGGAAGCTGCCACTCTGTCTGCTTTTCCCGGTTGGTTACGGTAACAGTTCCCTCCTGGATCAGACCCTCCGCACCGGTTTCCCACTCCTCTTTGGAAAAGGTTTTCTCATTCCAGCTGTAGGTGGTTTCCCAATGCGGAAGCGTTTCTTCCCTGATGCGGTAATAGTAGTCCCCTTCTGAGGAACATAATGGCAGCTGTCCGCTGTCCCACTGATACTGTCCGTTATCAGAATGCAGGATAAAGGATTCCGTACTGAGAAGGGTCGCTGAGGAATCCTCCGCGGAAATCTCCCATGTCTCCAGTTCAAACGCCACTGGCTGATATACCCGGATGGGAAGATTCTCTTCATTGATCCAGTTTTTCACAAGATGAATGGAGGTGCTGTTCTGATAGGTATTTTCAAAGATATGGAGTTCGCTGTCCTTGTATTCCTCCGTATCATGTACGGTTTCATATCCTGGAACAGGGTCTTCCGTTACTGTATATGCACCATCCGGAAGATTCTCCCATGTAAGATCCTGTTCATTGCCGGAAGGTTCCAGGATTCTGTCATATTCCTTTCCCATGGGTTCAAGGGATTGATCTGTTTCATTGATCCGGTAAAGATGGAAGGTCACTTCCGAAGGACGCTTGCGCTCATATCCTTCATCCTTCCAGATTTTTCTCACATAGACCGATGTACCGCCTGACAGGGAACGAAGACGGTCTGTTTCTGCAGGGATTGTAAAGGAAGCCAGGGTTTCTGTTTCATTCAGGGAAAGAACAGCCGTCAGAGAGATCTCTTCTTTCAAAGCCGGATCGTTTTCTTTCCGCCACTTGTCAAAGTCCCTGCTGTGTGAAGTAAGAAGCCGGAAATGTATGAGAGACTCCGGATCCGCATCTTCTGGATTGGAATCCGTTTCATTCTGTTCAAAGGTGATGAGCAGTTCATTCTGTTCTATGTCTGTCTGTTTCTGATGGAAGAGAACGCCTTCGGGAAGTTCTACGGCCTGCACCTCGCACAGTTCGTCAAAGAAGGTGATTTCCTCCGTCAGGGAGTATTGAGGAAGAAGGATCCGGAGAGTTTCATTCATCAGGTCTTCTTCCGAAGTGATCCAGGTAATATCCCATACCGCTTTTTCTTCTTCCCTGCGGGCATTGATGGAAAGCGGAATCTGCTCTGCTTCCCTTTCCTCTTTGTCTGTCTGGGAGGAAGGCTCTTCTGTCTGTATCTTCGCAGATGGATATCTTCTGGAAATGCCGGTAAAACATACCTGTTTTCGCGAAAGAAAATCTGGCTGACAACAGGAATTTGTGAATTGAATCGGAGTGGAACGCGCGGAAACAGGTATGCATAACGCACCGGCAGGCGATGCGCTCAGCAGAAATGCACACAGGCATTCACAGATGTGAAGAAGGAAGTGGCGCACAGACCGGGCTGTGCGAAAAAAAGAAGAATACATTTTGCCTCCTGGCCAGAATGGGACTGTGCCTTGTTTCTAAGAATGAGCGGAAAGAAGCGTATGGATCCCTGATCTTTTCTCAGGGCACGGTATGTGCCGCAGGAACATTGTTTCTGACTGGCAGAACTGCAATACCCCTGTGTTCTTTCAGATCGTGGCTTGTGCGCACAGAGAGTTTTCTGCCGTAATACGGCGGAAGAATTCTCCATCGGTATTCGTATTGTAATTTCAGTCGGTCGGAAAAGCGGCGGCAGCGCAGATGTGTAATTTCGTTCGTGTCCATTAAAAACCATCCCCCCTGTGATTGATTTCAATTCCTGTCTACGAAACAAACTACTGATGTTTGAAAGGTAATTTCCAGCGGTGTGCTGTATCTTCAGTTTAGAAAGGAACTTTTGTGATTTCAAGCGCACCGGTACCGCAGAGCCCCTGGTTTCCCATGTGTCCCCTCTGTTTTCCTGGTTAGTCACTGTAAATTCATATTGTGGCGTTCTCCACAAGGTTTCAGCAGTTTCACCATTACTATGCTCGCATGCCGCTGAATATCTTTATTCACAGGGTCACAGCCTTGTTTTCAAAGCCTGTCCAGGTCCTCTTCCTGCATGGTCTCTGTCAGAAGCGTATGAAAAATGTTTCATGACAGAAACGTCATTTTTGAAGAAAATTTGTCTTTTCCATGCATGCAGAGCGGTCTGGAGTGATGGAAATTCTTCTGTCAGAAGATCCGTCCATGGAAATCGTCTTCCATCCGGATGAAAACCGAAATAAAAACCAGGTGTTATTCCACCTGGGGCAATGCGTCTTCCTGGTCGGTCTCTTCCACCTTTTCCGCTTCCGCGGGAAACAGAACCGCCATCTGTTCGTTGACCAGCTGAGCCAGATAATCCTTTGACATATCATAGACAGCCGCCACATCCGCAAGCCGCATCTTCTGCACATACAGCATCCAGACAATCGGGCGGAAGCTTGGCTGTTCGATATGATCAATGGTATCGATGATATGGAACAGGTGATCCTCCCGTTCCTTCAGCTGTTTCTTCAGTTCATCGTTGATATGAATATATTTCAGAAGCTGACGCTTATGACGGGTCGGAGAACTTCCTACCCGCTCAAAGTCCAGCGAATGAACTCCCTGCATCTTATTGTCGATCCGTTTGATCTCCAGCATCAGATTCTGAACATCCGCGAGATAGTAGAAATAGTTTCGGCATTCCCGCTTGAATTCACTGATTTTTTCCCTGTTTCCATCAGACATCGTCAAATACCTCGCGGAGCCATTTGTCTACACTGTACTGAAGCTGACGCCGGGTAAGACCGAAGTCTTCCGCGACATTGGTCTGAATATGATTCTCCACAAAAAGACTCCACAGAAGAACCTTGGCATTGGCGCCGCAGGTTTCTTCGATCTTCTGAAAGGTATCTTCCACAAACGCAATATCATCCTTCAGAAACTGGTACAGTTCCAGCATGCCTCTGCCGTTTTCCTCACCAAGATCAATCTTGAATTTACCTTCCTCAAAGGTCATGTTTCTGAACTGCGGAAACTGTTTCTCCAGTGACAAAACACGTTCCTTTTCCTTCCGGTAAACCCGGCAGCTGCTCTTGAATGCGGCTGCCCGCTTTTTATATGTGTCCTTTGCCATACCTACTCCTTACCGCCCCCTCCAGCGGTTTTGGATCTGCAGTTATGAACCACCTGCATTTTAAAAAGAATAAAAGTAAAATGCACGTGCCCCCTCCCGATCACATTTTATCTACAGAATATAATTCTGCCACAGATTCCCCGTTTCACCCGTTCTTACAGAGATCAGAGAATCAGTACTTACTCATTATACAAAAAAATGCCATATTCCGCAGGAAAAAAACCATTTTCAGCACATGCTTGCATGTTGTTATTCTGCCTTTGTACCTTATTTCTTTCATTATAAAGGGATTTCATTACATTCCTTTTTCAAACAAATGAGAAATCCTGCCGAATCAAAAAAGCCCGGGTCTTCCGGGCCGCGTTGTTTCCATCCCTGTTTTCAAGGTTCATACCAGAGAATTCTGGTATCGAAATACTGCTCAATCATCCCTACGGCATCGATGACTTCCTGCCGGTTCTGCGGCACATCCCTGGCTACCACCCATTTGGATTCCACATCGTCCTTCCGGAGAATGATGGCAATCACTTTTCCGGTAAACCGTTCCAGAGGTTCCTGGACACCGATCACATAGGCATCCTGAAACTCTCCGTCCGCCGCAAGAACCTCCTCCACATAGCCATAGTTGCAGAGGTAAATCGTATCCGGATAATGGGGATGAAAGCTGCCATATGGCCTGTCAATGGTTACCGTCACGGTCTGACCAAGCATCTTCTTCTGAAGAGGATATTCCATTTCCGTAAACGGGCCGTCTTCACTGACCGCTTCAAAGCCAAGCTGTTTCAGATCCGCTTTGTCTTTGGGAAAGGCAGTCGTACGGATCAAAGCCGCATGGGCATTTCCTTCATCCTGAGCATACGCATCAATGAGCTGTCTTTTTTCCTCAAGCCTGTCGTTTCTTGAGACAAGAGAGATCATCCGAAGACTGTCATCATAAGCCAGAACCGCCTCCAGAAGGCCGTTTTCAAAGCCGCCAAGGTAGTGAAACTGTTCCCCCTTGGCAGATAACAGTTCCAGCCATTTCTGAGCAAATGAGGCGCTTAAACCCATGTTTCCATGGGAAAAGAACACCTCTTTGATAAGGTTCAGGGCATCATAGGGCTCTTCAAGCCGTTCTATGGTCATACGGACAGTTCCCGGTCATACAGGGCAATCGCGCCATTGACCGCGCTCTTCTCCAGCTTTTCCGTCAGCTTGAATACATAAACCGGCACGTCCTTGGCCAGAGGCACTGCCGTCTCCTTCAGTTTCTCTTCGATGGCAGGGCTGTAGGAATCCGCCTCTACAATCAGGGCAAAGTTCACCGTGGATCCCACCGTCATCTGCTTGAACCATACCCGGCTGATTTCCGGAATCGTGCCGCAGACGTCATAGACCGCATTGACCAGCGCCGTCGGATAGATGCGGGGTTCATCAAAGCGGGCTTCCATTCCGGCCGGAATGCCGTTTCCCTGAGGCTTTGGCTGCTGGTCAGGCGCGCCGATGGAAGACGCCTTTTCCGTATTCAGACGGGAAATCAGCACTCTTGGCAGAACGATATTGCTGGAAAAGGGATTGACGACTACCCCAAGGCTCTGACCCCTTGTATCCCGGAAGATCGGCTCAAATTCCTTCAGCGTGCGGACAATATAGTCTCTTCTTGCCTCGCTGTTCTGATTCGGCATCTTAAGTGCCTCTTCCTCATCGGTAAAGACCGGGAAAAAGGCCTTTCCATCCGGCGTATTGATCATCACAAAGCGCATCTGCAAGGAAGGTGCGCCGTTTTCCAGAAGCACCGGGCAGAGAAAGCGTGCTTTCTGCAGCTCTTCAAACATCCTGACTTCATTCTCACGGGTTGCGGCAGCACGAAGCTGATCCATCGCCTTCTTCAGATCATCATTCCGAATGGTTTTGACATCCACCTTCTGAATGCGGACATTGTTCTGTTTTTTCTTTGACATAGTTTCTATTTCATCTCCTGCACGTAATATTTTATACAATCCGGAGCGGAATGAGAACCGCAGATCCTTTTTCCCTTCATTTATGGCAGAGATCAGATCCGAATCTCTGATCCCCTTTTTTATAAATCGATCCTCTCCTTTTCAGACAGGAAGTATCTGTCTGCTTTTTCACCGTCCCCCGGATCATGTGTTTCAGGAATCTGTTACTTCAAACCTTTCAGATGCGGATTCTCTCCGTTTTTTACAACATGAAATGCAATTTGGCAGGAACTGTCATTCAGAAACACCTTCCATATAACAAAGTGCATGATGCCAAAAATGGCGGAATTCCTCTTTGTAATGCGGTTTCCG
>CAMNFS010000095.1 GCA_946537255.1 uncultured Erysipelotrichaceae bacterium
GAATCAAGGTCATTGACCTGCTCTGCCCGTACAACAAGGGCGGCAAGGTCGGTCTGTTCGGAGGAGCCGGCGTTGGCAAAACGGTCCTGATGCAGGAGCTGATTCACAACATCGCGATTGAGCACGGCGGCCGTTCGGTTGTCGCGGGTGTCGGTGAAAGAACCCGTGAGGGCAACGACATGTACTTCGAAATGAAGGAATCCGGCGTTCTGAAGAATACCGTTCTGACCTATGGACAGATGAATGAGTCCCCGGGTGCCCGTATGAGAGTCGCGCTGTCCGCGCTGACCATGGCGGAATATTTCCGGGATGAAGAACACCAGGATGTGCTTCTGTTTATTGACAACATCTTCCGTTTCACCCAGGCGGGTTCGGAAGTATCCGCGCTGCTGGGCCGCATGCCGAGTGCCGTCGGCTATCAGCCGACACTGGCAACGGAAATGGGCCAGCTTCAGGAACGCATTACCTCTACCGACCGCGGCAGTATCACCAGTGTACAGGCCATTTATGTTCCGGCCGATGACCTGACTGACCCGGCTCCGGCAACCGCGTTCTCTCATCTTGACGCCAAGACCGTTCTTGACCGCGGCATCGCTGCCCTTGGCATCTATCCGGCAGTGGATCCGCTGGGATCCGGATCCCGGAACCTCGATCCGCTGATCATCGGGGAAGAACACTATCAGACTGCCCGGGAAGTACAGCAGATTCTGCAGAGATACAAGGAACTGCAGGATATCATCGCCATTCTCGGTATGGATGAACTCGGAGAGGACGACCGCAGAATTGTCAACCGGGCCCGTCGGATCCGGAACTTTCTGTCCCAGCCGTTCGCGGTTGCGGAACAGTTCAGCGGTCTGGAAGGAAAATATGTTCCGGTCAAGGATACCGTCCGTTCCTTCCGGGAAATTCTGGCAGGCAAATACGATGATCTGCCGGAAGCCGCGTTCATGAGCGTCGGTACGATTGAGGAAGTCGTAGAAAAGGCAGAGAAACTGAAATGAGTCTGATCCATGTACGGGTGATTACGCCGCTGGGTCTGTACAAGGAGTTTGATACGCCGTATCTCAACTTTCAGACCACCGGCGGAGACCGCGGCATCCTGCCGAATCATATGCCGTTAGTCGCGTCATTGAAAATCGGAAAGATGAGTTCGGAGGAGGACGGAGTCAGAAACAACTATGCAGTAAGCGGCGGGCTGTTCTATTTCCGCAGTAATACGGCAGAGATTCTGACCGATTCCATCGAAAACAAAAATGAAATTGATCTGGACCGCGCACAGGCCGCGAAAAAACGCGCGGAGGAACGTCTGTCACAGACGGCAGATGGGAACATCGATGTCAGACGCGCGCAGCTCGCGCTTGCCCGGGCATTGAACCGGATCAAGGTCAGTGAACTGAAGTAACACCAAAACACAGGCGTCAGCCTTGACTATGGGCTGGCGCTTTTTATCGGCAGGCCGGCAGATTTGTTTTCTCTGTATGGAAATCCTGTGATATTCTTTGACTAATGAATAACCCATGAATGCATGGAAAAGGAGATCAGGATGTTTGGAATTGAAAAACTGGACGCGTCGATCCGTGAATATCTGGGAGAGATCACAGAGGAGCAGAAGGCTGTTCTTCAGCATGCCCTGGATCATCCTGTTTCGGAAAAGGAACTGTTTGAAAAGCTGGGAGTAGAAGAAGAAAAATTCAAGAAATTTCTGCAGTCGTTTCATTCTGAAGATGGCATCCGTCCAAGAAAAAACGAAGCAGAGATCCTGGAACAGCCGGTTTCCGCGGATGAACTGAACGGCATCGCGGCCGGAGGCGGAAGCGGATGCAACGGCGGTCCCCGCTACATCTGCAAGGAACAGCTGTACCGTGATATCTACTGGGATGAGATATACGGGACCGGATTTCCAAACTGCTCCTCAACCGTAGAGGATGGAAGCTGGTGCGGATCCAGTGATGCCTGCTACAGCATGGCCATTATCTACAGAGGCATGAATTCCTGCCATAAGGCGTGGAAATAATTCGTTTTCCGCAGAAAAAAAGACAGGAGATATCCACGAAAGATCCGGAAGTACCGGGACTGTGATGGATCTCCTTTTTTTCGGATCAAATAAAACAGGCAGTGCCTGTTTTCAGTTTTAAACTTTGAATTTGATGTATCCGCAGTTCGGGCAGTCGTATACTTCTTCCTTTTTGCCGTGATACTCCTGAAACTGTACAAACCGAATCCGGCAGGCATCGCATTCAGGGCAGGGTTCTCCGTCATGTTTCGGAGTCAGGTTCTTCGCCCAGGACGGGGTATCCGAACCTCCGTTTACAAGCTCAAGCTGTTTTTCACAGATCGGTTTTTCTTTTTCACTCATCTGTTTATCTCTCCGTGTTTTGAATTTCAACAGACTCTTTCAGATCTGTTTTAAGAGACACATTCTGTGAGATCATCCTCTGCTCTTTTCTGTGAAGGAATCCTTTTCCCTCTTTCAGCACACCGTATGTCTCTGCGGACAGTATATACGGATCCATCCACGGAATTCCTGACAGAATCAGTTTTTCTGTCCGGATTCCTTCTTCTCAAGAAGCGGGTTCAGCTTGCTGGGACGAAGAATAATCGCAGTCGCCCCAAGATAAAGAACTGCAAATATCAGAATGCTGGAGAGGCCGACATTCTTTGCCTGACTCAGAGCGTCAACCGTATTATTGCCGGAAAGCCGGCCGGACATCAGAAACGTAGACCAGTCGTACAGGGCATGCAGGATCACAGTATACCATGGATGCTTTCCGGTACGGAAATAGACGGCTCCGAAGTAGATTCCGGAAAAGATGTTTACCAGAGCCTGGGGAAGCGCGGCCTGAATGCCGATCCGCAGAAAATTGCCAAGATGGGCAATGCCGAAAAGAAAGCCGCTGATGACAATGGCGGAAAGCACTGTTTTCAGAGAGGTTTCTGTGAAATACCGGTGGAAAGCGCGCTGCAGCACACCGCGGAACAGAATTTCCTCGGTAAAACCAATCAGGATAATATAAAGAATGACAAGAATCACTTCCGGCACGGTGGCCGTTATGTTCAGAAGCGTCAGAGCGCCGAACGCGGAATAAAACAGGATAAACGCAAACAGCAGGAAAGCAGAAGACCATCCGCTTTTCAGGCAGTTTTTCTCCGCGTGAAAGACGTCCGTACGCTTGATCAGAAATACCGCGGCGACTGCGTAGACGGCAAAAAATGCCTGAACCACAAAATCATGTAAATAGGAATTGGCGATCTTCCCTTCCAGAAGAAGGGAGGTCAGCTTATACAGCAGAATCGATCCGAAGCAGGCTGCCAGAGCCAGCAGAATATTCTTTATTTTCTCTTTTTTATCCATAATTCTCCTTTCCGGGGATTCCTGTTTTGACAGACTCTATTTTAGCAGGAAACAGGAAAGGATCGTATCTATGATTGATCCGAGGGATTTTCAATATATGGGAGGCGCTGTCTCTGGAAAGAAGATTATTTTATGAAGTTTTCTGTTCTCTCTGGGATATTTTCCATTAAAATATTTTTATAAAAACAAGAAAATCCAGTCAAATGAAAAGGGTAGGAATATTCATCTCTGCCATAGCGGAGTGAGCCTTCTGATGGATCGGACTGAGGGAGAATCAGAACATGAAAAAAATGGCTTTTGTAGTACTGCTTGTCGGGGTTCTGCTGTTTGTGGTTTTTCTGTACGCGCTTTTTACGCATACGGAAGTGATGGTAGATCCAAAGATTGAGGGCATCGTGGCAGCGGTACTGATGATTGCCGGAGCCGTGATGATCATAAGAGAGTGCAGATAATCGGAAACCGGTTATTTCGGAAGTCTGTATGAATCCATATCCCCGTAAGCCGGGGATTTTTAATAAATGCATATTGACACTGTGTCAGAATATATTTATACTCAAGTTGACACGATGTCAGAATAGATTGGAGAAAACAGATGAACAGATTGCCAAAGATTGCCCTTGGTGCATGGGCCTGGGGAAATGACGGAACCTTCGGAAACACTCTGGATGCCGGTACCCTGAAACCGGTCGTTGAGACCGCGATGAAAAACGGTCTGAACCTGTGGGATACCGCGTATGTCTATGGAATGGGCACTTCGGAAAAAATACTGGCGGATCTTCTTTCCGGATATGAACGGGAGGAATACCTGATTTCCGACAAATTCACACCGCAGTGTGAGGATGGCACGGAAGATGCCATGAAGCACATGATCGAATCTCAGCTGGAACGGATGAATCTGAACCGGTTTGATATTTACTGGATCCATAACGTATGGGGCGCGCCGAAATGGACCAAAGAGCTGGCAGGGTATTTTGAAGGGAAGCAGGATGTGCCGCTGTTTGGTGTATCCAACCATAATCTTTCAGAGATCAGGGAAGCCAGTGAAATCCTGAAAGCCCACGGGCTGAAGCTTTCCGCGGTTCAGAATCATTACAGTCTGATCAACCGTTCTTCGGAGGATTCCGGTATTCTGGACTACTGCCGCGAAAACGGGATTGTCTTTTTTTCCTATTTGGTACTGGAACAGGGAGCCCTTTCCGGAAAATATGACCGTGCTCACCCGATGCCGGAAGGATCCGAACGGGCGGCGATCTACAATCCGCTGCTGGACCGGCTGGAGGTACTCAATACAAAGCTTCAGGAGCTCGCGGATCAGTATCAGGTCCATCCTGCCCAGATTCCCGTCGCCTGGGCAATCGCCAGGGGAACCCTTCCGATCATCGGCGTAACAAAGGAAAACCAGGTTATGGATGCCGTAAAAGCCGCCGGGATCACACTGAGCAAAGAGGATCTGGAAGCGTTGGAAAAGACAGCGGATGAATTGAATCTGAATGTTGTCCGCATGTGGGAAAAGGAGATGAAATAATATGACAAAGAAGAATCTGGGGGCAGTACTTGCACTGTATCCAAGTCCGGTTGTGGTGATCGGCGCCATGGTGGATGGAAAGCCATCCTGGACGCTGGCAGCCCATGCCGGCACGGTGGCACACAGCCATCTGATGATTTCTCTTGTACAGGCGCATTATATCAACAAAGGAATCCGGGAAACCGGAAAGCTTTCCTTCAATGTCGTGGATGAATCCTGGCTGAAGGAAGCGGACCGCATGGGAACGATCAGCGGTCTGAAAACTGACAAATCCGACGCGTTTGCCTGGACGATGGGAGAACACGGAGCTCCGATCATCGACTGCGCAAAGGTGTCGCTGGAATGTGAAGTGGATCAAAACATCGAACTGGAGCATTTTGACAATTTTATCTGCCGGATTCTTGCGACCTGGGCAGCAGAGGATATTCTGAATGAACAGGGAAAGATCAGCTATGATCTCTTCAAGCCGGTGCTGTTTGAATTCCCGACCTATGAGTATTATGTCACCGGTGAAAAAGCCGGAACCTGCGGAAAGATGAACCAGTGAAGGGAGAAAAAGGATGAAAGCCTTAGAGAAAATGACAGCTCTGTCTCTTTCCGTTCTTCTGCTTGCGGGCTGCGCAGGAAGTTCTGGCGCGTCCATAGAACAGATGGAAACGGAAGAACCAAAGACAGAACCCAGCGTACAGCCGATAAGTGAGTCAAAGGAACCGGAAGCTTCCACAGAAGAAAAAACCATGGTGATCTACTTCTCCGCCACCGGAACCACAAGGGGAGTGGCAGAGAAAATCGCTTCCATAACCGGCGGGGATCTGTATGAGATTCTTGCGGCAGAGCCGTATACGAAAGATGATCTGAACTGGCATGACAGCAGCAGCCGCTCGACAAAGGAACAGAATGACGCATCGGTACGGCCGGAAATCGGCAGTGATCCGGTATCTCTTGATAAGTATGACAGGATCTTCATCGGCTATCCGATCTGGTGGGGAGAAGAACCGCGGATCATGGATACCTTTGTGGAAAGCACGGCTTTTCCTGAGGCGACCGTGATTCCTTTCTGCACCTCTTCCAGCAGCGGGATGGGAAGAAGCGGGAAGAATCTTGCCGCACTTGCCGGAAGGGGTACCTGGCTCGATGGACAGCGGTTCGGGGCAAATGCGTCCGAATCAGACATTCAGGCATGGATCGACGGTCTGAAGGAGTAATCATTGTAAAAAAAGAACCGTTTCTCCGGAGGAACCCCTTCCGGAGTTCTCTGCGTTTTTGAAGAGGGAATCAGAAAAAGGAAAGAACGATGATGAAAAGAAAAGAGATGTTCAGAAGAATCACGGATATCGGAATGACCGTTCTTCTGCTTTGTCTTATGGCATATCAGGTCACAGGAGAACAGGCACATGAATATATCGGAATGGGGATGAGTGCGCTGGTGATTGTTCATCAGATTCTGAACCGGCACTGGTATGGTGCTCTGCTGAAGGGAAAATACAGCGCGTACCGGACTCTGATGACCGGAATCAATCTGCTTCTGATCATCAGCTTTGCGCTGACGGCCTTCTGCGGCATGTCCATGAGCAGCTATGCGGTCCCGTTTCTGTATGGAATCGCTCCGGTATCATTTGTCAGAAGAATGCATCTGTCCATGTCGCACTGGTCCTTTGTACTGATGGGACTGCATCTTGGCATACACATCCCGCTCATGACGGCCGGCTTTCACTGGAATGAGAAAACAAAAACCATTCTGTCTTCCATTTTCTGTGTGCTGGCGGGAGTCGGATTCTTTCTGTTTCTGAGAAACAGCTTTCCAGCCTATCTGCTGTTCAGGGCGGTATTCGCATTCCTTGATTACGATAAGCCGGCAGCTCTTGTGTTTCTGGAAAACATTCTGATGCTGGGAAGCTTTGCGTTCACTGGCATGCATATCGGAATGATCGCAAGAAATGGTAAAGACAGGAAGCCGGGATTCCGAATCATTCAGATTCTGATTGCAATTGTCATCGGTATTCTGCTGAATTTTCTGATCCCTTCTTCGAATGCGTCCTTTTCCTCCGCTTCTTTCCCTTCATCTTCTGCTCAGCCTTCTTCTCTTCCATCAGAAACAAAAGCGCCT
>CAMNFS010000096.1 GCA_946537255.1 uncultured Erysipelotrichaceae bacterium
CTATGTACCCCAAGCTCCTGATCGTTGTGCGCCATGCATTACAGGATGACGCCGGTGATGCTTGAATACAACTAATAATGTATCACTGACAGGATTAACATACAAGCAGTTTTTATCGGGAATCATGCGGGATTTCAGGATCATTGAGACAGAAATCGTTCTTTCCAAACGGGCGGAATATGGATATACTTTAACTGTCGGCAAAGAAGAGAAGAGTATTCAGCAGCGTGATTTCAGAAAGCAGACGGAAGATGCGAGTCTGCATCAGGCACTGAGGAAGATGGTCTTGGAGCCTGACTGCGGGACAAGCGCAGTCCGGGAACGCCCGTTACAGCAGAGAGGCCTCGCATATCCTGTGCGGGCAAGAAAAAGGTGGTACCGCGTGCAATGCGTCCTTTCAGCGGACGTTTTCTTTTCTTCAGAATGAAACGGAGGGATTCAGAAATGGAAAACAAGGGACCGTATTATTTGACTACCGCCATTGCCTATGCGGCAGGCAAACCGCACATCGGCAATGTGTATGAAATTGTTCTGGCGGATGCGATTGCCCGGCATCGGCGTCAGATCGGTTATGATGTCCGTTTTCAGACCGGAACGGATGAACATGGCCAGAAAGTGGAAGAAAGGGCGAACGCGGCAGGTGTTTCCCCGAAGCAGTTCGTGGACAACATCGCGGCAGTGATCAAGGAACAGTTCGATGTGATGAATGTTTCCTATGACCGGTTTATCCGCACCACGGACCAGGATCATGAGAAGCAGGTTCAGAAGATTTTCAAGAAGCTGTATGACAACGGGGATATCTACAAAGGAAGCTATGAAGGAAACTACTGTCAGGAGTGCGAGGCGTTCTATACCCGCAGCCAGCTGAGTGAGGATGGAAGATGCCCGGTCTGCGGCGGTGAGGTCAAGCCGATGGTGGAGGAAACCTATTTCTTCCGGATGTCGAAATACGCGCCGAAGCTGATCCAGTATATTGAGGATCATCCGGAATTCATTCAGCCGGAAAGCCGCAAGAACGAAATGCTGAATAATTTCCTGAAGCCCGGTCTTCAGGATCTTTCCGTGAGCCGCACCAGCTTCAAGTGGGGGATTCCGGTTCCGTTTGATGAGAAGCACGTCATCTATGTCTGGATTGATGCGCTTTCCAACTATATTACGGGTCTTGGCTATGACGCGGACGGAAACAGCAGTGATCTTTATAAGAAATACTGGCCGGCGGATCTGCATCTTATCGGCAAGGACATTGTCCGCTTCCATACGATCTACTGGCCGATCATGCTGATGGCGCTCGGTGAGCCTCTGCCCAAGCAGGTATTCGGTCATCCATGGCTTCTGACCGGCTCCGACAAGATGTCGAAGTCCAAGGGAAATGTCATCTACGCGGATGATCTTGTGAAGATGTTCGGGGTGGATGCGGTCCGGTTCCTGATGCTTCATGAGATGCCGTTTGCTCAGGATGGTCATATTACCTATGAACTGATGATCGAGCGGATCAACAGTGATCTCGCCAACAATCTCGGCAACCTTGTCAACCGTACCATCTCGATGCAGAACAAGTATTTCAACGGTACGATCGCCAATCCGGATCTGCGCGAGGATGTGGATGACAAGCTCCGCCTGTTTGCGATGAATACGGTTTCTTCCGTACAGGAAAAGATGGAAGAACTCCGGGTCGCGGATGCGATCGACGATATCCTGGATCTGTTTGACCGCTGCAACAAATACATTGACGAAACGATGCCGTGGGCACTTGCCAAGGACCCGGATAAGATTTCTAGACTCGCGACCGTTCTCTACAATCTGCTGGAGGCGATCCGCATCGGTGCGGTTCTGCTTGCGCCGTTCTTACCGGATACCAGCGAGAAGATTCTCGATCAGATCAGCACCCAGAAGAGAGACTACGACAGTATTGCGGAATTCGGCGGGCTTGAGACAAGAATCAGCGTAACCTCCGCTCCGGAAATTCTCTTCAAGCGCCTGGATGAGAAGGAAGTCATGGCGGCGGTTGAAAAGATTCAGAAGGAACAGGAAGCGCGGATCCGTGAGCAGAAGAAAAAAGCCGAGAAGAAGGCACCGATCAAACTGAGCGACTTCCAGAAAGTCGAACTCAAGACCGGAAAGGTGCTGAAATGCGAAAAGCATCCGGATGCGGAAAAACTGCTCGTGCTTCAGGTGGATCTCGGCGATGGGGATGTCCGTCAGATTGTTTCCGGTATCGCGGCGAGCTATACCCCGGGTCAGATGTGCGGCAAGACCATCATCGTAATCACCAATCTTGAACCGACCGTGATCCGCGGGGTTGAGAGTCAGGGAATGCTGCTGGCAGGAGGCAGCGGTTCGGAAATCGCCGTGGCGGAAGTCAACGGACTGGTTCCGGGCACAACAATCAGCTGAGAAGAAGGGACGGAGGAATCGATCTTCCGTCTTTTTTCAACGGAGGAAGGAAAGTCCCGGCCATGAGGATTCCAGGAGGAATGTTGTATAATTTTTGCCATGGGAAGAATCAGACAGCTGGATGAGCAGACCGCGAACATGATCGCGGCCGGAGAAGTGGTGGAACGCCCGATGGGGGTTGCCAAGGAACTGATTGAAAACGCGATTGACGCCGGTGCCGACCGGATTACCGTGACGGCGGAGGAGGGCGGTATTTCGCGTCTTACTGTTTCTGACAACGGATGCGGGATGGACAGTACGGACGCGGTAAACGCGTTTCTAAGACACGCCACCTCAAAAATCGCCTCTTCCAGCGATCTCTGGGACATCGGTACCCTGGGATTCCGCGGGGAGGCATTACCGAGTATTGCTTCGGTTTCAAAGCTTACCCTGATCACAGGGGACGGAAAGGACAGTACCCGGGTCATTGTGGAATACGGCAAAACCGTTTCCGTCAGTCCATGGCCATGCAATCAGGGAACAGAGGTTACGGTGGAAAACCTGTTCTACCGCACCCCGGCAAGACTCAAGCATCTTCGTTCCGGTGCCTATGAGAATTCACTTGTTCAGAATCTTGTCATGAGTTTTGCCCTGGGACATCCGGAAATTGCCTTTACATTTGTGAGCGATGACCGGATCGCCTTCCGGTCCACCGGAAGCGGGAATCTGCAGGAGGTAGTCTTTCAGTGCTGGGGCAGAGAACCGGCCGAACAGTCCATACCGGTTTCCTTTTCGGACTATGATTATGATGTGAACGGAATACTCGTCAAACCGAATCTGAACCGTTCTTCCCGGAACTTCATGCATATCTATCTCAACGGCCGGATGGTGAAAACCTACCGTCTGTATCAGGCAGTGCTGGACGGATATGAGGATTTTATCGTCAAGGGCAGAAAGCCGCTCTGTGTTCTGAATATCGCGATGGACCCTCATCTGATTGACGTCAATGTCCATCCCTCGAAATGGGAGGTGCGTCTTTCCAAGGAAAACCAGCTGGAGTATCTGATCCGCGATCAGGTCCGGGAGGCGCTGAAAAGCAGCGTGCTGGCGCCGAATATCCATCCTTCTGTCACGGAGGAAGTGTATTATGAGCAGATTCCGCTGAATACCAACGAACAGCTCATCAGGCCGTTTGTAGAGCAGGTAAGACCTGATCTTGATGAACCAGGGAAAAAAGAAGAGGTAAAATACCAGCCGGTCTTCGATGTCCTGAGGAAGGAACCTGCACGCATGGAAGAGCCCGTGCCGCCTGCGGCTCCGGTTTCTTCAGTGGCTTATCCTGAAGAAAAGAGGGAAGAACCGCGGGTCGTTCAGCGGATACCGGAAATGCAGGTCATCGGTCAGCTTCATGAGAAGTTCATTCTCTGCGCCTGTGCCGAGGGACTGGCTGTGATTGATCAGCATGCCGCCCAGGAACGGGTTCATTATGAACAGTACTGCCGTCTTCTCAACGACAGTCCGGCTCTGATGGAGATGCTTGTGCCGATCAGCCTGCAGGCAAGTGATGATCTTGTCAGCCGGGTGGATGAGCTCAATGAAGCGGCGCGTGATCTCCATGTGACCTTCGAGCCGTTTGGTCATGACACCCTGATTGTACGTACGGTACCGGTATGGATGAAGGATATGGAAGCCGGCCCGTTTCTCCAGGATGTACTGGACAATTTCCGCAATGAGCAGAAGTCCGTATATACCCGCATGGAAAAGAAGAAAATAGCGACCATGGCCTGTCATCACAGCATCCGCTTCAACCGAAGGCTTACGATGGAGGAGATGAGAGAAGTCGTGGCACAGCTCAATACCTGTGAGAATCCGTATCACTGCCCGCATGGCCGTCCGACGTTTGTGATTCTGGATGAAAAGGAGCTGGCAAAGGAGTTTCTGCGATGAAGAAAGTGATCGTGATCGCCGGCCCGACCGCTTCCGGAAAAAGCGCGGCGGCGGTACGGATCGCCGAAGCGATTCACGGTGAGATCATCAGCGGTGACAGTATTCAGGTCTACCGCGGGATGAATATCGGATCCGGCAAGGTGACTCCTGATGAGATGCATGGCATCCCGCATCATCTCATAGATATTCTTGAGCCGACAGAATCCTACAGCGCCGCGGACTTTCAGGCCATGGCAAGACCCCTGATTGAGGAAATTGAACATCCGGTCATCTGCGGCGGAACCGGGCTGTATCTCAAGGCATGCCTGTATGATTATTCCTTCCGGGCGGAAAAGGATATTCCGCTGAATCCGGAATATGAAGCTCTGAGCAGTGAGAAACTGCATGCCCTTCTTGCTCAAATCGATCCGGAAAGTGCGGAAAAGATTCATCCCAACAACCGCCGCAGGGTCTTAAGAGCGATTGCCATTGCAAAGCGCACCGGGAAGACGAAAAGCGAACAGGAAAAGGAACAGGCGCATGCGCCGGTTTATGATCTGTTCATTGCCGGGTGCACCATGGAACGCAGCCGGCTGTATGAGCGCATCAATAACCGGGTGGAAGGAATGTTTCAGGCAGGACTGGAAGCGGAAGTGAGAACGCTTCTTTCAAAGGGCGTGACATTTGACTGCCCCTCGATGCGCGGCATCGGCTATCAGGAGTTCCGGCCGTATTTTGAGGGATGTGCTTCCGTGGAGGAAGTAAAGGAAGCCATTCAGAAACACAGCCGCAACTACGCCAAGCGGCAGTATACCTGGCTGAATCATCAGATGCCGGTCCGCTGGTATGACATGACGCAGGAATCAGAAAAAAAGCGGATGGAACGCGAGATGCTGGAATGGAAGGAGAAGATGTGATGAAGCAGAAAACAAATACTTCCCGGATTGCCGGATGGATATTCGAATATGATCTTCTGAAGGGCCTGGTGATCGGCGCGGCGATCGCGCTTGTGCTGGCGCTGATATCCATCCCGGCCGCGCTGTTTGTGTGGCTCAGTCCGCTGATGGTTCTGCTCGGTCTGATCGTGATCACAGCCGTCGGCATTGCCGGCATCGTCGGACTGATCCGGGGAAGGAAATTCAGGGAGACCGTTGAGAAACAGGAAAAGGGAAGTTCCTTTCCGTTTGACAGCGAAGTCTTCCGGCCGATTACAAGTGAGGGATCCGTACTGCTGAGTGATCACTGGATGCTTCTGAAAAAACGCGGTGCTATGATCCCGCTGGAACGCTCTCATATTACCGGCGTGGATCCGGTCAACACCCGTCATGAAGGGATGAAGAAGCTGTGGATCCGGGTTTCGACAGACAATAAGACAAGCCATGTCATCAATTACGCGGCCTGTGAGCCGGATGCGCTGGAAACCGCTGCCTCCTGGCTGAAGGAAACCGCCTCCGGTCCGGTTTCCGGAATCTGCCCGTACTGCGGCGGTCCGAATCAGCCAGGCACAGAGATCTGCCAGTGGTGCGGCAGTTCTCTGCGGAAGGAATCAGAAAATATCCACGCATAAAACATCGACAATTTACCCTGATTGTATGGATGATATCCATTGACGGAAGGGAAGAATCACGCATAATGAAAAAGAAAAAAGGAGGTATCTGAATATGAGTCAGTTTCAGACACAACAGACGACAGTCAGCAGTGAAACTGCCGGACTTCAGTCTTATATCGCTGGTGTATTTTCAAGAATGGGAATCGCGGTTCTGATTACTGCGGCCGTGGCTTTCCTGTTTTACACAACAAATCTTTATATGTTTTCACCGATCGCCTTTATTTTCATCGCGATCGCGGAATTCGGAATCTGCATTTTCCTGAGCTCCCGGATTATGACGATGAAGCAGAGTACGGCAACCGCGTGCCTGTATGGATACGCGGCGCTGACCGGCGTGACCTTCTCCGTGCTTCCGGTTGCCTTTGATCTTCCGACCTTCTTTACGGCGTTCCTTTTTGCGGCAGTCATGTTCCTGTGCTGCGCGGTGATCGGACACACCACAAATGTGGATCTCAGCAAGTTCACGGGTCTTCTGATCGGCGGTCTGATCGCCATGGTGGTCGCTACCATTGCTTCTCTGTTTATTCCGGCGCTGCGCGACAGCCTGATTATCAGCTATATCGGCGTGATTCTGTTCCTGTTCATCACTGCCTGGGATATGCAGAAGGTCAAGAGCTATTACTATGGAACAGCCGGCGGCCAGGGAACAGCCGGTGCAAATCTTGCGGTATACGGCGCGTTCCAGCTGTATCTTGATTTCATCAACATCTTCCTGTACATCATCCGCATTTTCGGAAGCAGATCCAGCAGAAAGTAATCAGCAGGATCAGACAGGAGACTATTCA
>CAMNFS010000097.1 GCA_946537255.1 uncultured Erysipelotrichaceae bacterium
GGACGTCTTATGCATGGACGCCCTTACTTCTGCTGCTTTATGGCTCGTATATGTATTCGATGCGGTCAAAGGTTTTTCCGTATACCCATATACTGGCCACATCTGTTGAGTCTTTGCCATCCAGGTTTTTGGCATATATGGAAAAGTAGTTGATCTCATCTCCGACGATCTGATCTCCGTTGTAATACAGAAGCTTGAATTTTGCTAACGGATCCGGATTGTCCGTTACCTGCCGGAAAGTGATGTACAAGTTTTCGCCTGAAACATTGTAATCCACCATCTCAATGGCATTTCTGTCCCCTTTGGTTATTGTCTTTTTTTCCTTTAAAGTTGTTTCAAAGGATGCGTCAGATTGTAATGCCTCGAATGAGAATCTGAAATAGTTGGTCTGACCTTCCGTCAGGGTAATCTCACTTGAGCTTTTCCCGATCACATTTCCCTCAGGAGAATAGGCGAGCCGCTGTGCTTCCACTGAAACATTCTGCTTTGCCAGTAGTTTATAGATCATTACAGTATTGCTGTAACTTTGATATACCGCTTCTTCCACCACATCATAGTACTGGTTGCTGGTAAAGGAGTTTTCCGTTTCTGTATCAGGCGCTGAGGTACTTTCAGAAGGCTGCTTTGGAGATTCTTTTTTCGTAGTGTCGGGGGCAGAGGCGGTCGGAGTATTTTCCGTCCGGGCAGAAGAATAAACCGTGGTTTCTCCATCCACCGCATTCAAGACCTTTTCATAGGAGATTTTCCAGGATCCCATGACGCTTTCGATCACAGTGGCTCTGAGCACTGCTTCATCACCTGCTTTGATATCCGGATTTCTGGATGATACAAAGTTCAGATGTTCTCCAGCCCAGAGGTTATAACCCCAGTCAGAGTTCGGATGGAATTCCTTAACCTTGATACGGACGGTTTTTCCTTCCAGGTTCTCTCCGGCATTCAATGCCGCTTCAAATGATTCCGCATCTCCATAATCCACAGTACTGGTGCGGCTGACGGGATCTGCTTTACCGCATGAAGTAATAAAACAGACAAGACAGATCATCCAGAACAGACATATGAATCTTTTCATTTCAGCTGTATTCCTCCTTATAACTGGTTATTTGCCGTGATAGGTAATCACGATCGGCGCATCGGGATAAAAGACTCTGCCGCCGGTACGAAGTTCTTCTCCGTTAATGGTGATGGTTTCCACTCTTCCGGGTTTCTGAAGAATACCGAGACGAATGTCATGCAGATTCATGCAGGTAATATTCGTGAAACCGGCATTCCTCAGAGAAGAGAGAACAAACTGATAATCCTTGTCCTGGAATGGTACAAGTTCTTTTGGAATCCGGACTCCTCCTGAAGCGGATATTCTTTTATCTGTTTCTTTTTCCGGGATCAGCTTGAAGATGAGATACGCGCCGCCGCCGATGACCGGACCGCCTAGATAAAACAGCATCAGGAATCCCTGTGTCCATCCCGTTTCCCCGCCGGCTGCCCATTTGACAATACAGATCGTAAGAATGATCAGGGAAAGAATCAGCCAGATCACAGTCAGAATCATCCTCAGCCCGCTCATCCTATTGTCCGATTTTTCTCGAGAATCCAGTTCCCTCATATGAACAATGTGGTCATTCTCCGCCTTTTTCAGCGCAGCTTCATCAATATGCCGGAAAACATATTCGTTTTCGTTATGGATCATTACTTTGGTTCCGCAGTATGTACAGAAGGCAAACGGCCGTCCTTCCTCAACGGAAAGATCCGCATTGCATTCCGGGCATCTGACCGCAATCAGCTTCACGCTCATCTTCTGATCTCCTTTCTGTCCCGTTATAATTCCGTTCCCCGGGGAACGGTCAATTCAAAGAAGCCCGTCTCTCTTTCTTCCCCCACAGCATATGTTCCTGAAGGAACGGTTTACATACCCATAAAACCGGCATGAAAGTTCTCTTCAGGAATTGCTCTATGGAAATACAGAAGGCATGGAGTCATCATTCTGAAAGATCCATTCCGCTTTGAAAGGAATAAGGAAAGAAGGGACATCAATTTCCGAACCCTGGTCTGTGCTATGATTTTCTGCGAAAGGAAAGAAAGATATCATGGGTGTTTCCCCGGTTTCCAAAGAATCACTTGAAAAGATCAGGCAGAAGCTCAGAAAAACCGGCAGACTGCTTGCGCTCCTGTGCCGGATACAGAAAATCATTCCGATTTCAGGAATTGTGCTGATGGTTTTCGGGATCATATCCGCGGCCATTAATAAGCAGGTTCCTTCCTTCATCACGGAAGTGTCACAGAGCAGTACGTTCTATAAGCTTGTTTATCATATGGCCAGTCTCAGCACGCTTGATCCGATGTATCAGGCGATGATCGGCTGTTTTTCCTTCATTCTGGTTCTGATTGTGGTACTGGTTTATCTGAACATGTTTGAGAACATGATGAATTATCTTGCGACAGGAGGTCAGCCGTTCACGCTGGAAAATGCGAAAAAGATGCGGAATAGAAGCTGGCTGGCTCTGCTGCTGTGTTTCAATAATCTGTCGCTGGGACTGCTCAGCTTCGTGCTGGTCATTCTGTTTTCCTATCTGATGGAATACGGCTCTTATCTGCAGCTGCAGGCAGATGAAACCAACCGGATTCAGGAAGAGATGATCTTTTCGTTTGCGGAAATCACGGAAAACAAATCCGGCCAGACCGGAAAGCATATCCGCCGGGTTTCCGAGTATTCAAAGATTATCGCCAGGCAGCTGGGAAAGGATGAGGAATTCTGTGAGAAGCTTCGGGTTGCCTCCATCATGCATGATGTGGGCAAGCTGATGATTCCTTCTGAGATTCTGGAAAAGCCCGGTAAGCTGACGGATGAGGAATACGGAGTAATCAAGACCCATACCACCTGGGGCGGAAAGCTTCTGGATCATGTCGAGGGAGATGAGATGCGGCTGGCGCGTACAGTCGCGCTGGAACATCATGAACGCTATGATGGAAAAGGATATCCATCCGGACTTTCGAAGGAGGATATTTCCGAGGCAGGAAGAATTGTGGCAGTGGCGGATGTCTATGACGCGCTTACAAGCCGCCGCAGCTACAAGGAAAAATGGGATGATCGGAAAGCGTATGATGAGATTATGAAAGGACGCGGCACTCAGTTTGATCCGCAGGTAACCGATGCCTTTGCCTCAGCCTATGAGAAAATTCAGGAAGCACAGAGAAAATTCGCGGATCAGGCATGATTCTGTCGGTTCCAATCACTGCGGGATATCCCGCCTTTTTTTGTACCCCGTTTGACATGGATCCTGCGGAATCTTCGACAAACAGGTAGAACTTTTCCTTTGTAAAACCGCCGGCAGAGGATGGTTATGACAGGAAGAATTTCTTATGCATGCAAAATCCATGCATGAAAACAGGAATATCTGGTATAAAGTAAGAAATGAAGACAGAAATGATTTTTTTGCTGTGAATCGTGCGGAAAAAGTCATGGCACATTGGATGAAACAGAAAGAGGGGCTGTTCATTTTCAATGGTCTGTTTCTTCGTTTTTCATCAGACCTTATAAGGGAACAGTGACATGAAAGAAAAGAACTTATCGAAAGCAGAACAGACGATACTGGAACATCTGCCGCAGCCGCTCGCGGTGTATCGGTACCGGGACGGAATTGTTGAAACACTGGCGGTTTCAGACGGATTCTGTGAACTGTTCGGATACAGCGACCGGAAGGATGCGTATCATGATCTGCGCACCAAACTGTATAAATACGATCATCCGGATGATGTCATCCGTCTTACCAATGCCGTAATAAAGTTTGCGGAAGGAGACGGTGTTCTGGATATTGTCTATCGGTCAAAAAGCCGGAAGGATGGTCTGTACCATATCATTCACGCAACGGGGAAGCATGTCGATAACCCGGGCATTGGTTCCCTTGGCTATGTCTGGTATATCGACGGCGGAGTCTATTCGGAGGCGGAAGAGGATCAGGAAAACGCGCTGCGGCGCATTCTGAACAACGCCCTTCATGAAGAAAGTCTGCTTCGTGACAGCAAGTATGACCGCCTGACCGGACTGCCAAGTCTGAATTACTTCTTTCAGCTTGCCGAAGCCGCAAGACGCACCATGAAACAGAACAATGAACACCCGGCCATGCTGTATTTTGATCTGCAGGGCATGAAGTTCTTCAACAGCCGGAATGGCTTTTCGGAAGGGAACCGTCTTTTGCTGGGGTTTTCAGAGCTGCTCGCCGAAACCTTCGGCAGAGACCGGTGCTGTCATGTCGGGGCGGATCACTTCGCGGCATTTGCCCTGGAGAAGGACGCGGAAGTTCTGGCAAGGAAAGTGATTGAGAGAACCGGATCCCTGAATCAGGGGAACAGCCTTCCGGTAAGTATTGGAATCTATCCGAATCAGCTGGAGGATGTGCTGGTAAGTTCTGCCTGCGACCGGGCCAAATGCGCCTGTGATTCCATGAAGAACAGCTATCAGTCCGGCTTCCGGGTATTTACCATGGCCATGCGGGATATGAACCTGCGGCGTCAGTATCTGCTTTCTCATATTGATCAGGCCATTGAAGAAGGCTGGATTCAGGTTTACTATCAGCCCATTGTCCGGGCAGTGAACGGCAGAGTCTGTGATGAAGAGGCTCTGGCAAGATGGATCGATCCCGTCAACGGATTTCTTTCCCCGGCGGAATTCATTCCTTTTCTGGAGGATTCCGGTCTGATCTGGAAGCTGGATCTCTGTGTTCTGGATCAGGTTCTGAAAAAGCTCGTCATGCAGGAAAAGGCAGGCCTCTTTCTGGTACCGCAGTCTGTCAATCTTTCAAGATCAGACTTCAATACCTGCGATATTGTGGAGGAAGTGAGAAAACGCGTGGATGACGCCGGCATCAGCCGCTCTCTGATTACCATTGAGATTACTGAAAGCACGCTTGGCCTGAGCATGGAGTTCATGAAGGAACAGGTGGAACGGTTTCAGAAGCTTGGCTTCCAGGTATGGCTGGATGATTTCGGCAGCGGCTATTCCTCTCTGGATGTACTTCAGACAATCCGCTTTGATCTTCTGAAATTTGACATGAGCTTCATGCGGAAGCTGGATGAGGGCGAGCAGGGAAAGATCATTCTGACCGAACTCATGCGGATGGCGAGCGCCCTGCATATTGAAACCGTCTGTGAAGGAGTGGAGAAAAAGGAACAGGTGGATTTCCTGAAGGAAATCGGCTGTTCGAAGCTGCAGGGATATTTCTATACTCCCCCGATTCCTCTCAGCCGGATTCTGGAGCGTTATGAGAAGGGAATTCAGATCGGGTTTGAGGATCCTTCCGAATCTTCCTATTATGAGGCCGTCAGTAATGTCAGTCTGTACAGTATGATGACCATGAGTGAAGAAGACTCCCATCACGCGGTATTTGATACGCTTCCGATGGCGGTCATGGAAGTAAAGGACGACAGTGTTCAGCTGATCCGGTTCAATCAGGCCTTTCTGTACTTTCTGAAACGGTATTATCATATGGATTCCGCTGAACCGGGGTCTTTGACTCAGGCCCCTGAAACAATGACGGCCATTATAAACAACATCCGCAGATGTGTGGAAAGTGACAGCCTTACCTATTTTGATGAACTGCTGGAAGACGGGACGATCATTCACTTCTTCGCAAGAAGAATCAGCAGAAATCCCATCACCGGGAAAACAGCCGTCGCGCTTTCCGTCATCTCCATCTCCCGCTCGGACAAAAGCGCGGTCTATGCCCGGATCGCAAGATCCCTCGCGGCCGACTACTACAACATCTATTATGTAGATCTGCAGAATGAACATTATATTGAATACACGTCTCCCATCGGCCAGGAGGAGCTGGCGCTCGAGAAACATGGCGACTCGTTTTTCAGGGATATCATACGGGACGCGGATACCCGCATCTATGAAGAAGACCGCGCGCAGTTTCTCGAATGGTTCCGCAGGGATACCATCCTTTCCGAGCTGGATCAGAACGGAGTCTTTACCGCAACCTACCGTCTGATTGAAAACGGCATTCCGATGTATGTGAACATGAAGATCAACTATATGCTTCCGGAAAAGGATCACATCATCATCGGAATCAGTGTCGTGGACGCGCAGATGAAACAGAAGGAAGAAAGTGACCGCATTCAGCGGGAGGAAAGCGTCAGCGCAAGAGTCATGGCCTTGTCGGATGACTACCTCAGTCTGTATACGATTGACCTGAATACCAACCGGTATCTGGAATTCCAATCCGTAAAGGAATATGAAAAGCTTGGTATTTCCAAGATGGGAGAGGATTTCTTCACACAGTCACTGATCAATGCCGAGTCCGCCCTGGATCCAAAGGACCTCAGAGCGTTCCGCTCGCATTTCAGCAAGGAACAGATTCTGGATGAAATCAAAAGAAAACAGGCTTTTTCCATGCACTATCATCTGATGATCAACGGCGAATCAAAGCCTGTCACACTGAAGATTGTTTCCGTACAGGAAAAGGATGGACAGAAGCTGATTGCCGGAGTAAGAGCCTGGAAAAAGCGGAAATAAGCGGACAAAGCAGGAAACGATAACGAAAGGGGCCGGTTTATACAGGCCCCTTCTTTCGATGGTTGTGTTTTAAGAGTTGTTCAGGCAGTTTCTGCGGTCTTTTCCGCTGCCTTTGCCTGTTCTGCCTGTTCGGCTTCCTTCTCCGCGTCTTTCCAGAGGTCAATCGGGCGGAGTTTTCTCT
>CAMNFS010000098.1 GCA_946537255.1 uncultured Erysipelotrichaceae bacterium
GCGTGTACCTGAAACGAAGCGGGCAGCTGGGCCGTGACAATCGGCGCTCCGGAATTCTCGTCAGTAAGAACCTTTGTCTCTGTACTCATATCCAATCTCCTGAAAGGATACTTTCACCCGGAACGTCAGGCAATGGAAAACCTGATGGCAGTCATCTTCCTTCCGCATGACTCCATATCAGAACGCATCCGTGAATTCACATTTCCTTCAGTCCGTCGCCCTCCTGACTGAAGCCTTTGTTAATGACAATATGGCCGTCGTCAATCGGTGATCCCGGAGGTTCCGGATCATCCAGTTCGACCCCTGTATCCAGTTCCAGCATGTCCTGAATCTGAACATACAGCCACAGAAGCATGGAAACAATCTTTCTGCGTCTGTCCTCCTGCGGCTTTTTTTCTCCGCCATAGTCCACCATACCGCCGATATAGCGATCGGACCCGCTCGGGCTGATTCTTCGCTGGAACACATAAAACCCTTCCGGAAAGCACTTCGATCCAAGATAATAGGCCAGCTGTCGGGTGGTGTAATTATCAAAAAACCGATAGCCGTAGTCGTTCAGATAGAAGGAAGATTTGCCATGGTCAGACCGGATCACAATGCCTTCAAACCCGACTTCAATTGATTTTGTGCCTGTGGGCGAAACCTCTTTGACAATGGAGCGGATCAGATCATTGTCAAACCGCTGATTGATAAAGGCAATTTCCTTTTCTTCAGGACACCAGTAGTATCTCTGTTCCGACAGTTTCAGCGCCTGTTCCCGGTTATGGACAGCCCGGATCAGGAAAAATCCTCCCAGAATCAATAACGCCGCCATCTGAATGTACTCATAGGTACTGATAAAGGACAGAACCTTTTCAGATGAAAGAACTCCGCCGGCCTTTACAGACTCCTGAACACCTTCATATGTTTTCTTCAGACCGCTGCCAAGAACCGTCAGCAGCATGTAGAAACACCAGATGCCAAGCAGTACAGCAAGCGAAGCTCTCAGACTGTGGTTTCTGATCCTTTTCTGTACTTTCTCATCCTTTTCAAGATGGATTTCTTCCCAGTTCTGATTCATACCAGTACCTCCACCGGATTATCGGGCATTGTCAGAATGATTTCAGCTTCATCATATCTCTGTTCGATTGATCCGAAAAGTCACCGCGGGTCCATCAGCAGTACCGGCTGTTCTGCGTCTCTCCCTTTGACACATGGATGTTCAAAGGGCAGAACTCCCTTTCCTTCCGATCCCATTCCCGGGATATTTACAAAAGGCGGATTTGTAGTACTGCGCATCCACTGTGGAAGACGCCAGCTGGTGCAATACAAATGATGCATGCTTTATTTTGCAGTCTGGTATGTCGAACGCACGGAGTGCGGCGCTGCCTGGCGCTGATTATCAGCCCATCTCTGAAACAGAAAAGTACAGCCTCCGCAGAGGATTCCCTGGCCACGGCTGTACTTTTTCTTTTTCCGCTCATTCTTCTTTTGAAATCTTCGGGCTGTCGCCTGGAAAAATCCTGGGCAGGGCATTGTACAGATATTCCCGGACGGCATTGAGGTCATGGTAGCCGCCCTCCTTCAGTGCGTAGATCATATTGTCGCCGCTGAATTCCTGGCGCTTCATCATCTCCTGGATCTGGGGATCCATATCCGGATAAAGCGGGTCCGAGGTGCCGGCACAGGCATAGATGAAATAATCCGTCAGCTTATACCAGCCTTTATGAATGGTTTTAACCAGCGCGTTGACAGTCTTTACCGGCTGATTCTTCCCGCCGTTGTTTCCAAGAATCCAGCAGTTTCCGCTCATGATCACATACCCCCGCAAGAGATCAAGATTGAACAGAAACTGATGCCAGGCAGTGATGGCTCCCATGGAGAAGCCGGCAAAGGCCCGATGATTCCTGGATGCCTTCAGTCCTTTCAGGGAAGGTTCGTCCGCGTAGGTGGCGAGCTGACTTTCAAGATACGGCATGGCGTCATTGCGCAGTTCGAGATGGAACTGGGCAAATTCCTCTACCGAGCGTTCATAGCTCTGCGGTTCATTCTTTGCGTCAAAGGTCAGACAGACCGCGATAAACGGCCTGGTCATACCGCTGTCTATCAGATGATCAAACAGTTCTTTGATCTGAACCGGCTGCTCGAGAAAATCCTGAGCCCGCATCTGCCAGCCATGCATCATGTACAGCACATCATACTGTTCTGTTTCATCATATCCATACGGAAGATAGACATACGCAGGCTTTGTGACCTTCTCACCGCTTGTATAATCCTTGGCCGGATAGTCGATCCTCTGCACGGTTCCCGCATGATCGCATGCTCTGGCAAATTCCTTCGGCACCTCAGCTGTCGTTTCTGTTACAACCGGAGAAGACGTTTTCCAGAAACTCCGGTTTTCCTCAATCAGAACCAGTCCGATTACCAGAGCCAGAATGATCAGCGCGGCTGCGGCTGCTTTTTTATTCAGACTGTATTTCCTCCGCTTTGTTTCTTCCATACATTTTTTCCTTTTATGTGACTTATCCATTTTACAGGGTTCCATGTGAAGAAAACGAACAGATTTCCTGTGTTTTGAGCGCAAAAGAAAACCATGCCATTTAAAAAAACCGCTTTCAATAAAGAGGCTGCGGAGAAAGGAATCCGCTATAATAAAACAGAAGCAGCCCAGACCATAATGCATGTTCTGATCAATCCAGGATTCTTTGTGCATTTACAGGCGGAAACAGCCGGGGCTGAATCAGATATCATATGAGGTAGACCATGCTTTACTCAAGTGCCGCACTGCTTGCGCTGATCATACATCTGATTATCAATCACGATGTTCTTTTCCTGCGGCACGGGAGAACGGAACTGATTCCCGCGCAGCGGGCTTACCGCCTTTTTCTGTATTCTGTTCTGGCCTATTACATCACGGATATTCTCTGGGGCATTCTCTACGAACATCACCTCATGGTTCTGATAACAATCGATACGGCGCTCTATTTCTTTACCATGGGCTGTTCCATTCAGTACTGGACCGCATACACGGTGGAATACCTGCGGGAAAAGAACACATTCGGAAAGATTCTGAAACAGGCAGGAAAGATTCTGTTTGTATCGCATAACATACTGATCCTTGTGAACTTCTTTATCCCGGTTCTGTTTTCCTTCGACCGCGAGGGTGTTTATCACGCGGAGCCTGGAAGATATATTTCTCTGGCCTTTCAGATCATCATGTTCATTCTGACGGCCTTCCATGCATTCAGGGTTTCCGCAGACAGTCAGGGAACCATGAAAGTCCGGCATACGACGATCGGTCTTTTCAGTATTGCCCTGGCCGGTTTCTCTTTTGCCCAGGTGCTCTTTCCGCTGCTTCCTCTATACGCAATCGGATGTATGCTCGGCAGCTGTGTGCTGCACAGCTTCATTCTTGAAAATGAACGCAACGAATACCGGGAAAACCTCGAGGAAAAACTGAAGGAAAGCATTCTCAACGGCAACTACTATGATCTTCTGACCGGCCTTTCCGGCATGACGTATTTCTTTGAAACAGCCGACAGGAAACGGAAGGAACTGATCAGGAAAGGCGGAAAGCCGGCCTTCCTGTATCTTGACCTTACCGGCCTGAAATTCTTCAATCACCGGTTCGGATTCGGTGAAGGTGACCGTCTGCTTCAGGCTTTTGCCTCCCTTCTGACCAGAACCTTCGGGGAAGAAAACTGCAGCCGGTTCAGTTCCGATCATTTTGTGGTCTTTGCGGATCAGAACGGACTGGATGAAAAACTCCAGAAATTCTTCGAAGACTGGAAAAACGGAAGTGAGCAGGAGCGGCCGGCAGTACGGGTCGGTGTGTATCCGGATGACGGCAGTGTGGACATCAGCACGGCATGTGACGGAGCCAAGACGGCCCGGGATGTCATCCGCAGCTCCTATGTTTCCGCCGTTCAGTACTTCACGCCGGAAATGCTCGCGAAAGCGGAACACCGGCAGTACATCATTTCCCATCTCGACCAGGCTCTGGAGAAGAAATGGATTCAGGTTTATTACCAGCCGATTATCCGCGCCGCCAATGGAAGAGTCTGTGACGAGGAAGCGCTTGCCCGCTGGATTGATCCGGAACGCGGCTTTCTTTCCCCCGCGGATTTCATTCCGATCCTTGAGGATGCGCATCTTATTTACAGGCTTGACCTGTATGTCATTGATGAAGTTCTGAAAAAGCTTCAGAACTTCAGGGATAAGGGATTCTATCTGGTTCCCCAGTCCGTCAATCTGTCCCGTTCCGACTTCGATGCCTGCGATATGGTGGAAACCATCTGCCAGAAGACAGACTCCGCCAAAATCGAGCGGCGTCTGCTCACCATAGAAATTACGGAAAGCATTGTGGGCTCCGACTTTGAATTCATCCGTGAACAGATCAACCGCTTCCGGGCGGCAGGCTTTTCGGTATGGATGGATGACTTCGGAAGCGGCTACTCTTCTCTTGATGTTCTCTCCAATGTGACCGTGGATCTCATCAAGCTGGACATGCGCTTCATGCAGCAGTTTGACAGCGGCGACAAGAGCCGCGTCATTCTCACGGAACTCATGAAAATGGCGATCGGCCTTGGAATCGATACCGTATGCGAAGGAGTGGAGCGGCAGGATCAGCTGGAATTCATGCGGGATATCGGCTGTACCAAACTGCAGGGATACTACTATCTGCCGCCCATCTCTCTGAATCAGATTATCGAGCGTTATGAAAAGGGAATTCAGATCGGCTTTGAAAACCCGAAGGAATCTTCCTACTATGATTCGATCGGACGGATCAATCTGTATGATCTCGCGGTCATTTCCCAGGAGGAGACGAATTTCCAGCATTACTTCAACACGATCCCGATGGCCATCATTGAAATACGCGGCAGAAAGATGCGTTTTGCCCGCAGTAATCAGGCTTACCGTGATTTCATGAAGGTCTGCTTCAATATCGACGTCGCAAAGTCCGCCGACAGTTTCATCAAATTTCCGGAGGGAGCCGGAAAACCGTTTATTGAGGTTCTCGAAAAACAGTGCCGGGATGGCGGCAGATCCATCATGGATGAAACCCTTCCGGATGGAACGGTTGTGCATTCCTTCATCCGCAAAATCGCAGATAATGCCGTCACAAATACTGCCGCCGCAGTCGTTGCGGTACTTACGGTCAATGATCCCAAAGGCCGGTAAATCCGCCTCTTCTGTTTCCTTTCCTCAGAAAACGGCTCTTCTCTCAGCCGCCGATGCGCGGCTGATTCTTTTTTCAGCGAACGCTTTCTTCCGTCCCTCTGGGTGTAACTGTTGACATTCCATATATGATCATTTAAAACAGTCTCAGATGTAACACATCCTGTTACATCCAAGAAGAGATGGAACACGCGGATACCGGAACGTTTTACTGCCGCACTTCATATCTTCGCGTGCGCGGATTCCTTTCAGAAGGACTTCCGTCTTACCAGCGGTTTCTTTCCTCCTTCATCGGTCAATCCGATCATCATACGATTGATTCTTTTCCATCTGAAGGCAGCGGGTCTTATGGAAGCTGAAAGAGGAACCGACGGAATCACCGTTACGCGGACTCTGAAGGAAATCACCTTTCCTGATGGATACCAGGCTGCCAGGCCGATTGAAGAAGGAACGCTGTTTCACTTCCATTCTTCGCCCGGTCCAGACTGTCCTGCTGAAAGAAACATTCATGCCCTGCTGAGATCCCCTCTCCAGGAAATACAGAATACGATGGAGAAGAAAATGCGCCGATCTGCCCCGCAGGACATGCACGCAGGGTAAGAAAAGCTTTTGAAGGAGGAAAACACATGACCCATGGAGAACAGAGACTCTGGCTGATTCAGAAGCTTCTGTCTGAACGAAAAGACGCAGCCGGCGTAAAGATTCCCAGAGATGAACAGGGACAGAAGGATCTGCTGAGAGGACTTATGAACATCCGCATGCCGGATCCCATTGATGAGGAGTTCCTGAAAATACAGGACGAATACCTGAAGGAAGAGAACCTTGCGGATGGGGTTGTAACAATCGAGGATCTGACACCGGTCAAAGCGGATGAAAGACTTTATATCTGGCAGGGAGATATGTCCAGATTAGCCGTTGACGCCGTCACTTTACCGGCGAACTCCGGATTTACCGGATGTTATCAGTGGCTGCATTCCTGTCTCGATAACATTCTCGGTTCCAAAGCAGGAATAGAATTACGGCTGTTAACAAACGACATCATTACAAAGCAGGGCTATCCCGAACCGACCGGCCAGGCTAAGATCACACCGGGATTCAACCTGCCGAGCAAATATATCATCCATACGGTAGGGCCGATCGTTCAGGGACGGCTGACCAGAGAAAACGAAGAAATGCTGGCATCCTGCTACAGATCCATCCTGGAACTGGCAGATCAGAACAATATCAGAACCCTTGCCTTATGCTGCATCTCCACCGGCGTGTTCATGTTTCCGAATCAAAAATCGGCTGAGATTGCGGTTGAAACTGTTACCAAATACCTGGCGGAAACCGGCAGCCGGATCAAAGTCATCTTCAATGTATTCAAGGACATTGATCTG
>CAMNFS010000099.1 GCA_946537255.1 uncultured Erysipelotrichaceae bacterium
AAGCGGAAGGATATCTGTGATCTTTCCGCATTTTCTGATGTATTTTTTCATAATTACCTCCGATACTGATTATAGTTTAAAATCACATCAGAATGAGAATAAACAGAGGAACTATGAGAATGAATAACGGAAAGAAATCTGTCAGGCTGCTTGAAATCCTTACGCTGTGCATGATTCTCGGCGGATGCGGTGGTTCCGTCAGGAAGGAAACAGAAGACGGAATCCTTCATATTGAAAACGGAATGGCTCAGCCCATCCTGAAGTATTCCGATATCAGTACAGATAACCAGGACAGCGAAATCCTGCGGTTCTGTGTCTATGTGGAAACCGATCATGATACGGACGGAGACGGCATGGCAGATCTTGTGAAGGCATTCGTGCAGCTGCCGAAAAGCGCGGCGGAAGGGAAATACAAAGCCGCTGCCATCTATGATCCGACCCCCTACGCGGCAGGGACTGTCACAGGTGTGGAAACGGCGTTTCAGCTGCCATATGAGACAGAACCGTTTGATATGACAAAACTGTATGAACCTGGAAAAAAACGGGAGCCTGCGGGCAGTACCGATACTCTGACCGCCGCCCTTGCGGCAGATTCTTCCCAGTGGATCTATACCGTACCGGGATCCGACACGAAAGGCTACTTTCACTCCGGAAATTATGATTACTTCCTGGTGCGCGGGTTTGCGGTGATAGATGCCTGCGGCATCGGTACCTATGGATCAGAAGGGTTTGAACTGTGCGGAACCGATCTGGAACGGGATTCTCACAAAGCGGTGGTGGAATGGCTGGCCGGAAACCGCCGGGCATTTACAGACCGCACCAGCAATATGGAAATCACAGCTGACTGGTGTAATCACCGGATTGCCATGACCGGCAAGTCCTATGGAGGAACGCTTCCGTTTGAAGTAGCGACGACCGGAGTGGAAGGACTGAAGACGATCATCCCGGTCGCGGGGATTTCCAACTGGTATAACTATTCCAATTCCCAGGGTGTTTCCATAACTGCCTTTCCCCACTATACGGATTTTCTGTCATCCTATAACGCCGGAGCCAGCTTTCTCGATGACGCCTGGCTGGTGCCGGATCCCGCTTACTCTGCCTGGAAGTATCAGGAGAGAAACGATGAACTGCAGGCCAACGGCAATTACACCAAGACCTGGGCAGCCAGGGATTATTCCCGCAGCTTTGACCGGATCCGCTGCAGCGCTCTGATTGTGGAAGGACTGAATGACTTCAATGTCACCCCGACCCATTCCACAGAGATGTATGAATCCTTTAAAAAGGCCGGCCAGAATGTGAAAATGATTCTTCACCAGGATGGTCATAACTACCTGTTCGGAAAAATGGTCGGTGAGATACTGTATGAGGAGCTGGTCAATCAATGGCTGTGCCATTATCTCTATGAGACGGACAACGGCATTGAATCCTTTCCGGAAATATCCGTCCAGAGCAATCTGGATGGAAGCTATTCCTTTCATGACTCGTTCAATGATCTTCCCCTGGTTTCCTTTCAGCCGGAAACAGCAGATGAGAAAACAGTGATTCATTCGGGATCCTTTCCGGATTTCGTAAATACGATGAAGACCGTAAAGCGGGAAGACTATTACCGTACCTTTGACCATGATCATCTTGCGGTATATGACCTTCCGGTAAAGGAAGGGACCGTGATCTCCGGAACCCCCGAGGTCCATGTGCGGCTTTCCACAGAGGATACGGATCAGGATAATCTCATGGTTACCGCGCTTCTTATGGATACCGCAGAGAATGGCAGCGCGTTTCAGGTATTTGATCTGATCGATCAGGATCATACCCTGATTCCTCATAAGACGACTGGATCCTATGAAATCGGAGAAGGTCATGAGAAAGGAAGTCTTACGGAGCTTGTCCCTTCCTATACCAGAGGAAAGATGCTTACCATCGGTCATATGGATCTGCTCGACCCGGAAGCTGAAAAATCCCCGACGGCTGACACCAGCTGGCATACCGCGGAAGCCGGTGTATACAGAGATTACAGAATTGTGCTTTTCCCGACCGAATACACTCTGAACAAGGGTCATGTCCTGCAGCTGTATCTGTTTGCCCAGGATCCATGGCGCTCGAGAAATGATGATGAAAAGCCGGATGAGTATACAGATGACAAGGTGGATGAGGTGTATTCCTTTCAGATCGACAGTTCTTCTGTAAAGGTGCTTCTGCCGATCAGGGAATGACAAACCGTTCTCTGTGCATTCCCTGAACGATCTGAACCGGAAAAGACGCAGTTTGAAAAGGCAGAAAAGAAAAAGCCGGATTTCTCCGGCTGGCATTTCTGTATGCGGTTTCAGTTTTTCGGCAGAGCGGCCACTGTATATTCGTGGCAGAGATCGCAGGAATAAACAGCTTCCCTGTTTCCGAAAGGACCTGGCTGGTAGCGACAGAATCTGAGTTTTCCCCACTGACAGTCAGGGCAGGTTGTGCCCTCAAGCAGATGTTCCTCGGAATCAAGATGTCCGAACTTCTTAGCCTGGGCGTAGTATTCTTCTTCGGTTATTCCACCGGTTACCTTATTCAGTTTCTCATCTTCGATTCTTTTTTCGTTATCTGTCATTGTTCTGATCCTCCTCATCTTTCCTCATTATATACGAGTATCTTTCGCACATTCACCGCATTCAGAAGCGGTTTATGCGTGCCGGGCACAAAAAAAGAAAACGAACATGGGGGAGGGAATCGGTTTCCGCGGACTATTAAAGCCGAAAACACGGACCCGCGTCCTTCTGTACGCGTCAGGATCCGCATGTGATACGCGGTGAGCGGACAGAGCCATGAACATGGAGTATTCATAAGGAACCAGCGTGCTTCATGTTCTTTTCCTGTAAATGCGAAAATAAAAAAGCAGGAAAACCGACAGAATTATTTTCCACAGATTTCCTTTGCATTTCCTAGTTCTGACCCATCACGGGCAGAAACTGTACTGCGATTGTTTTGAAAGAGTACGAAAGCAAGAAAAACAGAATGAAATTCGGTATAATAAGTTGCTGAAAAGAAAGGCAGATTTTTATGGCAGATCATATCACACCTGAAAACGGAAAGAAAAAAAGAGGAAGACCCCGCAAAGTGGTCAGCGCAGAAGTGAAAACGACAGCCGCTAAGACCACTCAGACTAAGCGCGGCCGGAAGCCGAAATCAACTTCGGCGGCGAAGGAAACCGGATGGAAGGCAGTCAGTACCCGGGATCTTGCGGAGCTGCGGAAGGAATATCTTCTCGATGATGTCAACCGGATTGTCCGGAATGCCCTGACGGAAAATGACATCACGAAAATCTCAAAGGTATTTGAGGCAGGCAATCAGAATCCGAATCTCTTCTCTGTGGAGATTGAAACCATGCCGGTCACCAATCAGATGCAGAGCGGCCGGTGCTGGATCTTCTCCGCGATGAATGTGCTGAGGGAGATGATTGCGAAGAAGTATCATATCTGTTCGTTTGAACTGTCTCAGAACTATGTCGCGTTCTATGACAAGCTGGAAAAGGTCAACTGGTTCATGAACTGTGTTCTGAATGAAAAAGACGCGAAGCTGGATGAGAGAACCATGCAGTGGCTGCTGGATAACGGCATCAGTGACGGCGGTCAGTGGGATATGGCTGTCAGTCTGATCAAGAAATACGGCATCTGTCCCAAGACGGCAATGAAGGAAACCTATACGAGCTCCCATACCAGAGCCATGAACGGACTTCTGAACCGGCGCCTGCGCCGCTTTGTGCTGGATGAAAAGCAGGCACAGGGAGAAGAAGAAAAGGAAGCGCTGCGGAAGGAATGTCTGAAGGAGTGCTATCGTCTGATCGCGGATTGTTTCGGTATGCCGCCGGAGGAATTCTCCTTCGAATACCGGGATGAAAAGAAGAAGTTCCACGCCAGTCATCACATCACTCCAAAGCAGTTCTATAAAGACTATCTGGCAGAGGATCTTGATCAGTACGCGGTGATCATCAATGCCCCGACAAAGGACAAGCCATACCATGCCATGTACAGCGTGAAGTATATCGGCAATGTGGTCAGCGGAAATGAGATCCGTTATCTGAACCTGCCGATGAAGGAATTCAAGGAAGCGGTGATCCGCCAGCTTCAGGCCGGATATCCGGTCTGGTTCGGATGTGACTGCGGAAAGGACGGGGACCGGGAGTCCGGACTCTGGGATGATCAGGCATATGATTACTCCCATACATTCTCCATGAACCTGGATATGACAAAAGCGGAAATGCTTGACGCAAGAGAAAGCGCCATGAACCATGCCATGGTTCTGACGGGTGTGAATCTTGTAAACGGAAAGCCGACCCGCTGGAAGATTGAGAATTCCTGGGGCGACAAGACCGCCAACAAGGGATACTATATCTGCTCGGATACCTGGTTTGAAAGATACGTCTATGAAGCGTCAGTAAAGAAGAACTTCCTGACTGCGAAGGATCGCAAAGTACTCAAGTCAGAGGTAAAGGTACTGGAGCCCTGGGATCCGTTTGGAACTCTGGCGGACTGAAAAACTTCCGTAACTGCAGGAATTCCTGTCACCAAAGACAGGTAAGAAACAGTGTATGAGGGTTGGTCAGGAAGACATTGGCCAGCCCTTTTTTCTGCATGCATGAAACCGGAAAAAAACTCCATGCATATGTATGCGCATGGAGTTTCGGCTTTTGGAAAATTCATTTCTGACCTCAGGAATCGTCCTTTTCCTCTGAAACAGGAGAGCTGAGTATTCAGCAGAGATCCGTTTCGCTTACCGGTTCCGCATTCTTTCCTTCCGATGAGGGAAAGGAATCCTTATAGGTTTCAATCAGTTCGAGGGCTTTATCATACCAGCCGTGGAGATAGAAATCACAGCAGTTGGGATCAATGGCCATATAGTCGGTACCGGTTTCCCCGCATCCGGCAGCCCGGCATCCGGCTCCGCAGGCAAGCTTGTATCGGCAGTCATGACACTTTTCGTTGTGCTCAATGACCGCTCCCATTTTCAGATTGCACATATCGAGGTAATGGGATCCGGACAGGATCTCACCAAGATCCTTTTCCAGGATGCTGGTGTCAAACTGCGGATCAATGGCGGTTTGGCCCAGGGTCATGCAGGGAAGTACCTTGCCCGCGGGACTGATGTACATGCTCTGCTTGACAACCCCGCATGCAAACGTGTTTTCCGCGCCGGGCTGACCGCTGTATTTTCTGGCAGGTATCCGGATGGTGCGGGTTTCCTTGCTGAAATCAAGAAAGGAACAGAACTGCGCGGAGACCGGCATGCCGGATGCGACATATTCCGGCAGGTAATCAATGATTACCTGATTTGCCTCATCTTCCGTGATGAAGTGTTCGGTTTCATTCTTCCAGCGGCCGGCAGGAGATGCGACATTCATCTTGAGATGCTGAAGCCCGAGTTCCGCCAGGAAACTGATATTCTTTCCGATATCATGCACGTTGTGCTTATGCAGACACATTGAGGAACTGGTGCTGTAACCGCGCTCCTTCAGAAGACGGAAGGCACGGATCACTTCTTCCTCCGCGTCATCTTCACCCCGCAGCCAGTCATGCCAGCCCAGGCCGTCAAAGCTCATGTGAAACGATGGATGCATGCCTCGTTTTTCCAGCTCTTCCAGAAGATGCTCATCAACGAGTTTTCCGTTGGAATACAGGGTTTCCAGAATGAGATTTCTTTCGACCATGCCGTCCAGAATGTCATAGAAATGCGGATTGACAAACGGCTCGCCTCCGGTAATGGAAATCAGACGCACGCCGTTTTCAGCGAGCTGATCCAGGATTCGGAGGCTGTCCTTCAGAGAAAGATCCTTTCCTTTATAATCCGGAGCGCTCATGAAACAGTGCCGGCAGTGATAGTTGCAGCGGCCGGTAATGGACCATTGAACGGATTTCTTATAGGTACCGGGATATGTGTGATATTCCTGATAGGGCTCAAGTCTCTCGGTTCCGTCCGAAGGCAGAGCGATATTCAGTTTCTTCAGCTGTTCCAGAACGGTTTTCTGTTTTTCCGTAAGATCTGCTTCATCAATATCATGTCTTCCATCGAGGGCATAGACAACCCGGTAGGATTCCTTGTCATAGAAGTTGGTAAATCTTGGATCCGGATACCGGAGCGCGAAGGGAAGTCCCTTCCAGCCGCGTAAGCCGAATCCCTTGTTCAGAATGTAATAAGCCATGTTTTTCTCCTGGACGAAAGTCTGCTTTTTTTCAGCGTTACCATTATGATATACGAACCATGGGCTGATCTTGATAAAATCTTTGTTCTGAACCAGAGAACAGAGATCTGAGTAAAACCAGTTCAGGAAGTAAGACTGCCTATCGACAGATTCCCATACGTTCTGCCGTTCTGCGGCTGTTTTTCATCTTCTCTTTCCGGATTCTCTTTTCATTGCCGGCAGCCACGCACCTTCACAATGAAGGAAACGGAATAAAAAAGAGCGCAGGATGATCCATAAAGGTTAAAAAGAAGAAAGTCATTACGGGCAATA
>CAMNFS010000100.1 GCA_946537255.1 uncultured Erysipelotrichaceae bacterium
TTCGGAAGCAGATCCAGCAGAAAGTAATCAGCAGGATCAGACAGGAGACTATTCAGAAAATGGCTTCGGCCATTTTTTCTGTCTGAAATCCGATGCGCAATTCAGTGTGCAGTCCACGTTCTCTGGAGTAAAATAAAGGCAGTACAGAAACGGAAAACAATCTATGAAAATCATTACTGGAGTCGGTGCGGCAGTGCTCGATCATATCAATCTGATCGAAGCCTATCCGGAAGAAGACGGAAGCACACATATCACACAGGTTATCAATCAGGGAGGAGGTGCCTGTGCCACGGCCATTGTGGCGGCGCATCGTCTCGGCATGCATGGACAGATGATCAGTACCGTCGGAGATGATGAGACAGGCGAAATGATTCTCGACAGTCTTGATCGGGAAGGCATCGATACGACGATGATGGAGGTTTTTCCAGGCGGAACCTCTCCGCATTCCGAGATCATGGTGAATCCGGAGAGCGGAACCCGCACGAAGTTTGTCTGCAGCAACAGCCTGCCGCCGCTGTCATGGAACGAGGATCAGAAGGCGCTCCTGAGGAACAGCGATATTCTTCATGTGGATGGAACAAGATACGACAACGCAATGGCAGCAATCGAACTGGCAAAGCAGTACGGCATTCCCGTGTCCGTGGATGGCTGTCATATGGAAGAAGACAGGGAACTGAACCGGAAAATGGCTTCCATGGCGGATATTCTGATCATGAACGCGAGATATCCCAGACTTGTGGCAGGAACAGAAACAACGGAACAGGCCCTGGAGTATTTTGCCTTTCAGGGACCGAAGGTCGTCATTTCCACCCAGGGGCTGAAAGGGTGTCTGGCCTGGATCGACGGAAAGATCGAAACCTTCCCGGCCTATTCGGTCAAGGCGGTGGATTCCACCGGTGCCGGTGATGTATTCCACGGCGCGTTCCTTGCGGCATACATGCGGGGCATGGACGTACGCAGATCGATCCAGTATGCCACGATCGCGGCGGCCCTCAAGTGCACTCAGGTCGGCGGCCGGGCAGGAATTCCCTCCGATGAGGAAATCCTGTCCTATCTCTAGGAGGGCTCATGACAGGATCAGCAGATCGGAAGGCAGGAAAGACAGCCGCGGTGAAAAAGCCGGCGGCGAAGAAAACGGCTGCGTCAGGAAAGCCGACGGCGAAGAAACCCGCCGCGAAAAAAACGACTGGGGCGAAGCGGAAAACAGCAGACGGAACCGTCCGTCTTACGAATGAAGAAAAGAAGCTGATCAGCAGCTTCCGGAAATGCTCCGCGGCGGAGAAAAAGATCCTGATTTCTCTGGCTGGCAAACTGCAGGAAGAAGGGAGTCTCGATCTTCTTCTGAATTTTCTGGGACAGACGCTCGTAAAGTGAGCGGCGTGTGTTCAGGGGAACAGACAGATCCTGTTTCGATGCGGAACAGGATTTTTGTTTTATTCCGTAAACCGCCGCGGGATGGGAAGGATTTCCTCCCGGATTCAGAAAAAAAGTGTCCGCGAAGACTGCGGACACTGTGTGTGATGAGTCAGTCCTTCTGCGGACCGATATACTCTGCGTCACCGAAGCCGAGGATCATGAGGAAAAGCGGCTTCAGAAAGAACAGACCGACCGCGAATCCGGTACCCTTGCCGAAGGCTTTCGCCATTTTGTGGGCAGCCAGAACATTCATGACCATCAGGCTGATCGCGATGATCATACTGATGACCTGGACGACGGTGCTGACTTCATTTCCGTCTGCTCCATTCGGCAGAGCATTGGCAATCGCTGTCAGCGCAATGGTAAACAGGCCGTATTTGCTGTCCCAGCTGATCCCGTATTCATCATAGGTATTCAGAAACGGGATGATGGAATGCCAGGCTGGTTTTCCGGCTTTCGCAAAGACTTTCCAGTAACCGATAATAATAAGAACATAGAATGCGATGACACCGAATATGATCGTTGAGGTGAGCCCAAGTGCGGCTGCTGCGCCTAATACTTCCATACTGTAGTTTCCTCCTGTCGTAAAACACACTTATTTTACTGATCTTTCTTCGGATTTAGAAGAGAGAAATGAACAAAGGCGTGATGAAGCCCGTCTTTTTCCGCGCAGTCCGTGACATGGTCTGCGCAGTTTCGAACTTCTTCCGGCGCATTTTTCATCGCTGTTCCGATCGCTGTATATTCCAGCATTTCCATATCATTCCATCCATCCCCGAAAGACATGGTCTCTTCACGGCGGATGCCGTAACGCTCCAGCATGACCTGAATTCCCTTTTTCTTTCCTCCGCAGGAAGGAATCATATCCGCAAAGAAGGGAGACCATCTGGCACATTTCATGTCCGGTACCTGGTTGAGAAAGATTTCGTCCATGGTGGAAGGCATGAAAAGAGAAATCTGAAATGTTTCATGGCTGAAAGCCCGGCAGGGATCACATACCGGTAAGGGCAGAGGGTTTCTGAATCCGTGGTAAACAGATTCCGCTTCTTTGTTCCGCATGGATGCGTAGGTGAAGTCTTCCTCAAAGAAGATGGCGTAGATGTGCTGCTGCTTCAGGATGGACACTGCCTTTGTCAGCGCGTTATGAGACAGCAGGATCCGATGGAATATGTGTCCGTTCTCGTCCAGAGAAAGCTGTCCGTTTGCGGCGATGATGCCGGACCATGGAAACCTGACAATGGAAGCGGGAAGCTTCCGTATGGAAGAAGGAGAGCGGCCGGTACAGAGAAACAGACGGATGCCCTTGGCATGAAGCTTCCAGAGATCCTCTTCCACTGACTGCGGCAGATCCTGTGCGTGAGAGGGAAGGAGGGTGCCGTCAATATCGAAGAAAATCGCCTTTATCATGAAAAAAGTGTAGCACAGGCTGCTGCGGCACACCCGGATCTGTGGTTTTTGCAAAAAAGAAATGAAAAATGATTGACAGGCAAATTCTGCCCATGTATGATTACAACTGCTTGGCAAAAAAAGGCTTTGTGATACACAAAGCCAATTGTTTGGCTGAGATACGGCACACATGGAAGTGTGTGCATAAAGGCGAAAGGAGAGAGAAATGCCTACAATAAATCAGCTGGTACGCAAAGGCCGTACCGATAAAGTCTACAAATCAAAGTCTCCGGCATTAAACCGCGGTTTCAATTCTCTGAAGAAGAAGAACACACGCATCAGTTCTCCGCAGAAGAGAGGCGTCTGCACCCGTGTCGGTACAATGACCCCGAAGAAGCCGAATTCCGCGCTTCGTAAGTATGCCCGTGTACGTCTGTCGAACGGTATGGAAGTGACTGCGTATATTCCGGGTGTGGGACACAACCTTCAGGAACACTCCGTTGTCATGATCCGCGGCGGCCGTGTCAAGGATCTGCCGGGTGTCCGTTACCACATCATCAGAGGAACTCTGGACTGCGCCGGTGTTGATGGACGCAACCAGGGCCGTTCCCTGTACGGTGCTAAGAAGCCGAAGAAGAAATAAGCAGGAGGATAAGAGAAGATGCCAAGAAAAGGTTATATAGCGAAGCGTGACGTACTTCCTGATCCGATTTACAATTCCAAACTCGTCACAAAACTGATTAACAAGATCATGATCGACGGCAAGCGCGGCACTGCTCAGACCATTCTGTACGATGCCTTTGCGATCGTTGAGGAAAAGACCGGACAGAATCCGATGGAAGTATTCGAGAAGGCGCTTGGCAATGTCATGCCGCAGCTTGAACTCAAGGTCCGCCGTGTCGGCGGTGCCAACTACCAGGTTCCGGTGGAAGTATCTTCCGAGCGCAAGCTCACCCTCGGACTCAGATGGCTGGTCAACTATGCCCGTCTGCGTCATGAGCCGACAATGGAAAAGCGTCTCGCGGGTGAAATCATCGATGCGGCAAACGGCAGCGGTGCTTCCGTAAAGAAGAAGGAAGATACCCATAAGATGGCAGAGGCGAACAAGGCATTCGCACACTTCCGCTGGTAATCGGACCAGTCATTGACCAAGGGATAAGGAAAGGAGCGATTTATGCCGAGAGAGTTCCCATTAAACAAGATTCGTAATATCGGAATCATGGCTCATATCGATGCCGGAAAAACGACAACGACAGAACGTATTCTGTATTACACAGGAAAGATACATAAGATCGGCGAAACCCACGACGGCGCTTCCCAGATGGACTGGATGGCGCAGGAACAGGAACGTGGAATTACGATCACAAGTGCCGCAACAACCTGTCAGTGGCAGGACTGCCAGATCAACATTATCGATACTCCGGGTCACGTTGACTTCACCGCTGAAGTAGAGCGTTCCCTGCGGGTTCTTGACGGAGCTGTTACCGTACTGGATTCCAAGGCAGGCGTTGAGCCGCAGACAGAAACCGTATGGCGTCAGGCAACGGAATACCGGGTTCCCCGCATTGTCTTCTCCAATAAGATGGATGCGACCGGTGCGGACTTCAATATGTCCGTCAATTCCATCGGAAACCGTCTTGGGGCCAAGGCCGCCGCGATTCAGATGCCGATCGGCGCTGAACAGAGTTTCCGCGGAATCATCGACCTGGTTCAGATGAAGCAGGAGATGTACAACAATGACCTGGGCACGGATATCAAGGTTACGGATATCGATGCACAGTATCTGGATCAGGCGCAGGAAATGCACCAGACCATGCTGGAAGCGATCGCCGATTATGATGATGATGTCATGATGAAGGTGCTCGAAGGCGAAGAGCCGACCATTGAAGAAGTCAAGCGTGCCATCCGCAACGGTGTCATGACCGCAGAGTTCTTCCCGGTTCTGTGCGGAAGCGCGTATAAGAACAAGGGTGTTCAGCTTCTGCTGGACGCGGTAGTCGACTATCTTCCGGCGCCTACGGACATTCCGGCAATCAAGGGACATCTGGAAAACGGGGAAGAGGCGGAGCGTCACGCAAGTGATGATGAGCCGTTCAGCGCCCTGGCATTCAAGGTTGCGACCGATCCGTTTGTCGGCCGTCTGACCTACTTCCGTGTCTACTCCGGTATCGCTACGGCAGGAAGCTATGTGCTGAATGCGTCCAAGGACAAGAGAGAGCGTTTCGGAAGACTGGTCCGCATGCATGCGAATCACAGAGCGGATATCACAGAGGTCTATGCCGGTGATATCGCCGGCGCGGTCGGTCTCAAGAATACGACAACCGGTGATACCCTGTGCGATGAGAATCACCCGATTATTCTGGAATCCATGGTCTTCCCGGAGCCGGTCATTCAGATGTCCGTCGAGCCGAAGACAAAGCAGGACGGCCAGAAGATGGATGATGCGCTTGCCAAGCTCGCGGAAGAAGATCCGACTTTCCGTACCTACACGGATGAGGAAACCGGCCAGACGATTATCGCCGGTGTCGGTGAACTGCAGCTCGACATCATCATGGACCGCATGAAGCGTGAGTTCAAGGTTGAAGCAACTGCCGGTGCGCCTCAGGTCGCTTACCGTGAAACAATCCGCGGTACAGCCGAGTGTGAAGGTAAGTTTGTCCGTCAGACCGGCGGTCATGGTCAGTATGGTCATGTATGGATCCGGTTTGAACCGAACGAAGGCAAGGGCTTCGAATTCATCGACGCGACCGTCGGCGGATCGATTCCGAAGGAATACATCAAACCGACTCAGCAGGGTCTTGAGGATGCCCTCAACAACGGTCTTGTGGCAGGATATCCTGTCGTAGACATCAAGGCGACGCTGTTCGACGGAAGCTACCACGATGTAGACTCCAGTGAGCAGGCCTACAAGATCGCAGCCAGCCTTGCCCTTAAGGAAGCTGCGAAGAAGTGCTCGCCGGTGATTCTCGAACCGGTCATGCGGGTTGACGTAACTGCTCCGGCAGAATACCTCGGCTCCGTCATGGGCGACATCGTCAAGCGCCGCGGTCAGATCCGCCAGCAGGAAGAAACCGGCAACGCGATCAAGATCGAAAGCTTCATTCCTCTCTCCGAGATGTTTGGATATGTCACGGATCTGAGAAGTTTCACTCAGGGCCGCGGAACCTACATCATGCAGACGGATCACTACGAGGAAGTACCGAAGAATATCGCGAAGGAAATCATTGAAAAGAACTCCGCGAAAGGCGATAAGTAATCATTGCAAATAAAAAACGTTTATCATAAAATGATAGCGGTCTGAAACAAGCTAGATAAATTGGAGGAAAACTAAAATGGCTAAGGAACATTTCGACCGATCCCTCGAACATGTAAACATTGGTACGATCGGTCACGTCGATCACGGCAAAACAACTCTGACTGCTGCGATCACAAAGTATCTCTCTGAGCATCCGGAAGACGGTTCTGCTAAATTCGAAGCATACGACAAGATCGACGGTGCTCCGGAAGAAAAGGCACGTGGTATCACGATCAACACCGCTCACGTTGAGTACAGCACAAAGAAGCGTCACTATGCGCATGTTGACTGCCCGGGTCACGCTGACTATGTCAAGAACATGA
>CAMNFS010000101.1 GCA_946537255.1 uncultured Erysipelotrichaceae bacterium
GGAACACTTCCATCTGATTCAGAAACTCGATGCCTATGTCATTGAACAGGCTGCCAGGGATTACCGGAAGCTGAAGGAAAGCGGGGAAGCGGTCGTTCCCGTTTCCGTCAACCTGTCCCGGCTGGATTTCGAACTGTGTGATGTCCTTGAGATGGTGGACAGTATTCTCAGCAGATACGGAATGCCGAGATCCATGATGGATCTTGAAATCACGGAAAGTGCCCTGAATTCCAATGAACGGCTGATCAAAGATAAATGCGAGTGTCTGCGGAAAAGCGGATATCATATCTGGCTGGATGATTTCGGCAGCGGCTATTCCTCATTGAATACCCTGGCGGACTATGACTTTGACGTACTGAAGCTGGATCTTGTATTCCTGCGCAGCTATGACCGTAATCCAAAGACAGCGGCATTGATGGATTATATTATTCATGGCGCCCGGGGAATGAATCTTGAACCGCTCTGCGAAGGCGTGGAAACCCCGGAACATTATGAATTTCTGAAAAAAATCGGCTGTGCCAAAGCCCAGGGGTACTACTTCGGAAAACCGATGCCGATGGAAGAAAGCCGTGCCTGCTCCAGAGAAAAAGGGCTCGAATGGGAACAGACTGAACAATAAGCGCATTATTTTCCATCTCCGGCATTGTCAGAAACGACAATGCCAGTTTTTGTCATTGTGCACAAAATATAATGAAGACAAGAAGCCTTTCCGCTGTGCGTGTTGTCAGCGGAAAACGGTTTTATTCTATTCATCCGTTATCCCCCAGGGGATAGATACATTCCGCCAGTCGATAAAAAAACTGCATTCTCTGAATAAGGGGGACTTTTATGTCATTTCAGAAACTGATCAACGAAGATATGGAGAGAATCGGCTGTACGCTGAGCGAGCTCTCCCGGGTATCCGGACTCAACGCCGCGGTGCTTTCCCGTTACCGCAGCGGGGAACGGGAACCCCGCCTGGGCAGCCGGCAGCTGGAAGATCTTTTAAACGGGCTGAACCGGCTGGAACTCAGTGTCGGTCTGTCAGACCGTTCCGCTCAGCGGCGGGCGGCATATGAGAACTCCCTGATGACAAAACGTCTGCTTCTTCCGGACCGCCTGAGCCGCATCACGGAAGTGGTGCCGGTTACGATCAAGGAACTTTCCATTGCCCTGAACTATGACGCTTCCTATCTGTCACGGATCCGGGCCGGAAAACGCAATCCCCAGGATCCGGAACAGTTCGCCCGCAACCTCTGTCTCTATATCATCCGTTCCGCTTCCCCGGAACAGAAGAATACTCTGATGGAGCTGTGCAAATGCAGCAGCGAAGCAAATCTTGTGAAGGAGCTCAGTGAGTGGATGGTGGAAAAGGAACTGCCCAGCCGCAGCGGGGTTGATCTGTTTCTGAAAAACCTGGACGCCTTTGATCTGAACGAATTCATCCGATCCGTGCAGTTTGACTCCATCGTTCATGAAAAACCCACAGCGGACAGTCCTGACTGGATCTATCAGGGAATTGACGGAATCCGTCAGGGAGAGCTGGATTTCTTCCGGACGATTCTATCGGAAGGTACATCCGAACCGGTTTTCATGTGCAATACCATGCCGATAGAAAAGCTTGCGGGGAATGTCAGCTTTGTAAAAAACTGGATGAGCCTTCTCACCGCATGCATGAAAAAGGGAATGGAGTTTCATGTTGTTCACTTCGTGAACCGGCCGATGGAGGAAATGATGCTGGGACTCGAGAGCTGGATTCCTCTTTACATGACCGGACGGATCACGCCATGGTATCTTCCCGGCAATGAACATTCCTCCTTCCGCACCTGCCTTTATGTAGGAGGAGGCGCCATGCTCCGGGGCGAGTCCTACGGAAACCGGATTGATCACGCGGTCTATGAAATACACCGCGATCCGTCCTGGATTGAATACGGACGGACCCGGGCGCAGGACATTCTTTCCATGTCCCGGCCGTTAATGAAAATCTACACCGGCAGTCAGAAGGAACTGTTTCTGGAGTACATGAAAAAGAATTCCACGCTTCCCGGCACCCGCAGAATCCGTTCCTGCTCTTTGCCCCTGTCCTCTGTTACCGGTGATATGCTGAGGGAATATCTCGAATCCTGTCATACCGACCCGGACCTGATTCAGAAGATTGAGGATTACCGCCGCCGGGAGCTCTCCATGCTGCATATGATTCTTCGCTCCGGAACCGTTGTCGTTGAAATACCGGATCTTTCCCGGGAAGAATTCGATCATCATACGCCTTCTCTTTTCCTGGCGCCGATGATGGAAAATATCAGTATCCCCTATACCTGGTCCTTCTATGAGAAGCACCTTCAGCTTACCCATGAGTTCGCGGAAACCAATCCGGGATTTTCGCTCATCGCCAATCCGGAAGCTACGTTCCGGAATATCTCCATGATTGTTCATGAAGATACTCACGCGGTGATCATGAAAACCCGCTCTCCGGAAATCTGTTTTGTCATCACCCATCCGAAGATGCTGCAGGCGCTGAGTGCCTTCACTCCACCCGTTCAGGATCTGTGACTTCGGAAACTGAAAACAGCCGTCAGGCTGCCTTCAGTTTCTTTTTATTATCCGCACGTTTCAGAAGAACCGATACACATAGAGAGATCAGAAATACTCCCATGGTAATCAGCGGAACGAAGAACCGCGCGTCCAGATGCGTGAGCCAGCGCTGTCCCAGCAGAGTCCTGCAGAGGCGGATGATGATATCCAGCACAAAGGCATGAACCAGATAGATGGAATAACTGTGAGAAGCCAGTCTGTGCCAGCTTTTTCTGACCTGAATCTTTCCGAAACCGGAAAAGAACAGAAGCGATGCCGCGGTGGTAAAAGGCGTGTAGGAAAGAATGAACCAGTGCTCCGCCATCTCCCGCTCCATACCGCCAAGGATTGCCCGATAGGCAATATAACCGGCAAAACACTCTATGAGAATTCCGGCAAGAATCTCCACAGCACCGGCACGGGGATTGGGTTTCTCGGTATAGAGAACCGCTCCCATCATGAAGTAACCCGCATAGCAGAATACCTCCCCGATGTTCCAGTGAAACTGAATCGGCCCGGTCATATACATGGAAAGATTTCCGAAGACAACCATGAATACCGCTGCTTTTACAAATCCGCCCCTGGTCAGCTTCATCTTCGCTCCATGAATAAACGGCGCCAGCAGATACAGTCCGAACAGAATCGGCAGATACCAGAGATGATAGAACGGCGCTCCGTACAGAAACGGCTCCAGCGCGGCACGAAGGCCGAGATGATCCATTCCGGTCCGCGTAATCAGATTGTAGAACAGCGTAAATACCACGCAGCCTGCAGCGGGCGGTCCGATCTTCCAGAACGAACGGCGGTAAAAGGTCTTTACATCACCGGTCCGCTCATCATTGAGCAGAAACGCTCCGCTCAGCATCAGAAAAGCCGGAACGGAAACCCGTGCCAGGGCGGTATAGATCATGGAAAACAGCGGATGGTTCAGAGGCAGGCCATCGATCAGATCCCATACCATTGTCTCAATAAAGGTTCCGCTGACATGCCCCAGCACCACCAGAAAGCAGGCCAGAACCCGCAGCAGATCATAATTGGAACGGCGCATTGCTTACTCCTCTTCCTCCCGGAACAAAAGCCGGATGTGGGGATTTTCCTGAGCTGCTTCTCCCAGTACCAGCAGAAGCCGATAGGCATATTCCGACCGGCAGATTCTGGTTACGCTTTTCGGGGTCAGAATCAGATCCGTATCCTCGCTTACCTCGGAAAGAGAATCGTACAGCGCGTCCAGATTGACGGCGTCAAGCTCCTCTTTGAATCCGAAGAGTTCATCCATATATGCGTGCATGTCCTGCTTGCTGGTCATGCGCAGCGGGTTCAGTATATAGACGCGATCCATGGGTCCTCCTCTCCATACATCAGTTCAAAGGTTTCATAATGATCCGGGGTGTAGTAAATCAGCTCCCCGTCCGTACTGTAGACGATGCGTTCCGTTCCCCGCTTCTTTTTCCCGATGGTATTGATATCACATTCCAGATAATCCCATTCAACCGGAAGAATTTCCTCCGCGTTGGTATACCGGTCGCCGCCGATGCACATGCCCTTGATCTTCCGGCTCAGCGCGCCGCTTCGCCAGCCCTTCCTGCGGGCTTCCTTTTTTGTCATGTAATTGGATGGCAGCTTCTTATAGGTATGGATATACAGTGCCACACAGGCTTTGTCATCACACCGCGTATCCTCCGATATCGACAATGGTGTCTCCGGTTCTGCGGCCGGACTTTCCGTCTCTTTCGGCACTGCGGAAGTCACAGGCGCAATGGAAGGAGATGCAGAAGGTTCAGGTGTCAGAGAAGCAGTCGGGCTGACAGCGGGAGAAGCCAAAATGACCGCCGAATCACCCGGAGGTTTATGAAGAAAACCGATAATGCCGCATGCCAGAAGCAGAACGGTCAGGGTAACAAGCACTGATTTCAGTAATCTGTTCACGATTAGATTCTATCATGTTTTCAGCGATGTCCTGTCCGTCATAAAAAAACCCGGGGGCTTCAAAATGTGTGGTGGGGACCCGACTCTGGGGGATGTGACAAATAAAGCAGAGACAGCTGTGTTCACGTGAACATATTTGTCTCTGCTTTTTTGTTCTCTTACCATAGGATTGCTTGTCACTGATGGAAGGAGAACGATTCAATACAATACTGCTCGTATACAAATGACTGTAAATCTTTCTGACGATTCCGTCGAGGTCACTGACGTTGAAGAAACAGAAAATATTCTGATCGCCTGTGTCCGGAAGAAGAAAGTCCTCTGCGTCTTGGATGAATGTGGCTCCGAGATGGAATCCAAAGGCCCTCGCTGCAGAAAGGTCAGTCATCCGACCCGAAGATGAGGATACTGTCCTGTGCCGGTTCTGTCTTCATGACATGGATCGAAATGATTCCGATCGGTTCAGAAAACAATCATCCAGAAACATGATCAAAGAAGCCGCATTCTGCTCTCTCCGCTGACTGACCGTCAGTTGAGAAAATATCCCGTTTCCGACGACGCATTCAGATTCTTAAAAAAAGTGCCCCTGATTCAGGAGGCACGCTCTTCCGTCTGTTTCTCTCTTAATTCCCTGCGCAGGCGTTCATACAGAAGCGCCTTTGTCTGTGTCCGGTAGGCATAGGAGTAGAATACACCCGTCAGGGAATATGTGAGAATCGAGGCAAAATTCCAGAGAATAAAGGATAAATCCAGCAGAAACATTTCCTTTCGATGCCCCTTTGCCAGTTCCCTGGAACGGGCATGAAGCTGGGAAGGAGAAAGATCCGGATCATCCACGATCACAAACCGCGTGAAATAGCTGTCATAGTACCGGATCATACCCGGAATGATAAACAGAAGCGCATACAGCATGATCACGATCTCCCGGTACAGTGCCGGATAGATCAATTTCCAGAAACGGTCTTTCTGAAACCCGGATCTGATATCGGAAAGGGACGCTTTTCCGTCTCTGGTTCTTTTCAGGAAATACCGGCAGCTGCCATACTCACACGGGCCCTTCAGAAGAAAAAAGACAACCGTGAGAAAAACAGACATTCCGCCCAGCGTAAAGGAAAATACATCTGAACTGACCGGATCGATCATAAGCGCGGCGATATCCGTAAACAGGATGCCGGACCCAAGCGCCATCACGGTACCGGCCGCGCAGCTGTTCCAGTAATTCTTTTCTATCAGCTTCCTTGCCTGTTCCTTCAGTACGGTTCGATTCATTCCTCTCCTTCTTTCTGACATTTGTCAGGAAACGAATCCACGGGACGCGCAGGACGGATCTTTTTTCAATGCGTATCCAAAAACGATGGAATCGAAAAAGAGCACCAGCGTCTGCCGGTGCCCTGTTCCATTTTTCAGATTACTGCTCGATTTCGGTAATGGATCCGGAACCGACGGTACGTCCGCCTTCACGGATGGAGAACTTTGTTCCGGTCTCAACAGCGATCGGAGCGAGGAGCTCAACTTCCATGACAACGTTGTCACCAGGCATGCACATTTCTGTGCCTTCCGGCAGACGGATAACACCCGTTACGTCAGTTGTACGGAAGTAGAACTGCGGACGGTAGTTGGAGACGAACGGTGTATGACGGCCGCCCTCTTCCTTTGTCAGAACGTAAACCTGAGCCTTGAACTTGGTGTGCGGAGTAACGCTTCCCGGCTTAGCAAGAACCTGGCCACGTTCGATCTGGTCACGGTTGACACCACGGAGCAGCGCACCGATGTTGTCACCAGCCTGAGCGAAGTCCAGAGTCTTACGGAACATTTCGATTCCGGTAACGACTGTGCTCTTTGTCTCACGGA
>CAMNFS010000102.1 GCA_946537255.1 uncultured Erysipelotrichaceae bacterium
TTGATGAGGCCAGCCCGAAGGGGATCTTCAGACAGCTCGATGAGGATATCCGTCAGCAGCTGAAAAAGGCAAAAACTGCGCAGTAAAAGCAGAACTGCGACAGAGTCATGGGCCTGAATCATCCATGCATGACGGATGAAATGAAGCACTGCACGCATGTGGTACGTACTGACATTTGTGCGTTTTTTCTCACGCGGATATCGCACCATGTTTTCGTGTCTGATGGGAATGAGGTTTTTCAGCCTTATCATCGCTGCTTGTTTTCTTCACGGAGCGAAAACGGAGAAACACTCTTGGAAGGAAAATGAATTTCTGCAGTCTATATCGCAGAGGATCAATACCGCTTTCTGAGGAAGGAAAAAGAGAAGGAGCTGTCTTTTTGATCAGCTCCATTACCGCAGACTGAAACTCATTTGATCCATGAAAGGAAGGAAGACGCTGTCAGGCGGAAGCGTATATTTCGACCAGACGCAGCAGAATCTCAACATTTTTTTCCATGCTCTGGATCGGGACATACTCAAATCTGCTGTGGGCATTTTCATATCCCGCGCTGAGATTCGGACACGGAAGACCCCTGTGGGATAAAGCGGATCCGTCTGTTCCGCCCCGGAAGGGAAGATTCTTCGGCTCGAGACCGCAGTCCCGGATCGCCTGCACCAGATATTCCACCAGCCACGGTACCTGATCGATCACTTCCTTCATGGACCGGTATGTCTCTTTTATTTCCAGAGTGACAGTGTCTTTTCCGTATTTCCGGTTCAGCTCATCTGTTATCTTTCTCAGGCAGTTTTCCCTGTTTTCAAATTCGACAGCACTGTGGTCCCGGATCAGAATGGAAAGTTCCGTATGCTCGCAGGTTCCGTTGAAGGAAACAACGTGAAAGAATCCTTCCCTTCCATCGGTATACTGCGGTTTTTCGAACCTTGGCAGAAGGCTTGCAAACTCAGTGCCGATATCCACGGAATTCACCATGATGCCTTTTGCCGTACCGGTATGTACCTTTCTTCCGGCAACAGTGACTTTCGCGCTGCTCGCGTTGAATGTTTCATCTTCATAAAAACCAAGATGATCGCCATCCATGGTATAGGCGGTCGGGGAGCCGAATCTCTGAAGGTCCAGGTCCTTCGCGAGCCCGCCGACCTCTTCATCCGGCGTAAACGCAAGACTGATCTCCCCATGGGGGATTTCCGGGTGTGCAAGCAGATATTCCGCCATGGTCATGATGGCGGAAATGGATGCCTTGTCATCTCCTCCCAGCAGGGTTGTGCCATCCGTCAGTATCAGATCATTGCCGATATAGTGAAGAAGATTCGGGAAATCAGATACCTTCATAACGATATTCTGTTCCTTATTCAGAACAATATCCTGGCCCTGATAGTTTTCCAGAATCCATGGTCTGACATTCGTTCCTGAAGCATCCGGTGCTGTATCCATATGGGCAATGAGCCCCAGCGCTTTTGCCTCATGGTCCAGATTGGAAGGGAGTTTTCCATAAACCACACAGCATTTCTGATCCAGCCAGACATCGGACGCGCCGATCTCCTTCAGTTCGGTTTCCAGGATACGGGCAAGATCAAACTGCTTCATGGTGGTCGGTACGGTGTCAGAATGATTGCTGGACTGCGTATCTGTTTCTGCATAGCGGATCAGACGGTCTCTGACCTTTTCATGGAACGGTGTCATATGATTTTTCCTCCAAATAATCAGCGGTGCTGATTTACCGGGTTCTGATGTCTGTTCAGGCCGGATGTTCTGCAGAATTAATATACTGTGTAAATGCGGAATATTCTGCTGGAAACAGTCGATTCATCTCTGTTTCTTTTTCTTCGGAAATGAAACGATCCGGGCACTGATTGAGTTCAGTCTGAATGAAACAGGATCAACGAGGAAGGGGAATCGATTCAGGATGGTCTTCGTCCTGAAAACCGGAAATGGTTACTCACTGCGGATCGGGCGGGCAGAAACGTGCAGAAGAAAGAAAAAACATCTTATAATTTCAGGACAGGGTGGTACGTGATATGAGAATTGTTTACTGGGTGATCTGTACGGTTCTGATGATTCTTTCAGCCGGGTTTCTGGAGCTGAATAAGAACACTTTCCTGGGATGGGCACTGTTTCTGATCACCGCCGCGGGACTGATCATGGTTTCGCGGCTGATAAAGGGAAAGGGATTCTGGCTCCATCTTTCAGCCCTTGCGGCATATCTTGGTGTCATGATTCTGATCATCTTTCTTTCCTGGCCGCCGATAAAACCGGTGAAGGCAGTGGAGGGAATGGAAACGGTCTATACCGAACCGGTCACGACCGCTAACGGGCAGGTGCGCGGCGTGAAGAACAGGGATGGCAGTGTGGAAGTATTTGCCGGGATTCCCTATGCCAAGCCGCCGGTCAATGATCTGCGGTGGCGGAAACCGCAGGATCCGGAATCCTGGAGCGGAATCAGGGACTGCGATCATTTTGCGCCGATGTCGATGCAGGAAGTCAATCTTCCAATCATCGATTCTCTTACCCGCATCATCGGTTATCACGACTATCGGATTTCCCTTACCGATCAGTACCGGCCTCCGGTCAGTGAGGACAGCCTGTATCTGAATGTCTGGAAGCCATCCGGAAAACAGACGGATCTTCCGGTGATTGTGTATATCCATGGCGGCAGTCTGAAGACCGGTCAGCCATGGTATGAGGATTACAGCGGCGAGTCTTTCGCAAGAGACGGTGTTGTTGCGGTCAATATGGGATACCGGCTTGGGGTATTCGGTTTTTACGCGGATGAAGAAAGTCTGAAGGAAGAAGGGACCACAGGCAACTTCGGACTGCTGGATCAGATCAAGGCACTCGAATGGGTCAGAGACAATATCGCTTCTTTCGGCGGAGATCCGCAGAATGTCACCCTGGTCGGAGAATCCGCCGGGGCGGTCTGCGTGGACGCACTCTGTGTTTCACCGCTTGCGGAAGGACTGTTTCAAAAAGCAATCATGGAAAGCAGTACGATCTCTTCCAAAGAACCACCGCATTCGTTCCGGCATCTGCAGGATGCGCTTGAATCCGGGAAAAGTCTCAGAGCACGCCATGGTGTCAGCACCCTGCAGGAGCTGCGCAGGCTGAAGGCGGAAGAACTTGTTGGAGAACAGGAAACCCAGCACCATGTCTGTGTGGACGGGACGGTGCTTCTGAATGATCCGTATGTTCTCCGCAGAAACGGCGTCCATAATGAAACGGCGCTTCTGCATGGGTTCAATAAAGAAGAAAGCGGCCCGTTCATTCTGTTCGATCATGCCAGTCTCAGGAACTACGAGACAAAGGTGCGGGCTTTCTTCAGGGACAGTGCGGATGAAGTACTTGCGCTGTATGCGCCGACGACGGACTCGCAGGCAGATGAATACTGGGCAGAGATCTACGGCGCGCTGTTTTTCAATTATTCCCATGACTGTATTCACCGGCTGATGAAGGATCAGGAACCGGTATATCAGTATTACTTCACAAAATCCAACGGCCGCCTCTCCAGCTGGCACAGCGGTGAACTGATTTATGCGTTCGGCATGATTCCGGAAGATTCCGGACTGTTTGATGAAAGTGACCGAAACCTCAGCCGAATCATGCATGAATACTGGATCCGCTTTGCCCGGAACGGGGATCCCAACGGCGGGGATCTTCCGGTGTTTGAGCAGGGAAGCGACAGGCTTATGGAACTTGGCGAAGAGGTGCGGATGGTGGACAATCCGTTCCGGAAGCTTTATGACATTCTTGATCGGATGCAGGGGTTTGAATGAAATTTGAGTTATAATGGACTAACCGAAGATTCCGGAAATCGTGCATAAATCAGAAAACTGATGTTTCCGGGGAGAATCTTCGGGCTGGCTGAGATATAATGAAAAACGGATATAAGAAAAGGAGAAATCATCATTATGGCAAAACCGGTAGTACTGGTAGTTATGGACGGTGTCGGCTGGACAGAAAAGGACATGGGAAATGCGGTCAAGCATGCGTATAAGCCGCAGATTGAAGAACTCATGACCAAATGGCCGCATACCACCATCAAGGCAAGCGGCACGGCTGTCGGCCTTCCGAGCGACAGCGATATGGGCAACTCCGAGGTAGGTCACAATGCACTTGGCTGCGGGCAGATCTATTCTCAGGGCGCAAAGCTTGTCAACGAATCCATCGAAAGCGGCAAGATCTACGAATCCTCTGCCTGGAAGGGCGCTGTCAGTTTCGCGAAGGAACATGGCGGAAAGATGCACTTCATCGGCCTGCTTTCTGACGGAAATGTTCATTCCAACATCTCACATCTGATCGCGATGATCAAGGAAGCGAAGAAAGAAGGAATCCGGGAAGTCCGTGTTCACGCACTGATGGATGGACGTGATGTTCCGGAAACAAGCGGTCTGCAGTATGTCGAACAGCTCGAGGCTGTGTTCAAAGAACTCAATGACGGTGATTTCCATGGCTGTATCGCCAGCGGCGGCGGACGTATGACTGTTACGATGGACCGCTATGAGGCAGACTGGTCCATGGTTGAAAAGGGCTGGCACATCCATGTCATGGGTGACGGCAGAATGTTTGGAAGCGCGACGGAAGCGATTGAAACGCTCCGTAAGGAAGGCGGTTATACCGACCAGTATCTGCCGGGCTTTGTAATCGGGGAAAACGGTGTTCCGGCCGGAACCATCGATGACGGCGATTCCGTTATTCTCTATAATTTCCGCGGTGACCGTGCGGTTGAGATTTCCAAGGCATTTGATTATATGAACAAGGGCTTTGACAAGTTCGAAATGCCGAAGAAGCCGAATGTATTCTACGCGGGCATGCTGCAGTACGACGGAGACCTCAAGCTTCCGGATAACTTCCTTGTTGAACCGCCGCACATTGAGCACACCATGTCTGAGTTCCTGGTAAACAAGGGTGTCAGAAGCTTCGCGTGTTCCGAAACACAGAAGTTCGGCCATGTGACCTACTTCTGGAATGGAAACCGGTCTGAAAAGTTCTCCGATGAACTGGAAGACTGGGTGGAAGTGCCTAGTGACATTATTCCGTTCGATCTGAAGCCCTGGATGAAGGCGACAGAGGTAACGGATCTCATGGTTGAAGCGATTGAATCCGGCAAGTACCAGTTCCTGCGCTGCAATTACCCGAATGGCGACATGGTCGGACATACCGGCAATTATGAGGCGACAATCATCGGTGTGGAATCCGTTGATCTCAATCTCAGAAGAGTCATGGACGCATGCAGAAAGATGGATTACACCCTGATTGTGACTGCGGATCACGGTAACTCCGATGAGATGTACGACAAGGGAACCAATCCGGATGGAAGCCCGAAGCCCAAGACCAGTCATTCTCTGGCAGTTGTTCCGTTTGCGATTTACAACGGCCCGGAGGGAACAGAGGTCAAGGAAGGAGACTTCGGTCTTGCCAACGTTGCCGCGACAGTTGTACAGCTGCTCGGCTATGAAAAGCCGGAAGAGTGGCTGGAGGCCATCATCAAGTAATTCCTTTCCATTTGAAGAAACGATCCCGGTACCTGGAGAGTTACCGGGATTTTTCATATGCTGGATCGTATCTTACAAAGCCAGGTGGCAAAACCTGTGCCATTTCACTTTTGGAAAAACAGGACAAGTGTCTGAATGCTGGTCAGCGATTCAGTTTTTTTGCGGCGTACATTGAAACCGCTGCCGGTTTCCGGATAGAATTTTCTGGGAGGTGCGCCAGTTTGGCGTCAGTAATACAGCAGGGTGAAACTCCCTGTCCGGTAAAGCCGCGGCGGGCAGCCGGTACTCAGGCTTGGAGCCAAAGCCGCGAGGCTAGGTTTAAGCGTAGTCAGAGAAGCACACGGACTGCAGTGCCTCGAAAGAGGGACGAGTCCTGTCCGCCTCGAAATCATATTGGGTGGAAGCCGATGTACGCTCCATAACAGCAGGCAGTAAGAACCGCACGATAAGCGAGTGTGGGGAGATTTCACCGGGATCTAAGGGAACGGTAAGTGTGCGAGGTATTACTGGGGTACCTGGGAGGTCTGCTGTTCTGCCATCAAACACCAGGCTAAAACTCTTAACTGGGATGACATTCGTGTAATACGTCATCCGATGTATGATGCAA
>CAMNFS010000103.1 GCA_946537255.1 uncultured Erysipelotrichaceae bacterium
GGAACACATAACATGCCTTTCCAAAGAGGAATGGCAGTCTGTCAGATAACTTCGAATTTCTCTACTAACGAGGCTTTGGAACAATCAAACTGTCCCGCTTTAACCGAGGTGCTCATCTTAATGAGGGTTTCAACTTCATTAGAGTAAAAATTTTTTATAGCCAAAATTTCGAACTTAAATGAGGGGGATTTCCTCACTACCTTACTAATAAGTAATGTGAAAGGAGGTTTGCCATCACTATGACAACCTATTGGAACATTGCTTAAAGTGTATTGCGGAAAGGAGGTCTAAAAAAGGAGGCTGCCGAAGAACTGCTTGTCGGCGTCGTCGATGAAATGACCACTGCAACAGATGAGTGCAGCGGACCTGTACCAGTATCCATCACAGATTACGAGCGTGAATTGTTCATGAGGATCATCAAAGGATTGTCCGCTAGTGGCATGGGAGAAGGCTCGGCCATCTTGCTCGTAGCCATGTACGCAACCGCCGTTCAAGAACGAGCGGAAAACATGATTTTTCACAATTAATTATCTATAGAAGATAACAGTTCATGTTACCGTCAAAACCTACGCTTTCATCGACGGCGGCACAGGCATCCGTTGCTATTTCACAACCAAGAACTAATATGTGAAGCATCAATTGCCGCATGTATGAATGAAAATCGGAAGAGTTCCACTCTCAAAGGAGGGTGATCCGTTTTTCTTAACGCTTCTTTTTTCACTCATCCGCCGCGAACCGGATTCCGGCACTTTTTCTGGCCGTTTCAAGTGCTGAGATCACCTCAAGAGACTTCCTGAGGCAGTACGAAGCATCTGTATCATTTCCGGTATCGATGATGCGGGCGAAATCCATGAACTCCCGCCGCATGCGGTGTCCTTTCTCCACAGCTGCAAATGTTCCGGTTTCCATCACACGGCTCACACCGCCCGAGGCATTGGAGACAGGCGGCTTTGTTCGATCAGTGAACGAATATTCCACACCTTCAATGGCATTCGGTTTGCCAAGAAGACGCATCCATCCGTCTTCGCCCTGGAAGATCGCAAACGAGGGGCTGTCCGAGTCCTTGGCGGCGGTACATACGGCAGTCATGCCGTCATAGCAGAGGATGGCTGTTCCGGATGTGTCAATTCCATTGAATCCAAGGTTCGGAAAATACTTTGCGTCCTTCGGGGCACCGAGAAGTCCGATTGTAAGATAGATATTATAGAGATTGATATCATACAGCGCGCCTCCGGACAGATTCGGATCAAAGGCTGGCTCGACAACATGCGAAAGGTACTTTTCATATCTGCTGGAATACTGTGAGTAATTGCACTGGACGATCTTGAGGGTACCAAGTCTTGGAAGAATCTCCCGCATCTTCTCAAATACCTCGCTGTGCAGGGTTGTAATGGCCTCAAGACAGTAAACATTATTTTCCGCAGCAATCGACGCAAGCTCTCTGGCTTCCGCAACGGTAGATACAAACGGCTTTTCCAGAATCACATTCACACCTGCAAGAAGTGCCTGCTTTGCATAAGAATAGTGCGCGCTGTTAATGAGACCGATATACACACAGTCAACGCCGCTGGAAGAAAGAAGTTCTGCGTAGTCTGTATAGACCCTTCCGATTCGGTACTGTTCCGCCAGTTTTTCACCTTTTTCCCTGCTCTTCATTCTTGCAAAGATTGCCGTACGTTCAATCTGCTCGATTCCTTCCATGGCAAAAAGAGCTTCATGTACGATTTTGCCTGTTCCGATAATACCAAGTTTCATATTCCCGTCGCCTTTTACTGCATTCATCAGATTTCTGTAATCCGCAAACACATAGTATACGGAAACGAATCTTTTTTGTAGATCATGTGCACCAATCACAGATTCTTCTCATTTTCTCCTTACTATCCATGGATATCCATTGCGCTCAGGCAAAAGCAGCCCATCCATTTCCGCGGTCATGCTCGTCGGGATCCTGGTAATTGTCGCAGCCATTGTTTATTTCTGCCGGAACTCCTGATTGTCTGACAATACGGATGATGGAATCCGTCTTTGAAAACGATGAATTGGATAAGAACGCATGTTTTGCCGGTATGCGTTTTATTCTTTGATGATTCGCATTCTTATTCTCTGATATTCCCGTTAGAATATAAGAGATGGTTCAGACAGATCCAATCGTCTGATAACTCATCTGCAGAAGGGAAATATAACGACTGTCCCTTGCCCGGAAGGAGATATAAAATGAGAAAAATTCTTGCCGCATGTTTAAGCACTCTTTTGTGTCTGAACGCTTTTTCACTTGCGCCTCTTGCCGAAGAAACTGAAACACCGGAAGATACCAGGAATCTGGAGCCATCTTCCGAAGAAACCCCTGACACAGAAGAGCAGCCGGAAAAGTCCGAAAATGAAACGGATCCGGAAACCGAACCGGTACTTTCTGAAGAAAATTCTGAGGAGGAACCGGAAGCTTCCGAAACTGAAACTGCTGAGGAAGAAGCGGTATTGGATGAAGATCCGGGAATGGAAGTGGAAGAAACGGCCATGACCGTGATGGTGACCTTTGTTTCCAATGCGGAAGGTGTTGAAGGAGAAATGGAACCGCAGCTGTTTGCGGTCGATGAAAAGGAAAACCTGCAGGCGAATGCGTTTACTCTTGAAGGATACGATTTTGTTGCCTGGAATACCGAAGCCTCCGGAACCGGAATCTTCTATTTAGATGGGCAGCTGGTTTCCTTTACGGAAGAGAATGAGGAAATCACCCTTTACGCGCAATGGGCGGAAACAACGGTTTCATTGGCGCTTGAGGAAGGGGATGAGTATTCCTATCATATCGATGAGGATGGTTTCGCGGTAATTGATCAGTATGTCGGAAGCGAGAAACATGTCGTGATTCCTTCGGAAATAGACGGCCATCCGGTGGCAAAAATCAATGCCGGTGCGTTCAGGGACAATACCGTGATCGAAGAGATCAGCGTTTCAGATGGCGTCCTTGAAATCGATCAGGAAGCCTTCAGCGGCTGTCTGAATCTGAAGAAAGCTGAGATTTCCGACAGTGTGACAGTACTTGGAAGCGGGGCGTTCAAAGAGTGCAAGGCACTGGAATCGATCGTTCTGTCCGCTTCTCTTACGGAGATCAGCCCGAATCTCTTTCAAAACTGCCAGAGCCTGGAAGAGATTACGATACCTGATGGCGTCACCCTCATCGGACAGAGCGCATTTGCCGGATGTAAAACGCTTGGATCTGTCTGGGTTCCTGAAGGAGTGACGGAGATCCGCGACTGTGCTTTTTCGGGATGTGCTTCTCTGTTTCATATTGAGCTTCCTTCTTCTCTGGAGGTTCTGAAGAGCCAGGCATTCCAGGGCTGTTCTTCCATAATGAAGATCACGCTGCCTCAGAACATTCGAACAGTAGAAAGTTACACGTTTGACGGATGCAGGTCTCTGTATGAGTTCAATGGGCCGGGTGTGACAGAGATTGAGGCTTTCGCATTCGGGAACTGTCAGGGACTGCGCGAGATGAACACACCGAACCTTTCGTCCTTCGATGATACTGCCTTTGGTCTTTTTGTCATCAACCGGGTCGAAAAGCTGGATCTCAGAAACGCGGAATCCATTGATTTTGGACTCATGAAGAGTTTTATCAAACTGAAGGAGATTACCCTCGGTCCTTCTCTGAAGACCATCGACACAGCCGCGTTTTCTCTGGTTCCAGGCGGTCTTTCTGTCTTTTTTACCGGCACTCAGCAGGAGTGGAAGTGTATTGATGTCAAACCGCTGAACCCGGTGATTAAAAACGCAGAAGTAACCTATCTGATTCCGGTGTCGGGGATTGTACTGGAGGAAACGGAAATCACGGTCGCTGCAGGGGAAACCTATGTTCTGAACGCCCATGTGCTGCCGGAAGACGCTTCCAATCCGGATATCAGATGGACCAGCAGTGATGCCGATGTGGCGGACGTTGATCTTGATGGCTGGGTCACGGGAATTTCAAAAGGCACAGCGGTGATTACCGCAGTGACAGAGGATGGCGATTTTACCGCTTCCTGCGTGGTGTCGGTAATCCCCCATCAGCTGTATATCACAGGACTTGAAGACAGCTATCCGTACACGGGCAAAGCAATCCGTCCCACCGTACAGGTCTATGACGGAACGACTCTGCTTTCTGAAAAGACAGACTATACGATTTCCTATCAGAACAATATACGAGCCGCGGAATCCACGGACGCCAGAGCTCCCTCTGTTATTGTTAAGGGAAAAGGAAAATACACTTCCAGGAAAACAGTCAGCTTTACAATCGCTCCGGTTTCCATGGAGGAGACTTCGGTTCAGGAAATGACGATGATACAGTCCGCCAGTCCCAGGAAGCTGAAGCCGGATGTGAAAGTGACATGGAATGGCATGAAACTGAAATCCTCTGATTATCAGATTGACTATAATGGCTGGGATCAGATGGAAGCCGGTGATCATGAAATTCTGCTGTGCGGAAAGGGGAATTTCACCGGTACGGTCAAAGCTGTGGTTCATGTACTGCCGGATGGCACAGAACGGATTCCTGTCACAAAACTCAGAATCACATCCAAAGCAGTTGCCTACAGCCCGGATCTCAGCCTGAGAAAGATTCTTGCCGAAAGCGGCTTTACGGTAAAAGACGGAAAGACGGTTCTGAACGAGGATGAGGATTATGTTCTGTCGGATGAAAAGGGCTGCAGCGACGCAGGTACCTGCACCTTTGTGATGAGCGGTAAAGCTGTGTATGAAGGAACCCGGACGATTTCCATCCCCGTACGGGGAACATCGCTTGCAAATGTCAGGACATCCGGATCCGCTGTATATGACGGTTATGCGAAAACGCTGGAAGACGGTATTACGGTGCAGAACGGGAAAACAGTGCTTGTCAGGGACAGGGATTATGAAGTGCAGGCATCTTCCTATGAAAATAACATCAATGCCGGAAAGGCATATGTAACGATCCGCGGCAGGGGCGGATATACTGGTGTGAAGAGAATTTCCTTTGTCATTGAACCGGATCGAGGAGAAAAAACGGTAACGGTCAGTGAAGCGATCTACACAAAGAACGGAGCTGTTCCGGAAGTCACGGTTACTGCAGGTGAGAAAATACTGCGTGAGGGATCGGACTACAGAACGGTGCTTTCAGACAATAAGAAGATCGGAAATGGAAAACTGACTGTGATTTATCTTGGAAACTACAAGGGAACCAGGGATTACACCACTTCTTTTCAGATTGATCCCAAGCCGATTTATGCCGTTACGGCTTTTGCCCAGGATCCGGTCTGGTCAAATAAAAAAGGAAACTATATTCCGAAGCTGACCTTGATTGATGACAACGGAAAGAATCTGAAGGCCGGAACGGATTATGAAAAAGACGTCGTCTACTATGATGAAAATGATATGGTTCTGGACCGGAAGGCCGTACTTGCAAAAGGAGCGAAAGTCCGGGCAGTCATCAGGGGAAAGGGAAACTATTCCGATGAGACGGAAGTGAGTTTCACTCTGATTGAGAAAACACAGTCCATTGCCAACGCGGTAATACGGATCCGGAATCAGGAATATACCGGAAACTGGATTTCTGTGAATCCTGAGGATATCACTTCCGCATCCGTGAAGATCAACCGTCAGACAGTCCCGCTGGAATACGGAAGGGATTACGTGCTGTATTCTCTGACCAATCATCTGAATCAGGGAACAGCCAAGGCGGTATTTATCGGGACCGGCGATTATGTCGGATATAAGACAGTGACCTTCCGGATCACCAGAAGAAGCGTAGATAAAAACTGGATCGATCAGCTGTTTGATGCACTGGGATGGTGATAAATGCAGAATCATTTCCATGTTTCAGATCAGAATGAAAGGATTCTGTCCTTCCGTTTGATAAAAAAAGAAATAGAAAGCTTCCTATAAACTTTAAGTTGTAAGGCAGCCTTACTAAAGGTGGTGATAGAAA
>CAMNFS010000104.1 GCA_946537255.1 uncultured Erysipelotrichaceae bacterium
TCGAGAAGCTGTTCAGCGAGCCGTTCGGCGGCGGATATCCGAAAGAGCGTGTTGTTCCGGAACAGCGCAACAAGAAGATTCTTGATGTTGTCCGTGCCAAGGCATTCCGTCCGCTTGCGGATATTCTGAAGGATCTTGATCCGGAACTCGTAAAGGGCGCTCTTGCGGGTGAACACTTTGATGAGTACTTCTTCCGTGACTGCAAGGATCCTGCAATTGCAGAGCTTGTCCGCGAACTGAAGAAATAAGTAACCTGAATAATTCACCAAAACTTTTACAGGCCGATAATCCCGCATGACTATCGGCTTTTATTGAATTTATGATAAAACCCATTGGGTTTACATGCATGAATAGAAAAGGTTCCTTATAATGTAATTGATAAGGTCACAAGAAAGGGTATCACTTTATTGTTAAGTGATACCCGTAGAGATTTCATGTGCTTATTTTCTTCTCACTTCTTCAAATTCCTTCTGGATCTGAGGATTTGGTTTCGGTGAGAGCAGACTGACCACAACATTTACGGCCAGGGCAATCACAAATGCGGGAAGCAGCTCATAGATATCAAACGCGCCGCCAAGAGGTCTTACCAGGAATTTCCAGATGAATACCATCGCTCCGCCCGCAATCATTCCGCAAAGCGCGCCCGATCCGGTGGAACGCTTCCAGAACAGCGCCAGCATCATCACCGGTCCGAATGCCGCGCCGAATCCGGCCCAGGCAAAGGAGACAATCCGGAAGACGTTGGAATCACTGTTCCAGGCGAGGATGATACCGATGACGGCAATCACGGCCAGGGTGATTCTGGAAACCCGGAGCTTGCGGTCATTACTGATATTCATATGCATGTAATCCTGCATGATATCACTGCTGACCGAAGAGCTCGCCGCAAGCAGCTGGGAATCCGCCGTGGACATCGTTGAGGCAAGAATACCCGCGATGACAAGTCCCGCGGCCATCGCAAACACAAATCCCTTTCTGGCGATCAGGGAAGACAGCTGAACAATAATGGTTTCCGAAGCAGATCCCTCCAGCATCGGAATCGTCCCCTGGGTACTGACCGCAAGGCCCACAATACCGATGATGACGGAAACCGTCATGGAAATCACTACCCAGACACTGGCAATACGGCGGGACAGCGGAATCTTGTTTTCATCCCGAATGGCCATGAAGCGCAGCAGAATATGCGGCATGCCGAAGTAACCAAGTCCCCAGGCAAGCGTTGAACAGATTGTCAGAAAGCCATACGGAGCCGCGGTTTTCGTAACGGGATCATGGGTCTGTGTCATGGAAAGATAGCCAGGCAGAGAGGCGGCATTTGCCACAACCCTGTCCCATCCTCCGGCTACGGAGATGCCGAAGAAAAGGATCATGACCAGCGCAAGACTCATGATAATGCTCTGAATAAAGTCGGTGGTAGAGGCTGCCATGAAGCCTCCAAGCATGGTGTAGGTGATGATGACGATCGCACTGAGAATCATCGCCAGATGATAGTTCATTCCGAAAAGAGTCGCGAACAGCTTTCCGCATGCCGCAAAACCGGAAGCGGTATAGGGCACAAAGAAGATGATGATGGTCACCGCCGCGATCAGCTGCAGAACACGCTTCTTGTCATGGTAGCGGTCCGAGAAGAACGCCGGAATCGTAATTGATCCGGTGCGCTCGCTGTACCGGCGCAGACGCCTCGCGGTCAGAAGCCAGTTCAGATAGGTTCCGGCCGCAAGTCCGATGATCGTCCATCCGACATCTGCCACACCGGTCAGATACGCAAGACCGGGAAGTCCCATCAGCAGATAGGAACTCATATCCGAGGCTTCCGCGGACATCGCGGTCACAAACGGACCGAGTTTTCTGCCGCCGAGAAAGAAGTCATCGGTATCGGAGGTTTTCTTTGAAAACCGCCAGCCGATATATATCATTCCCCCAAGATAAATCGCAATCGTCAGCAGCATTCCAGCATTCATAATCAGTTTCCCCTTTCTCCTGCAAAAAAGCCGCCTCCATCCAGAGACGACTTGTATCGCGGTACCACACTGGTTGCCAGAATCAGATGATTCTGACCTCTCTTTCCTTCTAACGCGGGACAGCGGCTTTCCATACTTGTTCCGATTCCGGAAAGCTTCTCACAGGCCGGTTTCACTGCCCGTTCTGTCAGGCTTTCACCCTCCCTGACTCGCTTTGCGTGTATGGCGGCAGTTACTCTTCTGTTCACTGAATTTAAAAATAAATTACCGTACAAAGTCCTCAGTGTCAACTATGTTTCTGAAATTTTTCAGAAGGTTTTTCCGAGTTTCTGCAAATTTCTGAATTCTTTTCATTCCTGCTCATCCGCCCAGGGAATACAGGATCTGAATCATTCACCGGATCAACTGCCCTTGGAAAGCGGTAAAAACCATGTCCGCTTTCCTTTCGGTTCTTTCAGCTCAGTCAGGCCCTGAAGTCCGTAATCTTTCCTTAATGTATCAGGACTGGGAACCGGCCGCGTCCGCGGAAATCCGATTGCGGATTTCAAGCATTTTCTCATCCAGTCTCACACTTTCTTCCGCGCAGGCTTTCAGTTCCTTTGCCAGCTGCTCAGCGATCTCTGGATTGATATTCTTCTTATACCGCAGCTTATGTTCGAGACTTGCCCAGAAATCCATGGCGATCGTCCGCATCTGTACTTCAACGAACATGTCTTTCTTTCCGTTTTCCGTATAGATCGGTGTTCTGATGATCAGATGCAGGCTTCGGTATCCGCTCGGCTTCGGATTCTTAATATAATCCTTCCGCTCAATCAGCGTCACATCCTCCTGCGCAAGAAAACTGTCCGCGACTCGGTATACGTCGTCCACAAAGGAACAGATCACCCGGACTCCTGCCACATCCTTTAAGTTTTCCTCCACTGCTTCGATTGTGATCGGCAGATGATGCTTTTCGAGCTTTCGGACAATACTGTCAATCTCCTTCACCCGTGATTTGATGGATTCAATGGGGTTGTGCTCTCCATTGATGGAAAGCCGGTTGTTGAGAATGCGGAATTTGGTTTCCACTTCCATCACCGCGCACTGATAGTCCGTCAGCATGCTGTAGACAGGATCAAAGTCAGTATGAAACTGTTTCAGATACTGCTCGGTACTCATCTTTTCGTTTGTCTGTGCAAGTTCATTTTCTTTGCCGTCACTCATTCCCGGTCCCTCCTTCGTCTTATGATTGATGATTCCGGCTTTTCTTTCAGAATCCATTGATTTCACTTGTTCATGACTGCATGCATGAGACCGGATCCCATGGTTCTGAAGGATTTCTTCCATATTGCCTGCCTCTCTTGTCAGAAGATGTGTCTGTTGCCTGCACCCTTTCAGGGAAGCTGCTTTTCTTCAGTGTACAATGAACCGGCGGAATTTCCCATAGCCGCTTCATTCGCTGTTTCTTCCTCTTCAATCCCAGGCCATGATGAAAAGAGACTGTTCAAAACATCTGTTGGTTATTGTGCGCGGAAAGAAAGATCATCGGACAAACTGCGTGCAGATCCAGGCCGCAAGCGCAGACACAGCCGGAAAGATGACAAACAGCTTCAGCAGCTGACTTCTGAGGTTGAATCCATAGCTTCTTCCCGCCATCACCTGTTCTGTTTCCGGATAGTAATACTGGAAGAAATGGGATTTCAGAAGCAGAAAGCCATCTATGAGCGTCATGTCACAGAGTTTATAAAGCGTCAGAATCAGCGCAAATCTCAGAAAGAACTGCGGAAATCTGAATCCGCTTCTTATGCCATCCCATACGGCAGTATAGGCCGCTCCGAGAATCATGAGAATACTGATGATGAAAAGTGCCCAGCCGATTTTTCTGGCACCGAAGAAGAGTTCCTGATCTCTTTCTTTCAGCACTTCTCTCACTTCTTTCGGAGCGGATGAAAAAAACTTCTGATCCTGAATAAATGCCACAGCCGCCATCAGCATCAAAGCCATCGCAGCGCAGAATACAACCGCAAGAAACAGTGTTACCAGCATCCTGTCGTCCTCCCTGTATCGGTATTGGTTTTATTGACAGCCAGACTCCGGTCTGCCCATACTCCCGGAACAGTATGCCTCCCCTTTGCGACAAGCCCTTCCGGTTTCATACCACTCCTGAACCATCCCATTTTCTTTCCTCCATAGTCTTTTCCTGTCACAGAAAACCGCCCTTTCATCCTCGCTCAAATCTGAATCCTGCAGAATCCGCCTTTGGATCTCACAGTCTCCATGACACATATGGTTAGTTACTACTAACTCAGAATTATAGTTTTCCTTCTGAATAATTCAAGCCAGGCACGCGGAACAATGAAAGAAAGACGCGTCCGGTGACATTCACAGGGATTCCTGTATTCACTCCTATGATGGTTTCCTCCTTGATTTACAGGAAACGCCGGGTCCTGACTGCATATGAAAAAGAAGCGGTTTTCCGCTTCCTTACTGCTTTGATTTTTCTCTTTTCTCAGGCACGCTTCTTGTAGTCATTCTTGACAAGATATGCCGCATAGCAGATCAGACCATTCACAACAATTCCGCCGATGACACCGATGATTCCGCTGGCTCCGGAAGAAGACAGGGAAGTGATACCGTTGATCACGGAAATGACCAGAGAAATGATCGCGAAGATAAACGCGGCTGCACCGTACTTACCGTTGCCGGAAGCCAGAACGGAAAGGATGCCGTCTGCCAGGCTGACGATGGAACCGACAAGAATAACGATTCCGCCGCCGATCATGAGAGAAGACGCGGACTGCAGATCCTGATCCGCAGCGGCATCACCGGTTGCGACACCCGCAGCCGCGGCACCGCCGCCGACCAATGCGACAACACCGAGAATCAGTGAAATAACCGCAAATACAATCGTGATGATTCCGAATACTTTGAGAATTTTCTTAGCTGTATCTAATGACATACTTTAACCCCCTTTATGGTTACGCGCTAGTTATAACACAATATCGTGAAAAAATCACATAAAATAAACATTCATCTCCGCTGAGTCATGAATGCATGTAAGCTCATGAACTTCCGGAATTCAACGGAAACAGTTTACCTGGCCTCTTTGATCCGTCATCTCCAGGCTTTGGCACAGTCCTGCATATTCTGATATTCGACTGCGCAGTCATAGCAGGCATCATTTTCATCGCACCAGCTGCCATCTTCCACAGCAGCCGCGCAGTTTGGAAATGCCCCTTCATAAATGTCCCGCAGACTCTGGATCGTACAATGGGAATACTCGTATACGGCCGGAGAATCACAGCCTCCTGACATGCCGCAGAATCCTCCGGCAGTGACTGCCAGTTCGGTATCGGACAGTTCCTGACGGAACACCTTGTTTTCGGTTTCCGAGATAACCTTCCTCATATACTCTCAGAACGTTTTATGATCCGGCTGCGATCCGATTTTTGAAAGTTCCTCAAACAGCTCTTTTCCTTCATCTTTCTGATGTTTTCTTTGATAAAAGCCTTCTGTTCTTCCGTCAGTACATTCTTTTCCGTGATTTACCTCATTTTCTGTCAGAATCCGTTCAGGAAATGCTTCCTCCTGTTATATGAATAATGATTCTCATTCCTGCATATTTTTATACGTTACGATTTAATCCCTTCCTTCTTCGATTTTCGGTTTCTTCATAGTTTCCTCCATTACGGCGCGCTTCGGCGCCGTCACAAATATGTAATGAATAAACTTCGTATTTACTCCACATTTTGCTAAGCTGACTATAGAGGACAGCTTTGTTTAGAGCACGTGGAAGTGAGTGGGTATTTTGATCCCGCATAGTTATAGGTTGCCGCCGTCTTTACAAGCACAAACTAGCAGTCTTTCTAGTCTGTACACTTATCATTGACAATCAATTG
>CAMNFS010000105.1 GCA_946537255.1 uncultured Erysipelotrichaceae bacterium
GAAAGAATGGATTGCCCGATGGCAGTCTTTTCTTTCGATCCGGCAGGAATTATGATGAGAAATAGAAAGCGGGTGCATGCATGCAGGCGGATGAACTTTGGGAAAAACTGGATGGAAGAAACGGGATTGCGGATCTTCGGGAAACCCCTGCCGGAATTCTCATTACTCTGAAAACCGACAGCCCGCTCACGCTTCCTTCCGATGATGTCATTGAATGCGTGTGTCAAAAGGGCACGTCCCTTGAGATTGTTGTCAGGGAGGGCAGAGAAGCGTTTGTTCGGGACCTTCTGAAAAAATGGAATGACAGAGGACCGCTGAATCTGAAACGGATACTCAGCGGGGTAATGGATGCGCTGTCCGGAAGCCTTGTGCCGCTGCTTCCGATGCTGATGGCGGCCGCGATGTTCAAGACAGTGGTTTCCATTCTCGGACCGGATATGCTTCATGTCATTTCTGCGGAAAGTGATCTCCATACTCTGCTCACCTTTGTGGCAGACGCCGGGTTTTATTTTTTCCCGGTCGCGGTCGGGTATACCAGCGCGGCGGTATTCCATGCGACACCGATGCTCGGTGTATTCCTTGGCGCAATTCTGATCCATCCGACATTCATTCACCTTGCGGAAACCGGCGCGAAGTTCACGGTATATGGAATTCCGGCTCCCGCCCTGAATTATTCCTCTACGATTCTGCCCGTTATTCTTTCCGTATGGGTGCTTTCCTGGGTTGAAAAAGGCATGCGGAAAATTGTTCCGGATGTTCTGAAGGATGTGTTTGTACCGTTTCTTTCCACGGCGGTTGTTCTTCCCATCATGTTCTGCGTCATGGCACCGGCCGGTTCCTATCTTGGGTCCGCACTGTGCAGCGGGATGATCCGGCTGGGCAGTCAGGGCGGTGTGGTTACCGTACTTACCATCGCAGTGCTTGGGGCATTGTGGGAATTTATCATCATGGGCGGACTGCACTGGCTGTTTATTTCTTCCATCTATGTGATTCTGGCTGCCAATGGGCAGGAAACCATCATTACGCCGATGTGCGCGGCCGCTGCGTTTGCGACAGGCGGAATGGCCGTGGGAGCAGCTCTGAGGGAAAAAGACCGCCGGGAGCGGTCATCTGATATCAGCTACGCGCTGGCACAGATGATCGGCGGAGTGACGGAACCGGCTCTTTACGGTGTCGGTTTCCGGTATCGAAAGCCTTTTATCGGTCTTGTGACCGGTGCTTTTTTCGGATCTCTGTATGCGGGACTGACCCATCTGACCGCGTATAACTTCATTCCAAGCGCCAGTTTTCTCTGTTTTCTGAATTATGCCGGAGGAACAGCGATGAATTTCTGGAACGGAGTAATTTCCGCTGTGATTGCCTTCTTTGTCTCCGCAGGTGTCACATGGCTCGTCTGTAATAAGGAATAATAAAAAACGGATCATAAACAGAGTGTCCGGGAATGGCTTTCTCAGACGCTTTTCCTTCTGATCCGTTTTCACTTCTGCGGTCAAGTCACTCCACTTGCATGAGCCCTCACGGGTTACATGCGCGCAGGTAAAAGGGACAAGTCAGAATACGCCGAACAGTGAGACAAGATCTTCATCATCCAGCATTCTGGAGGTATGTGTTTCCGCGTTGGAAAGCATTTCATCGTTCCGGCTGTGGACCGGCTCCGAATTCATAAAGGCGCTCCATGCCTTTTTCACCGATCCACGCGGCCGATTCATTCCGTGCTTCCTCGGAAAGATCTCCGTGAATATCCGGAACAAAACCTTCTTCTGTAAACAGAAAATAGAGGTATACAAAAAGAGAAAGGTATTAGGAACACCGCCTTTCTTCAGGTATAAGATAACTGTAAGCAGCGGAACCTGAACTTTTCATACACAACGCGGTTTCTTCACATGCCACAGGGTACAGGCATCAAAAGCGATATTCCCATTGTTCAAAGCAATCCGTGTCGGTAAGGAAACCAACGGATGGAAGGAAGGTGTGCTGCAGAGATTGTCAGTGGAATGACTGGAAATCAAGAGAAAGCGGGGACACAGAAAATGGAATTCAAAGAGACAGTCAGAAAAAGATATTCCTGCAAAAAGTTTGGCAGCAGGCAGGTGGAAGAGAAAAAACTGATGGCGATTCTGGAAGCGGGCAGACTCGCGCCGACCGCAAAGAATCTGCAGGAACAGCACATTTATGTCTTTCAGTCAGAAGAAATGCTGGCGAAGATCGATGCCTTAACCCCATGCCGTTATGGAGCTCCCACGGTACTGGCTGTGGCTTTTGACAAAGAGAATGTGTTTACGTATCCGGGAGGAAAGTACAGTTCCGGAGCGGAAGACGCATCAATTGTCGCTGCACATATGATTCTTGCGGCAGCGGATGAGGGAGTAGACAGCTGCTGGATTAATTTCTTTGATCCGGACAGCTTTTCGGAATCGCTTGGACTCAGTGAACAGGAAACCGTTCTGATGTTAATGGATCTTGGCTACGCAGCGGAAGGAATGAAGCCGACCGCCAGCCATGACACACGCAAACCGCTGTCGGAAACTGTAACCTGGTTCAGATAAACAGGAAGTTTAATGCGCTGCTTTCCTTGAGCAGCTATACTTGCAAAGGAAACACGGGGCAGAGAAAACCCTTCTGCGGATTCATGAAAGAAAGAATAACAGGAGGGTTTTATTATGGAAAAAAAGGAACAGACAGACTGCTTCGGGATTCATTGGCGCCCGGCGGATGAACTGCCGGAAACACGGGAAATGTGCTGTGTTTCCTACAGGTACCGGCATGATGGCATCTACTGCAGCACATACGGTACCGCCCGCCGTTATGGGCGGTTCTGGTATTTCACCCGGCGGGTTCCAAAAGGGGCCTCGGTCATAAAATGGCAGTACTTTTCGCTTCTTCCCCGTCAGTTTCAGGAATATATTGTTCCGCTTCCGCTGGACGAAAAGCGAAGAAAAAAGAGATTCTGAAGGAAATCCTGAATGTCAGGATTTTTTTGTGGGCTGATTATGATCGGGAAGAAACGGAAAATTCAAAAAGATATTTTCCTTCAGATTTAGTTAGTATATTCTAACGTCAGAGGCGTTCAGTCATGAAAACAGGAAGGAAGAATGCCGGATGGATATCCGGTTCTGTCCCTGTGATCATTACCTGAATGAGCCAGTGCGCGCAGAAATGACAAAGAGTTCTGTCTTTAAAGGAGGGTGAATGTGTATGAATGAAATGAAGGTTCTGTTTTTTCTGGCGGTATGCGGACATCTTCTCTGTGGGATTTCAGACTGTCTGATCACCTATGTTCCAGGCGGTAAATTTCAGTTTTCAGATATCAGAGACAGTAAAAAAATGAAGGAAACATTTTCCCGCATGCCGGAATCCCGTCCGATCCAGTCTGTTCTGCTCGGGGTTCTGGCACTTCTGCTGATTTCCTTCGGTGGATATGGTGTTTTTCTGTGGATGAAACAGTATTCGCTTTTCCATGCCGCTGTCATTCTGATCAGTCTTGCGGTATTTCTGATTCCGGGTACTGCGCATCATGTCATATGCGGAACGGCGGAATGGTTTTATCTGAAAATGGGACGTACGGAAGAAGCGCTGAAGATCATCATTCAATACTTCACAAGGACCGCTGCGACAATGGCAGTGTGCTATATCGGCCTGATCGTATTCTGTATCACGCTGTTTCACGCGGTGGCAGCCGGGATGACCTCAATGCCGGCATGGAGCTGCGTCTTCAACGCACTTCCCGTTGGGTTGATTCTTACGCTTCTGCATATCGGCGGCGGCGGAAACTGGGCGTGCGCTCTGATGTACCTCAGCCTTCTGATTTTTTCCTGAAGCGGCTTTCTCAGACAAAACGCAGAATCTGCCGGAGCCGGTACGGAAGATCCAGAAGGCCCTGATGCTGTGACAGAACCTGTGCTCCCTTTACTGGATCGTTGGTGAGAATTGCGTCCACATTCAGACTGATCAGACGGTCCATGACATCCGCATCGTTGACGGTCCAGACAAAGACGCGCTTGCCGGCATTATGAAGCCGCTCCACAGTGGAGAACGTCGCAAAGGTTTCCTGAATACTGATGATGGATGCGGCATCCAGATTTTCTATTTCTCCAAGCCCGATCACGGTGGTGTATGCGGTAAGGATGTCCGGATTGGCTTCCTTCACCCGGATCAGAGTGTCATAGTCCTGGGAAGTCACATCGCAGTGATCAATGAACTGATTGGCCCGGATAATATCCACGACAGCCTTTTCAATGCCTTCATCATGGCCGGTCCGTTTGATTTCAATATTGATGAAGAGGTCATTGCGGAACTGCTTGATAACCTGATCAAGCGTAGGAACCGGTGTGCCGGCAAATTCTTCGGAGAAGAAGCTTCCGGCGTCATAGGTTTTCACTTCGTCATAGTCCGTTTCCCAGACATGCTTGTTTACACCGCAGGTTCTCGCGAAACTGTCGTCATGCATGACGATGATGGTTCCGTCCTTCAGCATCTGCACATCCAGTTCCACTGCCTTGACCCCGGCGTCGACGGCTGCCTGAAAGGCTGGAATGGTGTTTTCCGGAGCCGCTTCACTGAAACCCCGATGTGCCATGATCATGGTTTTTCCATTTTCTGTGTTCATCATCCAGCGGATCTGCCGGATCCGCGGCGGTACGGAGAAAAAGACCGCAAGCCCGCAGATGATCCAGAATGCCGCGGCGAGGATCGGATTATCGATATGGGCAGGATTCGGCACATAATCCGGAATCGAGTAGCCTTCGGTTTCACAGGCCCGGTAATACATTTCCTGAATGACAGCCTGAAAGACAACAGCTCCGATCCACATACAGATGGTTTTGATGATCATTGTTACGATCTCTGTCTTATCCGGTGTCAGAAGGGCATTCAGATCCGCGGTTCCGGGTTCAATCCAGAGCCAGAGCAGATACCATACGGCAAATACGATCAGCCCCAGAAGACTGACAATCACGGTGAAGATAATGTAATAGCACAGCAATGTCACAATCAGACGGAAGAGTCCGGTTGTACGGACTGCCTTCCAGCTTCGTTTTGCGGCGTCCGAAAAGCCCTTATGTTCGATTGCCATGACTGTAAACGTGAAGATCCAGCCGATGCTGAGGATCAGAATGATGATATTCGCGGCATACCAGAGGATGGTGGCCCACTGTCTCTGGTAAATGAATTCCAGGATGAAGCCGGGCATTTCGATGAATCTCACAATGCTTGTTTCATCAGCGAGCGCAGTCAGAGGAAGCACCAGGAGAACGTAGGGAAGCAGCGGCCAGTTTGCCGCATTCACATTGTCAATCGCATAACGGGTGCCTTCCGAGAGGATTTCCTTTGTCTTCAGCTTTTTTCCGCTGGTTGATGCATGCATGGCAACCGCGAGACCTCCCTGTTCGATCAGGGTGAAAAAAACCACAAACATCAGAACGACAATCAGAATCAACCAGGTAAGGGGATTCAGAAGACTCTTTACGACATTGTACTGGGCAAGATTGTCTGTTCCGTTTACGTAAAGGATCAGCCGCTCCAGATATACCAGGATCGGAAAGAAAACGACCAGACAGATCACGCGGTAGGAAATCTCAAATCCAAGCATGGACCTGAAATCACCCGCAATGAGTTTTGCGGTACGGTTTGTTTTCAGAAGCAGTCTTCGGCCTCGTTTCTTTTCCTGGTCCGGTGTACTGGCTTCCTGTTCAGAAACAGGTTTTCTGTCCGTGCTCATGTCTTCTGCTGTCCTTTGCTTTCTTCCATTTATCATACTCCTTTCATTGAATCACAGAATAAGGTTCTTTTCATTCTGCAGGAGGAGGA
>CAMNFS010000106.1 GCA_946537255.1 uncultured Erysipelotrichaceae bacterium
GCCATTCCTGAAAGCGCACAGGCTGGTTGGTACCTGTACATGTACTTAAGACAAAGGCATCCTGAATCAGGGTCTGAAAGAACCGGTTTTCTTCCTGGCGCAGCACGGAAAACTGCTCCAGAGGCACCGTGATCCCGGTGCCCGTCATTTTGAGAAAGCTTTCTTTTTTTGTCCAGATTTCAGTAAAGGCAAGGTCTTTATTCTCACTGGAATGGATATATTCCATTTCTTCCGGATGAAAGAATCTGCGGATCACTCTCTCATCCACCGGGCGTTTTTTTTCAATATCCACTCCAGCAGGCTGATCAGAAAGCAGCGCAGCCGCGTAATCGCCGGAGTGGGATAATCCGATTTCCCATGGGCTGTCTGACAGAAAGGGCTTCTGACAGGGGTTATACCACAGGGTTCTTTCCATGATGCCATGATCCTCCAGCAGTGTTTCAAGCAGAATGGAAGCCGCAAGTGAGCGCATCTGATCCTTTTTCTGCTTATAGGAAAGAATACGCTGTTTTCTTTGCACGGACTTCAATGCGTCATAGTATGTCTGAAACAGAGAATCCTCCGCCAGCGGAGAAACTCTGCAGTAGCGCACTTCCAGCATGAACACCGCCTTTCCACAGAAACCTGCAAAAGAGAAATCAGATGATTTCCTTCCGGAAGCTTCTTTCCTTCATTGTATACCATGCATGGAATGAACCCTGTCATTCCGGATACGGTACAATGGAGGAAACAGAAGACAAACAGTATGAAACAGACCATGGATGCGGATACTGCCCTGAAGAAGCTTCAGGCAGGAAATGAGGACTGCATTACCAATACCTGGAATCCCGGAAATATTTCTCCGGAAATCAGACTGCACACTTACGAGAACGGGCAGAACCCCTGTGCGGTGGTAATTGCCTGCTCGGATTCAAGAGTCATCCCGGAGGCGGTGTTTTCCTGCGGGATCGGCGAGATTTTTACAATCCGGGCGGCAGGCCTTTATCATACGCATCACGGCAGAGTGGAATGGCTGCTGTGACTCTGCTTTCATTTGACTATTTCCGGCAGGTGATTATAATGAGTCCGATGCTTGAGGCATCGGAATGAAATGGAGGTTTAACGGAATGAACAGAATAAAGACAGCATTGTGTCTTGTGATGGCGCTTGGTCTTGGTGCCTGCGCCCCCAAGTCCACAAGGTTCGGAGTAGATCTGATTGATGATGGCTTACAGCTGACAGCGGAGAACGAGATCAAGGGCACGGGTGCCGGGTCAGGCATAGATGTCAGTGCGGGTGATGAGGTTGTCGTGACCGCCAATATGGAAAGCGGAGCGGTAACCGTACGCATGGTAGCGGATGGCGCCGAGGATCCTTCGGTGGAATGGACCTTTGATGGAAAGGATCAGGAAATCAGTTATGATCTCGAGCCGGGAAACTATATGGTTGGCTTCACGTCCGCAAAGGACAATACGACCGGTATCATCACGATAAAGAAGAAAAAGTCGGAAAAGCCGGCCGAGGAAGAAAACGGTCAGAATCCGATCATGAATTTTGTCGGCACCTACGCAAATGACAGATGTTCCATTGAAGTACAGGCGGCAGATAACAAGACCGGCGTCAACTTCACGGTCATGTGGGGTTCCAGCGCAGCGGAAACCTCGGAATGGGCAATGAGCGGCAATTTTGATGAAAGCACCATGAGCGTCACCTATACCGACGGTCTGCGCAAGGATATGGTTTTCAATGAAGACGGAACCACAAAGTCCGAGACCATCGTCTACCAGAACGGCAAGGGAACCTTCACCTTCGGAAAGGACAATACCCTGACCTGGAAGGATGAACAGGAGCACGCCGCGGACGACATGGTCTTTACATGGGCAAAATAATCCGCCATACCTGCGGATGAAAGGGGAAGTAGGAAAGCTTCTCCTTTTTTTCTTCTGAGCATCATCCATTATGGAACAGGAGATAATGTGGTTTCGGCTGAAGATACAGAGGGGAGTTTTCTGCAGAAGGAAGAGATGGATGGTCTGTTTCCGCACAGGAAAGCGGGCCTTTCAGCCCGCATGGCGATCAGTCTGCATAAGCAGACCGAATATTATGGCTTGTCCGTGATCTGAATGGATGAGACATCCGCGTCTTTGGTTACGAGATATTCGATGATATCCTGTTCGCCATCGGTTCCTTTTACGATCAGGCGCATGATTCCCTTTTCGACAGTGATTTCATAGGTATCAATCGCCTTTCCGGTTAATTCATACAGCAGAAGCCGGTTTCCGCTGCTTCTCCATGTCAGATCCTCCGACTCGTTTTCCACCCGGACTTTTCCCGTCCCGTCCGGATTCAGGATAAAGGCGAGCGCATTGCGGTCCTCTTCCGGAATCTGAACACAGCGTCCGGTACTTTCAACCGCGTAGATGATATACTCACCCGCCATGGCAGCGTCCGCGGCGCCGGCCGGTGCGGAATCGGCGAGAGAGGATTTGTATTCCTCCATGGTCATGGTCTTAAGACCTGAGGTATCAGCGGCGTCCGTCGCAAAGACGAGCACATAATCATCTCCGAGATCCAGGTTCATAATGCCCTTATCCAGCTTTCCGGTAAAATCGGAAATACCGGCCTTCATCTGGAAAGAGGTTCCGTCCACACTCCAGGAAGAAATCGGCCCCTGATTGTTTTCCCCGAAGAACAGCTGTCCTTTTCCATCCGGATCCAGTGTCAGATAATAACCGGTCAGCTCATTGGAACTTACAACACAGTTTTCCGGCAGGACAACGCCAAGAATTCGATAGGTTCCCGCGGCAGGATTACCGGTGCCAGGATTTGATTCAGCGATCGCTGAAGCCTCTGGAGCGGCACTGGCCTGCTGAGAGGACGAAGAGCTGCCTGAACACCCTGAAAGACAGAGCGCGGCGCAGATGCAGAAAGCAGAAATCGGTTTCCAGCAGTTCATTTTCTTTCCCTCCATTCCGTTCTGCAGTGTTCCGGATTTCTTCAAAGACAGGAAATGAACAGATGTCAGTGAAAGAATGGAACGGGTATGCACAACGGGTTTCTGTAAGTTCAATATATAAGAAAAAAAGAAGGGAAATACGGAGATACCGTTTTTGTCATTTTCCTGTTCCGGTCAGGCGGAGAATGGAAGTTTTCTCTTTCTTCGTATAACAATATGGTAAGAAACATCAGTGTGAATGGAGGATCGTTCAAATGTCACATGAAATCAGAAAAGCAGTAAAACTGAATGATGAGGCGCTCGATCAGGTCGGCGGCGGAAAGCTGATTGACGGCTGGGAGAATGCCGTTAAGCAGTATGTGGATATGGCGCTGCAGGATCCGGCGAGATACAACATGTCCTTTGACGAATTCTGGGGCGTGGCCAAGGGAATTACCGGTTCGGTGCAGCAGTTCGGTACTTCTGACATAGACTGGGATCAGGACGAGGCAAAGGTCAGAGAGTTTGTCAGACAGCACTGGAATGATTTCCATCAGAGATAAATCCGAGACCTTCCTGCCTTCGGGCAGGTTTTCATACGGAAAAAATCCATGGAATGACCATATGGTGATTCCTGTTTCAAAGGATCAGAAATTCAGACGGTTTTATACGGATCTTCCGGATCCTGAGGGACTGAAGGAAAACCGGGTTTATAAAAAAGCAGGGAAGAAGGATCCCGGGCTGTACAAAAAAAGGAATCCTGTGGATTCCGGTATCAGTCATCTGCGTGCAGGGAACAGACATTCTCCTGACAGCGGCAGCGGGAAAGAACATCCGTGTCTGCCCGAAGAATCAGGCGGTCATTCTCTTCCATGACCTGAAAGCCGCGCTTTTCAAAGAATGAGCGGTGGGGATGACTGCCTGGCAGAAGGATGGTAAAGGTTCGGATGCCTTTCTGCCGGGCGTTCCATGCGGTCTGTTTCAGGACGGATGAGCCATAGCCTTCTTCCCTGAGATCTCCGAGAATCATCAGCCAGAGCTGTGCTTCTGTCACGCCGGTGCGCTTCCACGCGACATCCCCGACAAAGTATCCGCACCCGTCACAGTAGATCAGGCGGTAGGCAGAGTCGTCGGATTCCTTTCCCCAGTCTTCTTTCCAGAGAACCGGGTCGGTTTCTTTCAGAACAGTAATTCCCCGGACGGTCACATGGTCCGCAAGCATGGCTTCGTGAAAGGCGAGTTCCTCGCTTCCTTCAGGTATAAAAAGATCCGGCATCCGCAGTCCCTCCTGTCAGTTACAGAATGATTGTACTGCGGATTCATGAAAATCAGGCAGAATATGCCCGGATCACATTCGCGGCGGCGGGTACGGACAGGGTGGCCAGGAAGAAAAACTTTCCGTGGTTAACTCGGATACAAAGCGTATATAATAGCGATCGAAAGAAATAAAGAAATGCCGGAGGTACGAGATGTTATTAGAAAGTGACATGGAACAGCTGCTGAAAGATGCGGATTTCTCCCGGGAAACGAATCAGAAGGTCAGACTGTATGCCATTCTGTTCGGCAGATTACCGGAAGAGAGCCGTCAAACAGAACTGGATCCTGACCTCCTTGCGGCGGCAGCCGGAGGAAAGGATCAGAACAGGCAGATACTGACATGTCCCCTCTGCGGTGAAGCAGCAGAGCTGACAGAGGATGGCAGACACAGATGTCTGAAATGCGGAAATGAGTGGTGAGTTCTCTCGCCATTTTTCATTTTATCCGGAGGTTTCCATCTTCCATGGAGCCGCAGTTTTTTTCAGAATCGTTCCATATCCATCATTCCGGCATCCATCAGGAACAATGAAAACGGGTGTATGATCTGTATGAGAAAAAAGAAGGAGTACTATGGCGGAGATATCAAGAAAAGAACTGTTTGAATCCATGCCCGTGAGTCAGGCCCTCTGGACAATGGCGGTACCTACCATCATCAGCCAGATGGTCAATCTGATCTACAACATGGTGGATGCCTTTTTCATCGGCAGAACCGGCAACTCCTATATGATGGCCGCGACATCCATCACCCTGACCCTGACCATGCTGAATGTGGCTTTTTCCAATCTGTTCGGGGTCGGGGGCGGAAGCCTGGTCGCAAGACTCATGGGTCAGAAGAATACAGAGGATGGAAAGCGGGTCAGCGCGTTCAGTTTTGTCTCCTGTATCGTGCTTTCTCTTGTGTATTCTCTTCTGATCGGGCTCTTTCTTGATCCGGTGCTGAATTTCCTCGGGGCTTCCGAGATGACCATTGACTATGCCAGGCAGTATACCGTTCTGGTCATTGTGATCGGATCTCTGCCGGCGATTGTTTCATTGACGCTGGCGCATCTGCTGCGCAACGCGGGCTTTTCCTCACAGGCGGGCATCGGTCTCAGCGGCGGCGGGATATTGAACATGGTGCTGGATCCGCTGTTCATGTTTGTCCTTCTTCCAAAGGGCAGTGAGGTACTGGGCGCGGCCCTTGCGACATTGATTTCCAATATGGTCTCAGCTGTGTATCTGCTTGTGCAGTTTCACAGAGCCGGCCGATCCGCCCCGTTAAGCATGAGTGTGGCTGCGGCGGGAAAGATCAGTGCCCGGCATAGGAAACAGCTGTTTGCGGTCGGTATTCCCTCGGCGATTCTGACCGGACTGTTTGATCTTGCGAATATCTTTGTCAACATCCTTGCGAGCAGTCACAGTGATCTCGTGCTTGCGGCCATGGGAATTGTCATGAAGGTGGAGCGGATTCCCAACGCGATCAATATCGGAATCTGTCAGGGAATGCTGCCGATCGTGGCGT
>CAMNFS010000107.1 GCA_946537255.1 uncultured Erysipelotrichaceae bacterium
GGCTTGCTTGTGTGGGGATTTCTAGGCAATATCGATGCCTACGCGAAGGTGACTGCCCGGGTGTCCAACGGTAAGATCTCCGCCTATGTTTCCTCCGCCGACGCAACCCAGCTGACAGCGGAAAGTGTCATTTCCATCAATAACAATGTCTATCCGATTCACAGCTATTCCACCGCCATGGCAGCCAGGGACGCGCTGTCAGAAAAGGAACTGGCGGACTTCGGCCTTTCCGGAGACAGTCTGGTTGTCGCCGTGAACGCCGAAGGAAATCTGACGGATGGATACTATTCCGGATCCGTGATCATGAGACACCTGAAGCCGATTGACCTTTTGATAGAATGAAAGGTACTGCCTGATCATGAACAATAGCAAAGTCCCTTCCCCGCTGAAACGCGGGGTGGCAAAAGTCCCGGTCATCATGCAGCTGGAAGCGCTGGAATGCGGCGCCGCGGCGCTGGCAATGATTCTTGCCTATTACCGGAAATGGATTCCATTGGAACAGGTACGCAAGGACTGCGGTGTTTCCCGGGACGGGTCCAATGCAAAAAACATACTGAAGGCGGCACGGTCCTATGGCCTGAATGCCTCCGGCTACCGGTTTGAAGTTGAGGGAATCCGCGAGGACGGTTCCTATCCCTGCATTATTCACTGGAACTTCAATCATTTTGTCGTTCTGGATGGATTCAAGGGAAAATACGCGGTGATCAACGATCCTGCCCGCGGAATCGTCAAGATTTCAATGGATGAGTTTGACCGTTCCTTCACCGGAATCGCGCTCTGCTTTTCACCCGGACCGGATTTTGTCATGGAGGGAAAACCGGCCAGTGTCATGGAATATGTGACTGCCCGTATCCCGAATATCCGCCAGTCCATCGGCATCGTTGTTCTGACTACCATCATCACTTCACTGGTAGATCTGATTCAGCCAGCCTTCTCAAGGATCTTTGTCGACTATCTCATGAAGGGAATCAACCTGACCTGGACAAATCCTTTTCTGATTCTGCTTGCCCTTTTCTCATTGATTCAGATCATTTTTTCCTGGCTTCAGACCCTCTTCACCATCCGCATCAGCGGAAAACTCGACGCGGTCGGAACCACTTCCTACATGTGGAAGGTACTGAAGCTGCCGATTGACTTCTTTTCCCAGAGAATGGCCGGTGATATTCAGGCCCGGATGTCCAGCAACTCGGAGATCTCAGAAACCATCCTGAATACCCTGACGCCGCTGGTTCTGAATTCTGTCATGATGGTTGTCTATCTGACGATCATGATCAAATACAGTCCGCTTCTTACCGCGATCGGTCTTCTGTCCATCCTGATCAATCTTGGTCTTGCGAATATCATTTCCAATCAGAGAATCAATCTCACCCGGGTTTCCATGCGGGACCAGGGAAAACTGGCCGGCACAACAACCAGCGGAATTGAAATGATCGAGACCATCAAGGCAACCGGAGCGGAAAACGGTTTCTTCCAGCGCTGGTCGGGATACCAGGCAGCGGTCAACCGCAGCAATGTCAGTTTTTCAAAGCTGAACAACTATCTTGGTACGATTCCGGGACTGGTACGTTCGCTGCTGAACACGGTCATCACGGTGCTTGGCGTATTTCTGATCATGAAGGGCCGTTTCACAGAAGGTCTTCTGATCGGCTTTCAGGGATATCTCTCCCGCTTTGAGAGCCCGGCGGAAGCGCTGATTTCCGCCAGCCAGACTCTGCAGGAAATGAAGACAGAGATCGAACGCGTTGAAGATGTCATGAACAGCGAAACCGACCCGGTATTCACCAGTCCCACGAATGATGAAAGTCTCGCGAAGCTTTCCGGAGCGATTGAAATCAACAATATCACCTTCGGCTATTCCCCTCTGGCGGATCCTTTGATCCGGGACTTTTCCCTTTCTCTGAAGCCCGGGGCAAGAGTGGCGTTAGTCGGTACATCCGGCTGCGGCAAGAGCACGATCGCAAAACTGGTCAGCGGCCTGTATCAGCCCTGGTCCGGCAGCATTACCTTTGACGGCAAGTCAATTACTCAGATCGACCGGAGCGTCTTTACCGGATCGCTTGCGGTTGTGGACCAGGACATTATTCTCTTTGAAGATACGATTGCCAACAACATCCGCATGTGGGACAACTCGATCGAGGATTTCGAAATGATTCTCGCCGCCAAGGACGCGCAGATCCATGAGGATATTCTGGCAAGACCGGATGGTTACCAGCATGTTCTGACAGAAGGAGGAAATGATTTCTCCGGCGGTCAGAGACAGCGGATTGAGATTGCCCGGGTCCTTGCGCAGGATCCCCGGATCATTATTCTCGATGAAGCAACCTCCGCGCTGGATGCCAAGACAGAATACGATGTAGTCAATGCCATCAAGGACCGCGGCATTACCTGCATTGTCATCGCCCACAGGCTTTCCACAATCCGGGACAGCGATGAAATCATCGTTCTGGATCATGGCAACGTGGTGGAACGCGGGACGCATGAACAGCTTTACAATCAGGAAGGGCTCTATAAAGAGCTTGTTACGAATGCGTAGGTGAGTTATGGGCTGGTTTGAAGAACAGATCAAACAACGGAAGGAAAGCGATAAGAGGTTGTTCCAGGAAACTTTCTCCGAAATAGCGGAGGCGGTTACGGGAGACCATTTTCAGTCTTTTCAGAAGGATGAAAGCACCCTCGGAAAAAATGCCCTGGAGCATATCCTGCGCTGGTATCAGCTGACCCCGAAGAAAAATCCCCCCGAAAAAATGGAGGCTTTTCAGGATCAGATGGAATACATGATGCGGCCGTTCGGAATCATGTATCGGAAAGTCGACCTGACCGACAACTGGTGGAAGGATGCCATCGGTCCGATGATCGGTTTTGTGGAATTCGAAGACAAACCGATTCCGGTTGCCCTTCTCCCCACCCAATCCATCGGCTATTCCTTTATTGATCCCCGAAACGGAAAGAAAACCTATCTGAACCATGTCAGTGCAAAGAGTCTGAGCAGAGAGGGTTACTGCTTCTACAAGCCCTTCCCGTTACGGGCACTGGACGTCAAGGATGTGATCCTGTATGCCCTTTCCACGCAGTCCCTTCTCGACCGTCTGAAGATTGTGGCAGTGACGGCTTTCGGGGTTCTGCTTGGCTTCTGGTCAACCCGTGCCAGCTTCCTTCTGATGGGTAAGGTCATGAAGAGCGGAAGCGTCTCTGCTCTGATCGGCATCGCGGCGTTCATTACCGGCCTAACCATATGCAATCTGACCAACGGAATTCTGAGTTCCATGATCAACGAAATGATCAATACCAGAATGTCCATACAGGTTAGGGCAGCGTCCATGATGCGGATTCTGTCTCTGTCTCCGTCTTTCTTCCGGAAGTATTCATCCGGTGATCTCAGTTACCGTCTGCAGTACATCAACCAGCTGTGTTCCACCGTGATGACCATGATCTTCTCGGTAGGACTTAATTCCACCTTCTCACTTGCGTATATCGGTCAGATCATGAAGTACGCTCCATCCCTTGTGGCGCCTTCCATCCTCATCATGATTATCAGTATCTCCTTCAACCTTCTGATTACCTTCATGCAGCTGAAGGTATCCAAGGAACGGATGGAGATCTCCTCCAAGGAAAACGGAATGAGCTACGCCATGATCAGCGGCATTCAGAAAATCCGCCTTTCCGGTTCGGAAAGACGTGTCTTCGCCCGCTGGGGAAAACTTTATGCGAAGGAACTGGAATATGTCTATAATCCTCCCTTCCTGCTGAAAATCAGCACCACGATCACAATGGCCATTTCTCTTGTGGGAACCTTTCTGACCTATCGGGCAGCGATTAACGGCGGGATCTCCTACGAACAGTACTATGCGTTCACTTCCGCCTATGGAATGGTATACGGTGCCTTCAGCGCAATCACCGGCATTGTTTCACAGATTGCCGGAATCAAGCCGATCATTGACATGATCGATCCGATTCTCAAGGAAACGCCCGAAGTCAGTGAAGGAAAGGAAATCCTTTCCCAGATCAGCGGCGGAATAGAAATCTCCAATGTCAGCTTCCGCTATTCCAGTTCAATGCCCTATGTTCTCAATGATCTCTCACTGAAGATTCAGCCAGGGCAGTACATCGCCATTGTCGGTAAGAGCGGATGCGGAAAGAGTACGCTGATCCGGATCCTGCTGGGATTTGAAAAACCGGAAAAAGGAAGCGTATACTTTGACGGTAAGGATCTGAATACGCTGGATATGAATTCCCTGCGTCAGAAGATCGGTACCGTAACCCAGAACGGAAAGCTGTTCTCCGGCAGTATCTATGAAAACATCGTAATCTCTGCCCCATGGCTTTCCATGAATGATGCCTGGGAGGCTGCGGAAACCGCCGGGCTTGCGGATGACATCCGGGCAATGCCGATGGGAATGCATACAATGATCGCCGAAGGATCAGGAGGCTTTTCCGGAGGACAAAAACAGCGTATGATGATTGCAAGGGCAATTGCGCCGAAACCAAAGATCCTGATCTTTGATGAAGCGACATCCGCCCTGGACAATCTGACTCAGAAGAAAGTCAGTGAGTCACTCGATAACCTGAAATGTACACGGATCGTCATCGCCCACCGGCTCAGTACCATCCAGAACTGTGACAGAATTCTTGTCCTGGACGGCGGTTCGATCATTGAAGACGGAACATACAGGGAACTGATGAATAAAAACGGATTCTTCAGAGATCTGGTACAGAGACAGGTAATTGATGAAAGTTCGGAGGACAGACAAAATGGAAACTGAGATTATCAGAAACGATGATGGAACTACAGTCGTAAAGGTCAGCGGACGTCTGGATACCATGACCAGCACCCAGCTGGAAGAAAAACTGGACGGCGTGGTCGGTGACGCGACCGATCTGACATTTGATTTCGCGGATCTGGAGTATATCTCCTCCGCCGGGCTGCGTATTATTCTTTCCACTCACAAACTGCTGGCAAAAAAAGGTGGCGGTGTGAAAGTGATCAACTGTCTTCCGGATGTAAAAGAAGTATTTTCCATTACCGGATTTTCAGACATTCTTCCCATCAGCTGATGTTCAGCAACAGGCAGAAATGCCTGTTTTTATTTGGAATGAACATAGGTATGTCTATGGCTGATAATTTTGCTGGTCCTGTCGCCGATATCACAATCAAAGCTTATGAAAAACGGTACGATCCTAACCATTCTTTCTTCTCTGGTTTTACGATTCCCTGGTCTGTCTTTACGTGCCATATTGTTACTCCTCCCGACTGAAACCGATGCTTTTAAAGGTTGGAATAGCACCATATTTCCCTAGGAGATAGTTCTTTTCGTAGTTTTCATCCTTTCTTATTCTTGTACCATCTTCATCTGCAAAGTCTGCTAATAAATACAAAGTTGAGATGCCTTGATCTTTTTTTCTGTAAACCAGATTTCATCTCTACGCAGTAATTGATTTGACAGTTGCCATGTATCATGTGTTGTAAAGACAAGCTGCGTATTAATTTCCGGATTAAGGAATGTCAGAATAAAATTTCTGACCGGCAAGGGATGCAATCCTGCATTTAGTTCATCACTAAATGTGATTCTTTCTCATTACGATGTATTTTTATTGTTTTTTGAATCGGAACTTTCCCGGACCGCAAGAAAGACCGGCAGAACTGCAAGCC
>CAMNFS010000108.1 GCA_946537255.1 uncultured Erysipelotrichaceae bacterium
AGTTTGGGCCTTTTTTCTTGGCGTGTTTTTTGTATCAGAGGAATTGTAGGATATCATTGTGAATAAAGGATAGGAGGATGAAACCGATCGAGGAGAGGATCTTAGAAGGATTTGTGCAGTTTGAAGTATAATAGCATTACATGAATTCGAATCTTCTGATTCAGGCGGAAGGCCTGTATAAAACCTATGGACATGGAGAAGGAGCGGTAACCGCTCTGAATCATGTCAGTCTTGATATCTATGACGGGGAACTTCTTGTCATTCTTGGCAGCAGCGGGTGTGGGAAAAGTACGCTGCTGAATATGCTGGGCGGTATGGATGCGCCGGATGAAGGAACGGTGTTTTTTGACGGCAAGTCGATCTTCTCCGGCGGCGACAGTTCAATGACCAGATACCGTCGGAATACGGTCGGATTTGTTTTTCAGTCGTTCAATCTGATTCAGGAACTGACGGCTCTGGAAAATGTGCGGCTGACGGCGGTGAATGAAGAACGTGCGCGCAAGGCGTTGGAACTTGTTGGACTTGAACAGCGTCTCAACAGTTATCCTTCACAGTTTTCCGGCGGTCAGCAGCAGCGGGTATCCATTGCCCGTGCCCTTGCCAAGGACGCGAGAATCATGCTGTGCGATGAACCGACCGGTGCTCTGGATTATGAAACCGGCAAGCAGATTCTCAATGTACTGGAAGATCTCTGCCGCGGTCATCATAAAACCGTTGTCATTGTTACTCATACCAAGGAAATCGGACGGATGGCTGACCGGGTGGTCCGGATGCGCAATGGCGGAATTATAGAAACAACAGAAAATCCAAATCCTGTTTCCGCGAAGAATATAGAGTGGTAGACATCAGTCCGTATGGTTAAGGCAATAATAAAAAAATACTGGAAAATCCTTCTTTCCATGGCTGTTGTATGCACGCTTGGAATCGGTATTCTGACCGGTCTTTCCGGTTCCTGTATTTCCTTAAGGAAAAGTCTGGACCGTTATCTGAAGGAATACGGATATCCCGATGCCGTCATTACCACGGAAGTGACTTACCGTACCAAAGCGGAAGAACTGCTGAAAGTGGAAGGGATTCAGTCGGTTGACGCAAGAGCTGCAGGAAATGCCGTAATACTGGCACCGAACGGAAGAATGCTTACTGTTCGGGCATTTTCCTTTGGTGAAAATGATCATCAGAAATTCGTTTTCTGGGAGAAGTCTGATGAAACCTTCGAAAACGGCATCTACATGGAACGGGACTTCGCAAGAGACAACAGGATCAGGACAGGGGATGAAATACATGCCTGGATCGAAGATGAGAAGCGCCCGTACAGGGTTCAGGCGATTGTATCCATGCCGGAGGATCTTGCGACTTCGTTTGACAGCCATACCACGTTTCTGAACTCGGACTTCGGGTATGTCTATGTACCTGACGCGCTGCTGAAAGAAGAACCCAATGAGTATTATGACGATACCGCTGAACAGATCAGAGAAAAAGAACAGAAACTGGATACTGCGGAAGAAGAGGCGAAGAGTTTCTATCTCGATGCCATTCACGGGATTGATACACTGGAAGAAGAGCTGAATCAGAAGATCAGCGAATTCAGTCAGAAAAGCAGTGAAATGAACCGCCTTCTGCAGGAGGCGGGGATAAAGAAAGAAGAACTGACTGCCAAACGGCAGGAACTGGTGAATAACCGCAGAAAGCTTCAGGAAAAGGAAGCGGAAGTACTGGCGATCGAAGCGGATCTTCTTGACAAGGAAGGCCAGCTTGAGGCCATGGAGAAATCGATCCGTGATGCGCTGAAGGAGGCTGACCGGGCAGAAACGAAGCTGCTCAGGAAGCAGAAGGAACTGAACGAAAAGAAAGAGGAAGTTCTGAAACAGCGGGAAGAACTGGCTGAGGCACTTTCAAAACTGCGAGAGGCAAAGGAAGGACTGCAGAAGATTGATGAAGGCCTGGCCGATGCTGAAGCCGCAGAGAAACGTCTGAATGACAAAGCCCTTGTTCAGGCGATCGCTATGATGCGGAAGATCGAGTATGATTTCTCCGTTGATACAGTTTCATCTGCGGCAGAAATCATACTGGCATTTGTTGATCTGTGCCGGGAATGCGGTATTGAAATCGATATCGATCAGCCTCTCAGCGGGATGGTGCAGGATCTTGTCCGGCTGATGAAACAGATCAGGGATGATGAAAAAATCCTGAACGATCCATCGACACCGGAGCTGGTCAGAAAAGCAATCGATGGAGACCAGGAAGTCATTTCCTCCAGGGAATATTCAGAGATACGGTCCGCGGTTTCCCATTATGTTCCGGAAGCGGTGAACCTGGGTTCTGAAGCGGAAGGTGTGATTTCTGAAGAGGACTATCAGAAAGCACTGACGCGGGTGACGAAGCTCAGTGAACTGATTGAAACAGGAAACTTCAGAGAAATCATTGAAGAAATTGCGAAGTGTACTGACTGGACTCTGCGCTTTGCGCTTGAGGAAATGACCAAACTGCCGGAATACGCGAAAGAGCTTTCTGATGAAACCGGGATGGAAGTCACCACCCTCAGGGAAATGGTCACTGCTTATGATGAAGCGATGGAAAAAGTGATCAGCACCATCAGGGAACTGAACCGCCTGCGGGATGAAATCATTGAGCAATTGGAAAAAGAAGGCATCAGTGAAGATGGAATTGATGAGGCAATCGAGAAGGCGGAGAGCGGAGTTGCTGAAATTGATGAAGGGCTCAGAAAGATCGATGACGGACTGCAGATGATCAGAAAAGCGCTTGGTTTCATTAAATCCAAGCGGGCGGAAGCCGGTGACGGTCTCCGTAAGATTGATGCTTTCCTGGATCAGATCGCAGATGGTCTGCGGCAGGTTGCGGAAGGCAAGGAAGAAATCGCGGGATATTATAAACAGATTGAAGAAGGGTTTCTGCAGATCGATGACGGTCTTGGACAGATACAGGATGCCGAGGCGGAAATCACAGGCGGTCTGAAAGAAGCACAGAAGCAGATCGAGGATGGCAGAAAGAAGATCGAAGACTCCCGTCGGGAAGCGGAAGATGAATGGGCAAAAACGCTGCTTGAATTTGCGGATCTCAGAAAAGAGATTGAAAGCGCAAGGGAGGAACTTGGAGAATTCGAAGGCTATCAGAGCCTTGCGAATCAGTTTCTGATCACCTTCGAAGAAGGGGCGGATCCGGACGCGACGCTTTCAAGGGCGGAGGAAGCTCTGAAGGATACGGTGATCAAGGACAGCTATACTTATGAGAACTCCGGCGTAAAAAACCGAATCGATTCAAACCTTGACCCGGTTCAGGATCTTTCGTACTTTACTCCGGTCATTTTCTACGCGGTCATCATGCTGGTCACATTTCTTTTCATGTCACTGCTCGTGCGTCAGTGCCGCCGGGAAATCGGTATCCTTCGGGCAATTGGATTCTCCCGGAATGAAATCAGAAAAACATTCTGTGTTATTGGCGCGGGGGTTGCCCTTGCGGCCTTCCCGGCCGGGATTCTGACAGGATATGTCATTATCTGGCTCATTCTGAACTACTTCAAAAACTTCTTCAACATGCCCTCTGCGGTGTATCATTTCGACCCTCTGATGGTCGTGCTCGCGCTTGCGGCGACGGTTCTGGCAGTAGAAATCTCCACCCTGATCGGAACCTTCCTGATCAACCGGATTCAGCCTGCTGAAGCCATGTCGCGCCGGATGTCCTTTGACCCCGGAGTTCCTGATGCACTATCCCGGCTTACCGGAAAGATGAATGAACTCACAAAGTTCAGTATTGTTTCCATACTGAGAAACAAACTTCGCTTTGTGTTTACGGTTCTGTGTGTCGCGGCCTCTGTTGCGATGATCATTTCTTCTTTCTCATTCATTGCATCGAAGAATTACGTTGCAAAGCAGATTGTCAGTGACCGGATACACTATGATGCCCGTGTTTATTTCACACAGTCTCCTGATGAAAATAAAATCCGCGCGCTCAATGCACTTCCGTATGTAAAGGACGCAGAGATGATGACGGTTCACTACCGGGATGTCACTTTTGGGCCGAATACTCTTTCTCTTCAGATCAATTCGCTTCCCGCTGAGACGACACTGATCAGTATATTTGATGAAAGAAACCGGCCGATCCAGGTGATGGAAAACGGTATCGTTCTGGATCGGTATTCCGCTGAACAATTAGGCGCTTCCATCGGTGACACTGTCATGGTCGAAGGTGTGCCGCTGGAAATCACGGCTCTGTCAGATCAGTGCGCTGACCGCGAACAGTATGTTTCCCGTTCCACAGCTTCAAAGCTTGGAAAAGAAACGATCGGCGCTGTTCTGCTTCTTTTTGACGCGGATCATGAGTCTGATCTTGCGGAATATCTGCGCCGTCAGGACGGATATCTGTATACTTTCTATACAGTGGTCTTTATCCGCAGTCTGAACAAGATCAATGCGACCTATGACCTGTATGCATGGACCCTGATCTGGTTCTCCATCCTCATCGGATTTGTCATTGTTTCGAATATTACCCAGACCAATCTGCTCGAACAGAAGAAGGAGATCTGTGTGCTTCGCACCTTGGGATTCACTCGTGGCGAACTGTCCTGGAATATGTTCAAGCAGTCACTGCTGCAGTTTCTGGCTTCCATTGCGATTGGTCTTCCGGCTGGAGTCGTAATTGCAAAACATGCATTAAAGCTTGTCTCAACCCAGGACCGCTTCTTCAAATATGCCAACGGACCACTGGAATTCATTCTTACGGCAATGATCACGCTTCTTTATATTGTGATCAGCCATCTGGTCGCAATGAACGTGGTACACAAGTGGAATCTGCCCGAGAATATCAAGGAAAAAGAATGACAGTCATGCGTCAGAAAGCGATGTTGTTTCCGGGGCTTCTATGCCCTGGATCCGGAAATCTGTGCTTTTCATAAACACGGCTGGTAAGAATGTCTGCGTCAGATGATTGTATCAGCTTATGAGGCCTGTAAGGTCAATAATCAGAATGCGGAAAACAATACGAAAGAACCGGTTATCTGTCAGTTGATCTGCATTTCATTGCGCGCTGAAGAATCTTCTGAATCATACTGTAATGGGATGACCGTCATCCAGACCGCAAAGATGAATTGAAAATCATCTGCTTCACACTGAAAGAAGGGTTCTCAAGGCAGACTGCAAGAATCATCCTCTCTTTGGATGACTGGACCTGCATGCATATTCGCTTCCGGCAATCCGATATGTTCTGAGGGATTGCTCCAACGGTGAAAAGCGTTCCTGTCACAGCAGCCGCTGCTTGGGGCCATTGAAATAATCTGCAGGGGAACGATTCGTTGTACGATATGGTTTTCAAGGAATGGCTCATAGTACTTCCCCTGCGCTTTCATAAGAACCGGAAGAGAAACCGGCTGGCATCAGCATCTTCCGTTCAGAAGAACTCTGAAGTTTTCGTATCATCTTGCAGGAAACAGTCTCACCCAGACGAACGATGCGGTATTCGATTTTGGAAGACTCCCATGCTGGACCGCAGGATTTGCGGCCGGAGGCGCTTCTGCCAGTCTTCACGGATTGCTTTTGTCGGAACCATGACCAGAACGGTATG
>CAMNFS010000109.1 GCA_946537255.1 uncultured Erysipelotrichaceae bacterium
ATACTCCTTTCATTGAATCACAGAATAAGGTTCTTTTCATTCTGCAGGAGGAGGAAAAGCGCTGGTTCGCTCTTGGAAAGGATGCTTTACGAAAGAGAACATAAGAAGATACAGGCATCCTTGAAAACTGTTTTTCGGATCTGGTGAAAGATGCGGTTTGCTTGGTATGATGAATACAGATGCAGCGTCTGAAGAAGGAAACAAGTTGGTTGGATGTGATTTCACTGCCTCTTCCATCCGATCTTTGGACAGAGTGACCTGCAGGGGAAGAAAAGGAGGAACAGAATGGAATTGATTCAGAGTTTTTCAGTGGACCATACACGGATTGTGCCCGGTATCTTTACAAGCCGGGTGGATTATCTTGGCGATCATACGGTTACGACCTATGATATCCGGCTGAAACGGCCCAACCGGGAACCGGTGATTGATGTCGGAGCCATGCACTCCCTTGAACATATCATTGCGACATTTCTTCGCAATGATCCGGAATGGAAGGACGAGGTGATCTACTGGGGCCCCATGGGATGCCTTACCGGGTTTTATCTCATCCTCAAGGGCAGCCGTACTTCGCGGGAGCTTTATGATGTGATCCTGAAGACCTTTACCGCTGCAGAACACGCGGAAGAGGTTCCCGGTGCCACTCCGGTCAACTGCGGACATTACCTGATGCACAATCTTGAAATGGCCAAGTGGTATGCCCGGGAGTTCGCGGATTATCTGAGGGCGAATGCGGATAACAGTCTGATTTTTGAATACCCTGCCACAGAACGGCTTGTGACGGAAGACGGCCGGCATTTCTTTGATTCCTGATCCTCCTTCTTTAAAAGAAACGGATCCGGAAAAAGACCGTTCTGATCCAAACATCCTATCAGAATCATGTTCCGTGAATCCCTTGCGGAACATCTTTCTTGTGTACCCATGCTGGGTACACAAGGAAAGTCTTCTGACCAGATCAGAAGACTTTTTGTGAGTAAGAAAAACCCGGAAATCCGGGAGAATGAGAATCATATATGCACGACATGCGGATTCAGTTTTTTGAAGGTGCTTCTTTGACGTAATCTTCTTCATAGCACATGGAGGTGCTGGTTCCGCCGTCAAGACGGATGGCATTATATGCGCCCTGTTCCAGAAGAAAGTCCTGTACCTGCTCATCACGCATGCCGTTCCAGAAACTGATCAGAAGATAGGTTCCGTCCTTTTTCTGGGCAAGACAGGTAAAGGCGTAATCATTGCTGTGATAGGCATACCATCCGTATCCGCCGGTAAGATCTTTTCTTTCTCCATTCACAAGGAAGGTATAGGATCCGGATACCGCGCATTCTGAATCCACCTTTTCTCCGATCCATTCCGTGGTCCCGCTCATGGCATCTTCGCCGCTGTATACAAGCTTCATTAGGCCGACCCTGTCCCAGTAGGCTGTGACATAACCGCTGCCATAGTCAGGCAGATTCGGCTCTCCCCGGAACCGGGTCCATTTTCCGGCCATTCTGACACCGCCCACCGGCTGTCCATAGTTCGGGTTTGTAATCCAGGAATAGTAATTGGCGTTGATTCCTCCGGCCCGGACATAGCCTTCACTGATCAGTCCCCAGTCATAGATATCATTGAGCCACTCCGCATGGCCGACATAGTCCACCTTGACAAAAGTTGTTTCAGAAGGGGTGACTTCCAGCATGTCATAATTGATGCCCTTGTAGTTTCCGACATGATGAAGGACGGATGGTTCGGTATCCTTCAGGGTATAGATGTTCACCGCGGAACCGACCGCGTTGTTGAGGCCGAGTATGAAAGTATTGGAGCTGCCCTGTCCCCATGATTTTTTTACCAGCTCCGCGTGAGCGGTAAGGGTGTATGTACCTGAGGTCAGCGCGGTGCACAGCACTGCCATGAATCTTGCGAGTTTCTTCATATGGAATTCATGGTAACCGGTTTTCATGAGAAAAGATAGCCTGAAATCAGGAGATGTCCTGCGGTAAAATGGAAGGCATGAAAAAAGCGGTTCTGTTGATTCTGCCGGTTCTGTTCCTTGCCGGCTGTACGGTTAAAAACAAGGAAATGGAGATTACGGTTTTCCATACTCCCATGTCAGCGGTCTATACCGGAAAGGTAAAACGGAAGCTGGCGGATGGCGAAGGCAGTGCCCGTCTGGAAAATGAGGCAGGGGTGGAAGGCATCTTTGAAAAAGGAACGTGGATTTCCGGTGAAGCGGAGGCTGTGCCATACCGCGTTTCCTATGGGGATCAGACATACAGCGGCAGTTATACAGGAAGTGTATCGGAAGAGATGCCGGAAGGAACCGGGGAGTTCCGTTCGGAATCCTTCTCATATAACGGCACCTGGACCAATGGAGCGGTTGATGGAACAGGTACTGTTTCGACACCGTCTTTTCAAATGGATACTGCGGAAGAAGTAATTACCGGCAGCTACAGCGGAACGATCCGCGAGGGACTTGCGGAGGGAACGGGAACCTTTGTTTACCGGGATGGCGAAGATGAAATACAGATGGAAGGCAGTTTTGCCGGAAATCAGTATGATGGAAAACTGATCCGGACCATCCGGACCAGGGGGTCCGAGAGATCCTATCCGGTATATTACTCGAAGGGATCTCTTCTTCATACGCCTGCTTCAATGATTGGTTATATGGAAGGCATGCGGCAGAAATCCTACTGTCTGAATGATGATCAGCTTTCCTTCATCGAGAATCATGAAGCGATGTTTGATGGATCAGAAACAGTCGGGAAACAGTCGGATGAATATGATAAAGCGTTTGCATTCGGATCATTCATGGACGGCAGTGATCCGTCTTTGATTCTGATTCCTGACTGCCTGATTCAGTCGATTCAGCGTTATAAGCTTCGGGAAGATACTGATCCGGTTACTTCAATGATTGTTCAGAACGGGGACGAATGGTATCATCTTGTCTTTGCCTATTCCGTTGATTCCGCGGAGCAGGGAGATACTGTGGATGTGGCTGCCATGCCTTTATGCCGCACGGTACTGACAGCTCCGGAACAGGATTATCCGGCCATCGATGCGGCCGGATGCGCTGTGATAAAGAAATGAATGGATCCGGACAGCCGGGAATCGGCGCGGAAGAATTCATTATAAATGCCCGTTACGGCATACATGTACCGTATAATGTAGAAGTCTTTATCTGTATATATCATGAAAACGGACAGCGTCTGCGTTTGTGCGGGGCGCTCTGTCCGCGATATATCCACCAACAAAAGGAGATTCCGATATGGCAGCACGAAAAAAAGATCAGATGGAAATGCTCTGGCAGTTCATCCATCTTTTGACCGACAAGAGTCATCCGGATCAGTCTGTTGAACAGGCGTTATCTTTTATCGCGGATTCGCTGCATCTTGGAAGACTGATCGGAGAGCTTCAGACAGAACCTGCAGTAAGCCATCCAAAAGGATATTATGAGCAGACCGTATTCTATACTTCTGAGGCTGGATTCACAGAGGATCATCCTTTGAAGATTTCGTATCAGGTGAAGGAACCAGGAACCGTCACCCTGACTGCCTTCAGCAGACCGGGTGAGAGAATTACGGATGAGCGGCAGATGATCGCGGTCATGGAACTTGTGAATCTTGCGGCAGAGAGCAGGTTCATGGTTGAGAAAGCGGATCGTGAGAGCATGACGCAGTTTCTTACCGGTCTTCCCAATGCCGGAGGATACATGCGGGAAGCGGCCAGAAAATTCCAGGCCGGGGTAATTGACCGGTATGATGCCTATTATTTCAATCTGACCGGCTTCGGGCTGATCAATAAGCAGTTCGGCCAGGAGCAGGGAGATGAAGTGATGATCCGCTATTCCACCATTCTTCGAAATGCGACAGAAGAGGATGAAGTGCTTGGACATCTTGGCGGAGACAATTATGTGGCATTGATCAAACAGGGAGAAAACAGCAGAAAATTCCGGGAACTGATCCGGAATGTGGATACGTATGCCATGCGCGCAAATGAGAAGATCCCGGTCTCGATCGGAGCGATAGCGGGAATGATGAAGGTGGGGCCGACGACTCCAGTGGAACAGATTATCAGCGGACCGGCAATTGCGTGTTCTTTTGCGAAGAAAACCACGGCTCCTCTGATTGTGCTGGACGATGAACTGAATGAGCGGATCAACCGCAGAAAAACGGTCGAACAGAAGTTTGAGAAGGCACTTGCCAATCAGGAATTCAATGTGTTCTATCAGCCGAAGGTCGATGCGTTTACCGGCGAGCTGATCGGCGCGGAAGCGCTGGCAAGATGGTTTGAGAACGGACAAATGATTCCGCCTGGTGATTTCATCCCAGTCCTGGAGGACAGCTATCGGATCACGGAGCTGGATCTTGCGCTGTTCCGGCTCGTCTGCAGGGATATTGCGGAATGGGAAAAGGAAGGGAAGGCGGTTCCGGTTTCGGTCAATATCTCCCGCCGGGATCTTCTGGACAGAAGCCTGTTTGAAAAACTGGAAGCGGCGATCAGGGAATTCGGTATTTCCAAGGGGCATATCATTGTTGAAATAACAGAAACCAGTTCCGATCTGGAAAAGAATCTGATGATGAAATTCCTGAATCAGCTGAAGGAAAGCGGGATCCGGACCAGTATTGATGATTTCGGAACAGGGTATTCCTCTCTGAGTATTCTTCGTGAGTTCCCGGTGAGCGAGATCAAACTGGACCGCTCATTCATTGATAAGAAGCTTGAGAAAAAGGATGAGATTATCATTCAGAGCATTATTGAAATGGCTGGAAAGCTGAATATCGATATCATTCAGGAAGGCGTTGAGAACGAGCAGCAGCGGGATTTCATAACCGGGCTGGGATGCACGAAAATTCAGGGCTTCCTCTACAGCAAGCCTCTGCCGAAATCCAGGTACATCAGATGGCTGAAAGCCGGCGGAATCCCGGACTGAACCAGAAACTGACAGCAGAAGTCCGCAGACAGATGTGCACTTCTGCTGTTTTCTTTATGCGGATAAATCATCCGCTTCCTTCTGAGGGAATGATAAGACGGGCGGTACTTTTAACCCACGCAGGAAAGATAGGTATTCCTGCAGGGATTAAAAAAGGGATTCGCTTTCAAATCCCCTTATCAATCGTTTTTGTGACTGCTCTGTTTGTTATGCGCCGCAGGCCATGGTTTCTTTGATGAAATCGCCCATCAGCTTCCATGCCCGCTCGGCATCTTCCCTGCGGTATTCCTTGAATCCTTCATGTGTAAATCCATGCTGGCAGTTGGAAAACAGCTCATATGTCACATCCACACCGGCTTCTGCCGTATTGTATGCGTGCATGGAAATTTTCTGATGGCTGTCCCCCCAAAAGTATCCCGGAATGATGGTTTCTGTGGTTTTCAAATACTTTGGAAAGAGAAGGAAAAATAAAGAAAACCGCATGGGTACGCGGTTTTCGGGAGGTGCCGACTATCGGATTTGAACCAACGACCTACTCATTACGAATGAGTTGCTCT
>CAMNFS010000110.1 GCA_946537255.1 uncultured Erysipelotrichaceae bacterium
GGCACCCTGGATGATCAGAGGCTTTCGGTATTTACTGTCTTTCCACTGCTTCAGGTATTCAGTGACTTTTCGGCACATATACATAACGATTCCTCCTCAAACGGATATCTGTGCGGATTCATCATATCACAAGAAGGAAAACGATGTAAGAACAGAAAGAAAAACAACATCAGATTCTGTTTGATTTCAGCTGATATTGACACAGGATTCCGAAACCCTCTGTTGACGCCACCTGTTGGAAGCACTTCTCTTTTTAGGAATTCCTCGACCGGGCACTAAGAGGGTCACTGGATAAAACGAGGCTGGATCAGCTGGATATCATCCTGAATCAGCTCTATGAAGACCATGCGCTGAATAAGATTCCGGATGACAGATACGTTGTCATGTCAGATAAGTCCAGCGAAGAATAGAGAACTGAAGCAGAAAATGACCCAGCTTGAGGCTGATCAGCAGATCTTCGGAGAAAAACTTAGTCAGGCGAACCGATTTTCACAGCTGATTGAGGAATAGCTTTTTACTTCCAAAAATTAAAAAAAACTTAAATATTAGAAATATAGCTTCAAGTTGCCAGCAATTACGCATCTCCATGCAATCATGTTTGTTGATGTTAATGTTTTCTTCCATCGCCAGTATGAAAAACTGCTTTCTCTTCTTGGCATGTCCCAACAGATTCGTTGTCTTTACGATTCCGCTGTCGTCATAATCACCGGAATATTCAAACCGGATGTTATAAAGCAGGTTACCGTGTATGCAGAAACGCATCCACCATCCGATTCGTGAGCCAGGCGAATGATCCTGAAAAAGCCCTCGAAATATTGACACAGTGTCAGAATATGAATACAATTCTATTGACACAGTGTCAGAATCAGGGCACTTCAGAAAGGACATACTATGCCGAAAGGATCACCGGAAAGAACCGCTGCCCGCAGGGATGAAATCATCCAGGCATGCGAAAAGCTCTATCAGAAGATGAGCTTCAAGGAAATCACTCTGAAGGATATCGGAAACGAAACCTCCTTTTCCCGGCCGACCATCTATAACTACTTCGAAACCAAGGAAGAAATCTTTCTTGCGCTTTTTGAACGGGAATATGACCGGTGGAATGAGGATCTGAAGAAGATCCTGGAGGAAAATGAATTCCTTTCCAGAAAGGAAATCGCGGAAAAGATTGCCCGTTCCCTGGAAAAACGGGGACAGCTTCTGAAGCTGCTTTCCATGAACAACTATGACATGGAAGCCAACAGCCGCCCGGAACGCCTCATCAGCTTCAAAAAATCCTATGGAGAATCCCTCCGGAATGTATCCGGAATACTCACGAAATTCTGTCCTGATATGAGCGCGATTGAAATACAGAATTTCCTTTATGGCTTTTTCCCGTTCATGTTTGGAATCTACCCTTATGTTTCCGTAACGGAGAAGCAGCGGGAAGCGATGAAGGAAGCCGGCATCGATTATGTCTATCAGTCAGTGTATGAACTGACTCACAGCTGCCTGATCACCCTTCTGAAGGCAGAAAAGGAGAAATAAAATGGCAGAGAATGTACTGACAGCCGTATTTTCCGCAGGCGGCGTTACAAAAAAAGTCGGGAAAGAGATTGCCCGCATCAGCGGCGGAGATTTTTTTGAGATTGTACCGGCAGAACGGTATACCCCGGATGATCTCAACTGGATGAATAAGAAAAGCCGCAGCAGTCTGGAGATGAATGATCCCTCTTCAAGACCTGAGATTCTGAACCGGGTTGAGAATATGGATCAGTACGATACCGTGATCATCGGCTTTCCGATCTGGTGGGGCATCGCTCCAAGAATCATTGAAACCTTTCTGGAAAGCTATGACTTTTCTGATAAGACCATTGCCGTATTTGTCACAAGCGGCGGAAGCGGCGTTGGAAAAAGCGACAGCGCTCTTCATAAAAATGTCAGAGGAAATGTGACCTGGAAGAAAGGGGTTCAGATCAACCGGCCGGATGAGACTGTGATCCGCTCCTTTCTGAACAGTGTTCTCTGAGTCATTCATGCATGGCCTGAAAGGACATACAGCACATGAAATATGCAAAGCTGGGAAATTCCGATCTCCTTGTATCCCGGATCTGCATGGGATGCATGGGATTCGGAGATCCCTCCAGAGGCCAGCACAGCTGGACCATTGATGAAGAAAAGACAAGAGCGATCATTCAGCGCGGTCTTGACCTGGGCGTGAATTTCTACGATACCGCAATTGCCTATCAGAGCGGAACCAGTGAGCAGTTTGTCGGAAGAGCGCTGCGGGATTTCGCAAAGCGGGAAGATGTTGTCGTCGCGACCAAATTTCTTCCCCGGACAAAAGAAGAGATCGAAAGAGGGATATCCGGTCAGCAGCACATTGAAAACATGATCAATACCAGTCTTTCCAATCTCGGCATGGATTATGTGGATCTCTACATTTACCACATGTGGGACTGGAATACCCCTGTCCATGACATCATGGATGGACTGAACCGGGTCGTTAAGGCAGGCAAGGCACGCTGGATCGGCATCTCCAACTGTTACGCCTGGCAGCTGGCCAAAGCAAATGCCCTGGCGGAAAAGGAAGGCTGCGCGAAGTTTGTGAGTGTCCAGGGACATTACAATCTCATCTTCCGGGAGGAAGAGCGGGAAATGGTTCCCTTCTGCAATGAGGAAAACATTGCCCTGACTCCCTACAGTGCCCTTGCCAGCGGCCGGCTTTCAAGAAAGCCGGGAGCCGGCGGGACAAAACGGGCAGAAGAGGATGCCTATGCCAGGTTCAAATATGACGCCACTGCGGAAGCAGACCGGCTGATCATTGAACGGGTGGCGGAGCTTGCCGAAAGGCGCGGTGTCTCAATGACTGAAATCTCTCTTGCCTGGCTCATGACCAAAGTCACTTCGCCAGTCACCGGAGCCACAGAACTTTCTCATATTGAAGGGGCAGCCGCGGCAGCTGATCTGGAATTAACCAAAGAAGAAATTGTTTATCTGGAAGAACTTTACACACCCCACCCCCTGGCCGGGGTCATGGCACAGAACCGACCCACTTCCGCCAGTCAGAAACATGTCTGGTCTGTGGGTAATCAGAAAATAAAGGAGAATACTCATGACTGAAAAAATCGTACAGACCGCAGGAAGAGAACAGCTTGGAACATTTGCCCCGGAATTCGCGCATCTCAATGACGATGTACTGTTCGGGGAAGTATGGAATGAAAAAGCCATTGACGTAAAGACAAAATGCATCATCACCGTCGTTTCTCTGATGGCATCCGGCATCACCGATTCTTCCCTTGTCTACCACCTGCAGAACGCGAAAAACCACGGTGTGACAAAAGCGGAAATTGCCGCGATCATCACCCATGCGACCATGTATGTCGGCTGGCCGAAGGGCTGGGCGGTATTCCGCCTTGCCAGAGAAGTATGGAATGAGGAAGCGCCTGCGGAAACAGAAAAGGAACAATATCAGAATACGATTTTCTTCCCGATCGGAGATCCTAATCCCTACGGTGAATTCTTTGTCGGCCAGAGCTACCTTGCGCCGGTTTCAAGCGAGCAGGTTCCGGTATGGAATGTGACCTTTGAGCCGGGCTGCCGGAACAACTGGCATATCCACCACGCGAAAAGCGGCGGCGGACAGATGCTGGTGGGAGTCGGCGGCCGCGGATGGTATCAGGAATGGGGAAAGGAAGCCGTTGAGATTCTTCCCGGAACCGTCATCCATATCCCGCCCGAAGTCAAGCACTGGCATGGCGCGGCAGCGGATTCCTGGTTCTCGCATCTTTCGATCGAGCCTGCGGGCGAAGAAACCGCAAATGAATGGCTGGAAGCGGTTGATGCGGAAAGCTATGAACGGCTGAAGTAAGAAAGCGGAAATCAGATGAAAATCACAGTACTTATGGCAAGCCCGAATCCAAACGGGTCCACCGCCATTCTGGCGGAGGAATTCCGACGCGGCGCTGAGGAGTCGGGACATGCATGCAGTGTTCTGCAGGTATCCCGGATGAATATCCATCCATGTCTTGGATGCGTACGCTGCGGATATGAGGGACCATGCGTGCAGAAGGACGATATGGAAACAGTACGCAGAGAGCTTCTGGAAAGCGACATGGTGGTTTTCGCGTCTCCTCTTTATTACTACGGCATGTCCGCGCAGCTCAAAACGGTGATCGATCGCTTCTGTGCCTTTAACAGCAGTCTTACCGGACGGCATCTGAAATCCGCGCTTCTCTCAGCTGCCTGGAACGCGGATGACTGGACGTTCGACGCGCTGTCCGCGCATTACAGAACTCTGGTGAGATATCTCCATCTCAAAGACATGGGAATGGTGCTGGGCTATGGATGCGGAACCACGTCAATGACCCGGCGCAGCCGTTTTCCTCAGGAATCCTATCATCTTGGAAAAGGACTTTAAGCCATGAAAAAATCATTTCTTCTTCTGCTGGGTTTCTTTGCATGCATGCTGACGGCATGTTCACCCTCCCCTTCAGACATCCCTTCTCCCGTGCCGGAAGCATCAGAAAGCTCTGAGCAGGTCAGTCCCCTGGCCGGCGTCAAAGATGAAGAACCATCCTCCGGTTCTTCCATCGTTTACTTTACAAAGGATATTTCCCCAGAAGGACTTGTTCATCTGTATGAGCAGCTGAACTGGACCCCGTCCGGTAAGACAGCGGTCAAGATTTCCACCGGCGAACCTCCCGCCAGCAACTACCTCCGTCCGGAGCTGATCGGAAATCTTGTCAGAAAGGTAAACGGAACCATCACGGAATGCAACACCGCCTATGGAGGCTCCCGTTCCTCTTCCTCCATGCATC
>CAMNFS010000111.1 GCA_946537255.1 uncultured Erysipelotrichaceae bacterium
CTTCCCGTTATACGGGCAGCCGCCCATAACCAAAAAGACCATGCATACTGAAAAGACCGGCTGTGCCGGTCTTTGATGGTTCAGAGGGAAAACAGCATCTCCTCATAGCAGGGCAGATGATAGAACTCACTGGAAGCGATGACCTCATAGCGGTCAATCTTACTGCGCAGATTCTCCATGATGGCAGTGACATCCCGGTAGATTCTGTGCCCTGCGGTATTCTGGGACTTCTCTTTCAGGATATCCAGATATTCCGTTTCAAGATGCAGCGTTTCGGTATAGATATCATCCATCAGATCCTGCAGCTCGCGGATCCTTTCCTTAAGAAAACGGGGCGGCTTCGTGACGGATTTTGCGGATTCCCCATAGAACTTCAGTTCCGCGGTCAGTGATGGAAGGATATGCCGGCGGATCATGGAGATCATGGTTTTGATTTCAATTCCCATGACGGAAACATACTGTTCGGCGTAGATTGACTTACGGGCAGCCAGTTCTTTTTCGGTGTAGATTCCAAGTTCCGTCAGCATCTCCACGGTATGAGGATCATCGAGAACATCAATACTTTCAATGAAAGATGGAATATTGGGAAGACCGCGGCGTTTGGCTTCCTTGACCCATTCACTGGAATACCCGTCACCCGAGAAAAGAATGCGCTTGTGCCGGTCAATGATATCTCTGCAGATATCCAGCGCTTTTGCCCGTACGTCCTGGAGGTATTTGATTCCTTCCAGCTGGGCGGCAATCTGATTCAGGGAATCCGCCATGATTGCGTTGATGACCGTATTCGCGGTGGCGGCGGACATGGAGGAACCCAGCATCCGGAATTCAAACTTGTTTCCTGTAAAGGCCAGCGGTGAAGTGCGGTTGCGGTCAGCGTTGTCATGAGGAATATAGGAGAGGCCGGAAATCGGGTTGAACGATACTTCCGCATTGCCGGTGCTTCCTGTTTTTCTGCCAAGATACAGACCATAGAGAATCTGCTCAATGTAGCTGCCAAGATAGATGGAAATAATGGCCGGAGGCGCTTCATTGGCACCGAGACGATGATCATTTCCCGGGGAACTTGCGCTCATTCTCAGGAGAGTCGCATTTTCATCAGCCGCCTTGATGAAGGCACACATGAAGACAAGAAAGCGGATATTCTCCGCCGGCTTGTCGCCGGGAGAAAACAGATTCTGCCCGTTATCGGTCATGATGGACCAGTTGTTGTGCTTGCCGGATCCGTTGATCCCCTGAAACGGCTTTTCATGAAGAAGGCAGGCAAGACCGTGGCGTTCAGCGGTTTTGGCCAGCACCTCCATCGTGATCTGGTTGGCATCGACCGCGATATTGCAGGAAGAATAGACCGGCGCAAGCTCAAACTGTCCGGGCGCGGCTTCATTGTGTTCCGTTTTGGCATAGATTCCAAGTTTCCACAGTTCTCTGTTGACATCCTTCATGAACTCGCTGACGCGTGTCGGAATCGCTCCGAAATAATGATCGGAAAGCTCCTGTCCCTTCGGAGCAGAAGCGCCGAACAGGGTGCGGCCGCTGAGTCTGAGATCCAGGCGCTGATTGAAATATTCCCGGTCGACAAGGAAGTATTCCTGCTCCAGTCCGACAACCGGAGTGCACGCTTTCACATCCTTGTCGCCAAGCAGATTGACTACTCTGGTGCTGGCGGTGGAAAGGGCCTTGATGGATTTCAGAAGGGGATCCTTGCGGTCCAGGGATTCTCCTGTGTAGGAGACAAAAACGGTAGGAATGCAGAGCACATTGTTTTTGATGAATGCCGGACTGGTCACATCCCAGTAGGTATATCCTCTTGCTTCAAAGGTAGCACGCAGGCCGCCGCTTGGGAAACTGGATGCGTCCGGTTCCCCTTTGATCAGGTTTTTTCCGGAAAAATGTGTCATGGGCATTCCGGTTGGATCCGGATCGATGAATGCGTCGTGTTTCTCGGCAGTTGTTCCGGTCAGGGGCTGAAACCAGTGCGTATAGTGGGTCGCACCGTTGTCCAGTGCCCAGCGTTTCATCGCGTGCGCGATGGAGTCCGCAGTCTGACGGTCCAGAGTGCCTTCGTTTGCGACCGTTTTCTTCCAGGAAAGGTAGACAGGCTTCGGCAGCCGTTCCTTCATTGCGGATTCTCCGAAAACAAGAGAACCGAACTCTTCAAACAGTTTTTCCATGAGAATTCTCCTTATATGAACACAATTTTCCTCTGATTTCAGAAGAATTCAATTAAAAAATGAGAAATAATCAAAAAAATTCGAATTTTTCCTGAAAAAACAGAAAAATTTTTGGAAAAGTCCGAAAAAAATCCGGAATTCGGCAGGAAAATAAAAAATCCGCATATTGCGGATCAGTACCAGGAGTAGCCGCTGCCGTTTCCGACTCCGTCGCCGGTATCGAGCTTGACTTCCTTGACTTCGGGAATCTCATCCAGAAGGATTGCCTGAATTCCGTCCGTCAGAGTCACATCCAGTGCCATGCATCCGGCGCAGGCACCCATCATGCGTACAGTCACAACTCCGTCTTTGAAATCCACCAGCTGAACATCGCCGCCGTCCTGCTGGATATAAGGACGGATTTTATTTATCGTTTTCTCAATCCGTTCCAGAACATCATCTGCCATCGGTTTCTTATCCATTCCCTTGCCTTCTTTCCTATAAACAGTAGTGGAAGATCAGGGAAACCGCTGCTCCGAGGGCAAGCCCGCCGAGGACCTCGGTCCAGCGATGGCCGAGCACATCCTTGAGCTTGATCTGATAGATCGGGTCATCAAATTCGGTATGGAGGTTTTCCTGAACATCCTTGACTAATTGTTGCGTAACTTTGATGTTTTGTCCACTGTAGTACCTCACATTGGCCGCGTCGTAGATCACGATGACTGCCATCGCCGCAGTCACTGCGAAGATGGTGGAACTGAAGTGTTCCCGCAGGCCGACCGAAAGGGCAAGTGCTGTTACAAGAGCGGTATGGGAACTCGGCATTCCGCCGCTGTCCTTCAGCAGCCAGAGATTCCATCTGCCGGTTTTGAAATAATGAATAATCGGTTTCAGTCCCTGGGCAAGAAGAGCCGCCACAATGGCTGACCAGAAGGGATACATCGTTTTTAACATTGCGAAACCTCCGGAGGAAAGTATAGCACAGCAGAATATGAAGTGATAAAATTTAAAACAGGAGTGCGTCATGGCATATCAGATCGGTCAGACAGTAGAAGGAAAAGTAACCGGCATACAGCCGTACGGAGCCTTTGTCATGCTTGATCGGCATACCAGCGGTCTGATTCACATATCGGAAATCAGCGATGGTTATGTGCGGGATATCAGCCGTTTTGTAAAGGTAGGAGATACGGTCACCGTCAAGATCATAGATTTTGATTCCGCGGCCGGACAGGCCCGGCTTTCACTGAAAGCGCTGAACCGACCCCATGCACGCAGCCGCCGGCGGCCGATGAACCGAAAGGCAACCCTGCCTCCGAATAATATCGGGTTCTCATCTATCGCCGCAAAAATGGATCAATGGATCAGTGAAGCAGAAAAAGGAGAAGAACAATCATGATGAAGTTTGACAGCACACATGCGTTTCTGAAAGAAGACATTATGGCCTATCAGGACCAGGTCAGCCGTATTCACAGGGATATCCGTGAAAAGACGGGAGCCGGCAATGACCGGCTTGGCTGGGTAGACTGGCCGATGAATTATGATAAAAATGAATTTGACCGGATGGTCAGACTCGCGGAGAAACTGAAGGACAAGGCAGACTGCATCGTTGTATGCGGAATCGGCGGATCGTATCTTGGCGCAAGAGCAGGCATTGAAATGATCGCCGGTCTGTATCCGGAATCCAGAAAGGAAGTTGTCTTCTGCGGCAATACTTTCTCCAGTACATATATTTCACAGGTTCTGAATCATATTAAGGATAAGAGCGTCATTGTCAACGTTATTTCCAAATCCGGAACCACGACAGAAACCGCCCTTGCATTCCGGCTTCTGAAGCAGTTCATGGAGCGCAAGTACGGCAAGGATGAGTGCAAGGAACGTATCATTGCCACAACCGACCGTCAGACCGGCACGCTCAAGGCACTGGCTGACAAGGAAGGCTATGAGACCTTCGTGATTCCCGATGCGATCGGCGGCCGTTATTCGGTCATTACTCCGGTCGGTCTGCTTCCGATGGCACTGATGGGAATTGATATTTCCAAGGTCATGTCCGGATGCATCGCTGCCTGCAATGATCTGAATACGGACGATCTGAATTCCAATGACGCATACCGTTATGCGGTTTCCCGCAGAATCCTGCAGAATCAGGGCTATGATGTGGAAATGTTTGTCACTTATGAGCCGCAGCTGAATACGCTCGGTGAGTGGTGGAAACAGCTGATGGGTGAGTCGGAAGGAAAGGATGGAAAGGGTATTCTCCCTGACTCCGCAACCTTCTCCACGGATCTGCATTCCCTCGGACAGTTCATTCAGCAGGGCAAGAAGGTTCTGTTCGAAACCGTTCTGACGGTTGAGAAGCCGACACTCGACGCAGTGGTTCCGAATGATCCGGAAAACTCCGATTCCATGAACTATCTTGCCGGCAAGAACCTTGACTGGGTGAACAAGATGGCGATGAAGGGAACTCTGGCGGCGCATGTGGAAACCGGCGGCGTTCCGAATCTTCAGATTTCGATTCCGGATATGAGTGACTACTCCTTCGGGTATCAGTGCTACTGGTTCTTCACCGCAACAGCGAT
>CAMNFS010000112.1 GCA_946537255.1 uncultured Erysipelotrichaceae bacterium
GGCGGGCGGAGGAATTTGTGGATGAGGTTCGAAGAAGCTATCATCCGGAAGCTTCCGGCTGTAATTACGTGGAACTGGATCGTCAGATTGTAAGAGCACTCCCGAAAATCATGAAGGAAGAGCTGAAGGAGACTTCCGGAAGATAAGCATGTACCTGCAAAAAAACACCGCAGGAGCGGCAGTGAACAGAATGCCGGTTCTGCGGTGTTTTTCTCTCTGGATCCGTTTTGTTTCAGCCAACGGGAGCGTCGGCAGGAAGAATGGAGAAGACATCATACTGATACTGCCTGCACATCTTTCTCATTGACGCAGTATCTTCCGCGGGCAGTTCAAAAAGAGCTCTGGTCAGCTGTCCCCCGGCTGTCAGGGCAGCGCTGTTGAAATAAGGAACACGGACGCTTACATCATAGGGTTCCGTATGAAACTCATTTCCGCCGATCAGATAGTTTCCCGAAACGGTAAAGCTGCAGGATTTGGTCGGAATGATGACTGTTTCAATCTTTCCGATTCCGCGCAGAACCGGCGTCTCTCTGCTGTAGAAACGCAGTTCCTCCGGCGGATTGTCCACATCCAGAAACGCGTGGAGGGTCGTTTCAAGAACCTCATCATTCGCTCCTCCGTAAAGACCGACGATCGAATCTGTTTCTCTGTCATAGCTGAACATGATCGCCGCCGAAGATGGTCTGCCGTCATAGTCTGTTTCCGCAAGCAGAGAGAAGATCGTCTGATATTCCGGAATCTGATTGTTCCTTGCCCAGTTCAGGATTTCCGTAAAATCAATTCTGGCATCCATCACCGGCGAAGCTTCGCCGCTTTTCACACGCACTGTTTCTGAACCATTCCGGACAGCGTCAAGAGCGGAAAACTCCGGAACGGCATCTCCCGGTATCATGCGCCACCTGACGTGAACATCATCACTGTCACCCCATCCGTTGTTATAGGCAAAAAACCGCACTCTTCCATCAATCATCACGCCATCAAGAAGAATGTCCGCTGTCTGATCCGGAACCAGATTCTGTATCTTTGCGGAGATCTTCTCCGCAAATGCCGGCTCCTCTTTGGGATTGCGCAGAAAAGCCAGCAGAGAAACAGCCTTTGGAAAACTCGTAATCTCCCCGCCAAAAGAGGCAGCCTCTTCCGCGGTGCTGAAGCTTCCGGCCATAAAATACGGCAGAATCTCTGAATGATACACTTCCGGTCCTGTCGTCTCAGCGGGCTTGTTTTCCGTTCTGGATGCGGGCCGGTTCAGGAAGAACACCAGCCCGGCAATCACCGCGGCCACAGCGATCAATGCAGCAATCACCGGCCGGTAATCAGGTTTCTTCCGGACTGTGATCCGGATCTCTCCGCCGTCTTTTCCAAGCATACTGCGAAGATCTCTGACTACCTTCTTCAGAGCCTCTTCCTCATTCTGCCATGCATGCACCTGCTGCATGGTGCTCATGCTGAAACGGAATTCATCCTCAAGCTCGCAGTTCTGAATCACGAGCGGTATGACAGGCTTCTCTTTGGTGACTGCCTGGGAAAATTCATTCTTCACCCAGACGGAATGCTGGGATTTTTCAGACACCAGTACAATCATTGCTTTACAGGAATCAATGGCCTGCGGAATCTGTTTCATATAGTTGGATCCGGAAGGAATGGAATCCGGTGCCATCCAGCAGGAAAATCCGTTCTCCTCCAGCACCTGACGGACCCTTCTGGCAACGGCTTCTTCTTCAGATTTATAACTGATGAAAATATCAGCGCTCATATGCAGTCCCTCCAGGTCATCTTTCCTTTATTGTAACGTTCTTTCCGTGATTTCTGTCTGTCCATTCCGGCATGGTACAGCTATCTGTCACAGTGCCTTGAGAAAAAAAGTCAGAGCGATCTTTTCGGATCATGCCCTGACTGTTTCAGTAAAACTACTGTCCATCTTTTTTCGCTTCCAGGTATTCTCACGCAGCGGTCACTTCAGCAGATAGGCCAGAAACTCTGCCGCAAGAGGACGCCTGATGCTGTTGGTTGGAAAAGCCGCGTAGACCGTTTCCCCCTGCCTGCCGTTATAAAAGAAATACTCCTTCAGAAGCGCGGCGTCATCCACTCTGACCGCGACCGGCTTTTCATTCCGGTACAGAATCCGTTTCTCTTCAGAATAACGGCTGAAGTCCTCGCTGGACAGCACCTGATCGAGAGGTTCAAACCATTCCTGCTGACAGTAACGGTCCACCACGTCTTCTCCTGAAATAAACAGATCCATCTCTCCGGTCATCACCATGGAAAACAGACGCTGCTCATCTTCATATCCGTATTTGAGGAAATTGACTTCATTTTCATCTGCGGAAATAAAAGAGGAATAATCCAGATAAATCTGCTGTCTGCGGGTATTGATATGTTCCTCGGCAAACGGCTGTGTCATTTCCTTCACGGAGTCCCGGATGCTGTTGAAGTTGACCATCGCAATATAGAGCGCAGTTTCCTTCTGAGAGAAATAGTTGTAAATAAAAGCACCTCCCAGACCGACAAAAAAGAGCGTTACGATCAGAGGCATCAGATAGTAATCCCTGAAATACTGTACTTTTTTCTCAAAGGGCGCGTTTCTGATGGATTCACGCGCCTCTTTGAATTCATCCATGACCGGCATAATCCTCCTTATCTGCACATGCGGAATCATCCGCATGTTAGAATAATGATACCTGACAGCTGAAAGGAGCCAGTATGACCCCACTGCAGAATGCAATCATTCAAAACGATCTGGATCAGGTAAAGAAAATCCTGACCGCTGTTCCATCGTCTGCCACCGAGACTTCCATGGACTGCCCGACCATGCCGTCCCTTCTTGCGGCAGAAGCCGGATCGCTGGAAATTCTTCAATACATGGTGGAATACTCACGGGCAAGTCTCGATGAATACGACGCTCTGCATCGAAACATTCTTCATTATGCCACAGCGTCCGGCGATATTCAAAAGTGCCGGTATCTCCTGGAACGGTGCGGAATGTCTGTTCTGGAGGCGGATAAAAATCTTCTGACACCCTATGAGATGTCCTTTCACAGTTTTCCCGATACGCTTTATCCATACTATCTGTCCATTGTAAAAACACCGTATCCTGATATGTATCACAACCCGGTCCGGCGGGGATTCTTTCCGGATCCTTCCATTGTCCGGGTCAATGACGACTACTATATGGTCAATTCCACCTTCATCTTCTTCCCCTGCATCCCGATCTCCCATTCCCGTGATCTTGTGCACTGGGAAATCATCGGCCATGCCATTACCAATCCCGAATGGTCACAGCTGGGAACCCTCGAAGGCGGGCGGGGCTACTGGGCGCCGGATATCAGTTATGACAACGGGCGGTTCTATATCACCGCTACCTATCGCTATAACGATACCGGACCCGTGTATCGCCGGCAGATGATTGTCTCTTCCGATAAACCGGAGGGGCCCTACAGCCGGCCGGTCTTTATTGAAGAGGATGGAATTGATCCTTCCATCTTTCATGAAAACGGAAGGCATTACATGCTGCTGAACCGCGGGGCAAGAATCTTTGAATTATCCTCTGACTGCACGGAAAAGATTTCCGAAGCACGCATGCTGTACTACGGGAGTCAGAAACACGCCCCGGAGGGCCCTCACCTTCTGAAAAAGGATGGGTATTACTACCTCTTTCTTGCGGAAGGCGGTACCGGTCCCGGTCACAGAATCACCGTTTCCCGAAGCAGAGAACTGATGGGGATCTATGAGCCATGTCCTTATAACCCGATCATGCGCCAGAATGATCCCGAAGCCGGGATCCAGCGGTGCGGCCATGGAAAGCCAGTCATGACCGCAGACGGACGCTGGTACATGGTATACCTCTGCGGCCGCAGTCTGGAAGGAAAGTACAGCATGCTGGGACGGGAAACCGCTCTTGATCCGATTCACTGGACAGAGGATGGCTGGCCCCTTGTAAACTTTCTCCAGGGTCCTTCCGCGCTTTCTCCAAAGCCTCTCAAAGACTGGATACCAGAATCCTGCGATGATGGATTTCACAGAGGGATATGGCCCCGGGGCTGGATGACTCCCCGGGAACCGGAACCTGGCGCAGTCGTGCCGGAAGACGATGGCATCCGTCTGCTTTCCTCCCCTGCTCCCCTTTCTTCTGTTGACAGCCGGAATCTGCTTCTGCACCGTCAGGAGAACTTCTGCTTCACCTTTGAAGCCGTTCTGGAACTTCCGCCTCTTCAGGAAGGACAGGAAGCGGGAATCGTCTGCTATTACGATGAGAATACCTGGGTTTCCCTGATGGTTTCCGAAAAGAAAGGAATCTGCTGCAGCGTCTGTGAACACATCGGAACAGATTCCATCCATCACGCTTTGAAGAAACTGCCGGTATTGGAAAACCGCTATCTGTTCAAAGTGGAAACCAAAGGTCTTTCCCGTACCTTCACCCTCTCTTCTCCATCAGGTACGGTACTGCACACGGAAACACTGGACAATGTCTATTACCTGTGTGATGAAGGCATTCAGATGGGAAAACGGTTTACCGGCGCGGTATTCGGAGTCGCGGCATACGGGCCATCTCAGTTCGCCTACCGTCTGATTTCGGTTTCGATCCAGAATCACGACAGCTGAAAATACGAAACGGCAGTTCATGAGCTGCCGTTTTCTTATGCGATCGATGATCTCAG
>CAMNFS010000113.1 GCA_946537255.1 uncultured Erysipelotrichaceae bacterium
AAGAAAAAAGACCGCAAGGAGGCGTATGCCAGACAGTCTCTGGCGATCATACGGGAGATGAAAGATGGCCGGCTATGATGAAATGCTGGACCGCTTTCTCGATCATCTGCGGCTTTCCCGAACCGGTTCGGCGGATACGGAGGATGCCTACCGCAGAGATCTTGAACGGTTTCTCGGCTATCTGGAGGATGAGAAGATCCGATCTCTGGAAAAGGTGGACAAGACAGTCATCACCGAGTATGTCATGAGACTGCGCAGCGGCGACATCGGCGGGACTCCGCTTTCAAGCAGTTCCTATGCCCGTAATCTTTCCAGTATCCGCTCCTTCTTCCGCTATGCCAACCGCTATGAAGGAATCGAAAACAATCCGGTGCGCAACTTTCATGTCTCCGCCCAGCGCCGCAAGCTGCCGGAATTTCTGACCTTTGATCAGATGGAGGCGATGCTTTCCACCTTTGATCTTACGGACCCGGCCGGTATCCGGGACCGGTGCGTGATCGAAGTCATGTATGCCTGCGGACTGCGGGTCAGCGAGTGTGCCGGCCTTCAGGTATCAAGAATCCGTCTGGAGGAACGGCTGCTTACCGTACTTGGCAAGGAAAGCAAGGAGCGCATGGTTCCTTTCTATGGAAGATGCGCGGCTTTGATCCGGCTGTATCTGAAGGACGCCCGTCCCGTATTTGCTCAGGAGGAGAATGATATTCTCTTTCTCAACCGGAAAGGAAAGCCGCTCAGTACCCGTTCCATACAGAATATCTGCGAGAAGGCGGGGATTGACGCCGGACTGTCCGTGCATGTGCATCCGCATATGATCCGGCACAGTTTCGCGACGCATCTTCTGGATAACGGCGCGGATCTGAGAGTGGTTCAGGAACTGCTCGGACATGAAAATCTGAGCACCACCCAGATTTATACCCATGTGACCGCCGACCGGCTCAAGGCTGCCGTCGATTCCGCTCATCCGCATTCAAAAAAAGCCTGAAAACTCTTGAATTCTTTCTTAACACGGGAGCCTGTCTGTGATATGATCTGAAAGCACTCGTGTTTTTTTGTGCGGGTGTAATACTCACACAGGGGATTCCGGTTCCCGTGCATACTCTGCCGGAATGGACAGGCAGGGAGATGTTGATCCGGTTCGAACCTGTGGCGGATAACAACGGAAAGTGAGGTAAAAGAAAAAATGACTGTTGTCTCCATGAGGAAAATGCTCGAGAATGGCGTCCATTTCGGACACCAGACCCGCAAATGGAACCCGAAGTTCCGTCCGTACATCTATACCAGCAAAAACGGTATCTACATCATCGACCTGGCAAAGACCCAGGAACAGCTGGACGTTGCCTACGCAAAGCTGAAGGAAATCACTGAGAATGGCGGAAAGGTGCTCTTTGTCGGTACCAAGAAGCAGGCTCAGGCTCCGATTCTTGCGGAAGCTCTGCGTTCCGGTTCCTTCTATGTCAACCAGAGATGGCTCGGCGGTACTCTGACCAACTTCCGCACCATTCAGAAGTCCGTCAAGAAACTGCTTGAGATTGAGGAAATGGAAACTTCCGGAACCATCAATGTCTATAAGAAGAAGGAACAGTCTGTTCTCCTTAAGAGAAAGGAACGTCTGGAAAACTTCCTCGGCGGAATCAAGGAAATGAAGAAGCTTCCGGATGCGCTGTTTGTTGTAGACCCGATTGAAGAGCACAACGCTGTGGACGAAGCCCGCAAGCTTCATATCCCGGTATTTGCCCTGATTGATACAAATGCGGATCCTACTACCGTAGACTATCCGATTCCGGCAAACGATGACGCGGTCCGTTCCATCACTCTGATGGTCGGTGTCATCGCTGATGCGATCTGCGAAGCAAAGGGCAACGTTCTTGAATTCGCGCATCAGGAGGATGAGACGGTTGAAGACATCACGATGAAGGATGTCATGATCAATGTCGAACAGCAGGCTGCGGAATATGAGCGCAGAAAGCGTCAGCGCTATGAAGAGCGCCGCCAGCAGATGCAGAACAGAAGCCGCTTCAACCGTGACGGTCAGAGCGGTGAGCGCCGTGTCTTCCGCCGTGACAACAACCGCAACAATGTTGCCCGCGGAAACGCTGGTGCACCGAAGGCGGAAGCTCCCGCAGAAGTAAAGGAAACCGCAAAGGAGGCGGCAGAATAATGGCAATTACAGCAGCACAGGTAAAGCAGCTCCGTGATGAAACCGGCGCTGGAATGATGGACTGCAAGAAGGCTCTGACAGAGTGTGAAGGCGATATGAACGCCGCGAAGGACTGGCTCCGCAAGAAGGGTATTTCCAAGGCGGAGAAGAAGGAAGGCCGTACGGCAGCGGAAGGTCTTTCCAGAGTCGTTGCGGAAGGAAACAAGGCAGTGGTTGTCGAGATCAACTCTGAGACCGACTTTGTCGCAAAGAATGACAAGTTCCTCGCGCTTCTCGAGCAGACGGTCACAGCCATCAAGGAATCCAATCCGGCGGATGTTGATGCGGCTCTTGCGGTCAATGTCGGCGATGGAACACTGAATGACCAGTTCATCAACGCGACCGCGATCATCGGTGAGAAGATCAAGCTCCGCCGCTTCGCAGTGGTTGAAAAGAAGGATGACGAGGTATTCGGCCTTTACATGCACAATGGCGGACAGATTTCCGCGCTGACGGTCCTGAAGGGCGCGGACGCGCAGGTTGCCAAGGAAATGGCGATGCAGGTTGCGTCCATGGCTCCGACCTATGTCAGCCGGGATGAAATGCCTGCGGATGTCATCGCTCACGAAAAGGAGATTCTCCTCGAGCAGATGAACAACGATCCGGCCATGGCAAACAAGCCTGCCAATGTGAAGGAAAAGATCGTGGAAGGCCGTCTTTCCAAGAATCTCGAGGAGCTCTGCCTCGTGGATCAGATCTTCTTCCTGGATCAGGACAAGAAGGTCGGCCAGTATCTGAAGGAAAAGGGCGCAGAGGTTGTGTGCTTTGTCAGATATAAGGTCGGCGAAGGCATTGAAAAGAAGACCGAGGATTTTGCGGCGGAAGTCGCAGCCATGGCGAAGTAAATCAGTTCTGAAGAAGAGCCGGAAATGTCCGGTTCTTTTTTTGTAATGCCGGGATGTGGTTCTTCCGCGAAAGTGTCGTACAATAAAAGGGCAGGCAGGAAACCTGCGTGTACATATCCCCTGAAAGTCATGTGGCAGGGAATGGTGGATATGTATATAATCTAAATGAATTCAGAAAGTGAGGTATTACCATGGAATTCGATAAGAATCTGACTGTTACAAAGACATTTACACTTGGAACTGCGTCGGTGCAGAATGTGGCCTATGCGTTATCAGAGTTTCTCGATGTAAAGAAGAATATGATTACACAGACCATGCGCACAAAGGACGGATACATTGTTCAGTGCAAGGGAGACGCCAGCGCGGAATGGACAAAGTATCTCGGTCTTGACGCAGCGGTAACCGTACATCTGTTTCAGATTGACAATGATGTGATCGTTGAGATCGGAACGGAGAAATGGCTTGAAAAGCTTGGCATTGCCGCAGCCGGATCGCTGTTCTTCCAGCCGCTTCTGATCACTTCCGGCATCGGTGCGGTCCGCCAGATGACCCTGCCGAATGAGATTTTCTCCTTCATCGCGGATTATCTTGGAACCGAACCGGTGGAACAGACACCGGCACGTTCCGTACCGGAAGACGGCAAGAAAGTCTGCCCGAAGTGCGGAAACCTGTGCAGTGAGGACGCGGCTTTCTGCAGTGAATGCGGTACAAGCTTTGCGGCAGCCGCGGAGCCTGTCTGCCCGAAATGCGGAAGAAAGCTCACCGGCAAGGAAAAATTCTGCCCGGATTGCGGAACGAAGCTCACAGACTGAGGAAAGGAAAGACCGTATATGGCATATTTCTGTCCGAACTGCGGCGAGCCTGTAAAAAACGCTGCGAAATTCTGTGAAAGCTGCGGGGCACGCCTCAGAGATGACGAGCCGGATATTGACTACTCCAGTTATACGACCCGGAAGACATCGGGAAATGTTCAGTATGAACAGGTTTCCCAAAAACCTGTGTTTGAAGAAACGCAGGAACCGGCGGTGGATCCGGTTCAGAAGTACGACACGGATCCTTACCGGGAATATCAGCGGCATACCTACGATTACAAGGGAAAGGACAAGGCAAATATTTCTTCCGGCTACCAGAGCTACGGAGCGCAGGTGGAAGGCAATCCTGACTGGCCGGTCCGTTCCAAGATCGCGGCAGGAATTCTTGCGATTCTTCTCGGCGGACTCGGCGTGCATGATTTCTATCTGGGAAAAATCTGGCAGGGCATTCTCTCCATTCTGTTCTTTTGGACAGGCATTCCCGGACTGGTGGGACTCATTCAGGGAATTATCTATCTGACCCAGTCGGATGAGGAGTTCAGCCGCAAGAATAAA
>CAMNFS010000114.1 GCA_946537255.1 uncultured Erysipelotrichaceae bacterium
GCATAGGACGTGCTTGCCTTGAGAAAAGCGATCATGTCCTGTTTCCGTATCTGGCAGGTATCCCGGTAATAATCTTCAAATAGTTCGTTTTTCATGTGCAGTGACCGGAACTGCAACCTGGCAAAGCTTCGATTCCTGATCAGTCCATAGCTGGTGCCGAAAGTCGGAGCAATCAGTGCACTGGTCAGCTTTGATGGAATGACGGATGCACTCTCGACCAGAGCAAAGGAGCAAATATCTTTGCGCTGCGACAGCATTTCGAGCAGAATCTGCCCGCCGAGCGAAAGACCGCCGATCAGAAGCACTGAGCCATTCATGTACTTATCGATAAAGGAAATGATCTCGGAGGCATTTTCCTCAATCGTCGTAAAGGGACGGTCGCTTCCGGCATGTCCGTCCAGGATGGGCAGAATGATGTGGTATTCCTTCTGAAGAAGTTCCGCCGCCTCCCGATAGTTCCACCATGATAATCCGCCGCCGTGCAGCAAAAGGATGGTTTCCTTCTGCTGCAGTCCATATTCCTGATACCGCATGCCTTTCACACCTCACCAGATCCCGGGTTACCGTTCCAATGGCAGTTCATCCAGCTGATAGAGATAGGAGATCATATCGTACTCCCGGCTGCCCCATGGATGAGTGCCGGTTTTATACACTGTCCCGCCCATTTTCTCATAGAACTTCCGGGCTTCGGCATTATCCCTGAGACACCAGATGATCATGTTTTTCCTGCCCGCAGCCCTGAATATTTCCACGGAATCACGGAACAGCGCCCTTCCGATTCCGCTTTTTCTTTTACCATAGCGAACATATAAGGCAATGATTTCGCAGTCCGAATCTTCATCATCGGTCATCTCGTTCCAGGTAAAACCCAGGATTTCCTTTTCAGCTGCAGCGACCCTGTAGATCCGATACCGGGATAGTTCCCGCCGGTACCGTTCTTCCACGCTCATGGAATCCAGATACTCACTGTCGATGATGCCGCGGTAGGCCGTTTTCCAGTCTTCCACAAGGATGTCGGCAATCTGCCAGACATCGTCTTCCGCTGCTCTTCTGATGATCATGTTTTCCTGACCATTGTTCATGATGATTCCTCCAAAAGCGGAAAGGCTGAAGCACAGCTGAACGGAAAATGGATCAGCTTCGTTCAATACCGGTTTCACTCGGCGGTTTCCCGCTTTTCGTCACTCAGTCCGCGACCATGCGGAAGAATGTGCCTTCACCTATAGGCGTTGTCTGCGTAATCGGGCCGCCGGCGATATGGAAGCCGGCCTTCTCATAACATCTGACAGCGCGCATATTCCATGTCCGCACTTCCAGATAAACCGGCTTTCCGGGATACAGCCGGTGCGACAGTTCACATGCTTTCCGGCTCATCTGCTGACCATATCCCTGACTGCAGAAATCAGGATTCACGCCGATGCCGAAGAAGACCTCTGTCTCTTCTTCGATCAGATTGATGTATCCGATAAGTCTGCCCTCATCCGTGCATGAATAGAAATTGTTTTTCGGGTTGGCAAATCCCCGGTGCAGTTTTACCTGCTCAGCATACGGCGGATTGTTGTAGATGGCATACTCGCCATCATACTGCCAGGTACAGATTTCATATTTTTCTTCTTCGGTGGTTCTGTGAAATTCAATCAATGACCGTTTTCCTCCTGCATCGCTTTCAGAATCAGATTGATTTTCTGCTGGTCCTGCTTGTGTTTCACATTCTTCCGATAGCCATCCCTGGATGACGCTTCATAGACCCTGAGATAATCCGGCAGTTCCAGCAGATAATAGCTGGTGCCCTGTTCCCTGATTAGCGGAATGCCTTTCAGGTCCACACCGGCGAACGGTTCGAGATTTTCCATGGATGCAAAGGCAATCCGAAAATCTCCTTTCACAAACTCATGTTCTTCTTCGTCCTGGAGCGTATATCCCAGCTTATTCATCATGGAGATCATCTTCTGCCAGCCGGCGTTCAGGAATCGTTCCGGCAGAAGAACATCGATATCGTCTGAATTCAGGGAGATACCCAGCCGCTGTTCAAGCCCCAGAGAGCCAAACAGCAGCGGGGATACCCGCAGTTCTTCGTTGATCCGTGCGGCAGCGGACAGGAACTCACTGAATTTGAAATCAAACCGCCAGATCATGACCTGCCGTTTACCTTCGGCATACATTTCATTGTCTTCCGGAATCGGTGCCGTTTCCAGATACCGGCCGTTTGCCAGCTCACAGGTGCGGGCTGACGCATGATTGGCGGGATCGCAGGTGATGATCACATAGGCCAGACGATGCTTCTGCGCCTGTCTGAACAGAAGCGCGCAGGCCCTGGCGGCGTAATGATGCCCGCGATGCATTTCATCAACGCGGTATCCAATGTTCCCGCCGATATACGTCTTATCATTGTGGCCGATGCGCAGATCACAGTACCCGACTTTCGTGCCGTCCAGAAGACATATATGGAAATAATACGCCGGAAGCCAGCGCTTTTCCGGCTGCGCGTCACAGGTATGATCCAGCTGCAGACAGATCACGTCATCTCTCAGGTCATCCACCGGATAAAACACGATATTCGCCTCCGTATGTTTCCACATTTTCTGTTCCTGAATTCCGCCGGCATGTGTCCGCCAGACGTCAGGGGTCTGCTCGCAGCAGACCGGTCTGTTACGGCCGTGTTATTCATATTCCCTGTCTGCTATCTGCTTCGCAGAGCCATCCGGTCATCCTGGGAAAATGGAATTTGCGAGCATCACTTTCTGAATTGCGCACTACCTTCTGCGCCCTTCTCTGTGGAAAAAGTATCCAAGATCGATCCGGACCTCCCTGCGGCCTATATCATTGTTCGTATAGCAGCAGGTATCAAACCCGATCAGTTCAAATCCCTGATGAAGATAAAATCCGATTGCATTTGTATTGCAGGACTGCGTTTCCAGAATGATGGCACGCCTTTTCTGCTTAAGAGCAACTTCCTTTGCTTTATCCATCAGTCTTTTTCCGATACCTTTCCCCCGAAGCGCATCACATACCCATAGTTCTGTAACCATGAGTCTGTTTGACCATTCCTCAGGGCATACTTCGATACAAGCCATCATTTCACCGGCATCACTCACAACACCGTAGGCTTCCGCTCCCTCCCAATGATCCTGATAAAGTGAATCCGGGAAATCATATTCCTCCGGCGTATGAACAAGCTCCTTTTCCGCGGGTTTCCGGACAATGGAGACGGTGCATCCTTCACGGGTGAGCGGGTTTATCTCAATGTCGTAATAACTGTCGCTTCTGGTGGTCAGGGGGATAGCCGTGCCTTTCCACTTCTCTTTTGGCAAAGCGATGATCTCATCGTGCATGTTCTGCTTTCCTCCGCAAATTTCGGTTTGTTGATAACCAACAATTTCAAAATATATCTGCCGAGGTTCCTTGTCATCAGCTGTTTTCTGATTGCTCTGTCAGGAACGTCTGTGCCTTGGTCAGAACAGATTTTGTTCCTTCGTGTTCAAAACAAGAGAGGGCCTCATCGTAGGGAAGAAGCTGAATTCTCCGGATTTCTCCCTGCCGGGGAACGAGCGGTTGATTTTTATATTCTGCGAGAAAATAAGTAACCCGTTTTCGTGTACCAGGCTTTTCTGCGAGATCGTATTCATCCTCAGCCTTGAAACCAGGCAGAAAATCAGGATTCAAACCTGTTTCTTCCAATATCTCCCGGCGTGCAGTTTCCATTTCTGTTTCGTTGCTTTCCATATGCCCTTTCGGAAAACTGTAAGCTCCGGACTGTTCTTGCACAATGGCAAAAAGGATGTGCCCGTTTTCCCTGGTGAAAACGACCGCTCCACAGGAATACTCCCAGTTCATGTGTATCTCCTTCGAATCATCGTATTCAATCGCCAGAAAAATCAAAATATATCTTCCGAGATTTCTTGCCAACAGGTATCCCGATCGACTGGATCTGTATGTCTGTTTTCTGGTTTTATGGATGCAGAAAACCTTTCACTGCCTGGCAGAATTCTTCGGGCAGC
>CAMNFS010000115.1 GCA_946537255.1 uncultured Erysipelotrichaceae bacterium
AGCCAGATCCGATCTGTCTCCTCCCTGCTGTTTTCCGCCATTTTTCATGCATGGCTTTTGATTATCTCCTGCGATCCTGCGGAAAGCTTCCTGTCTTTTCATCATTTGCTTTCCAGACTGCTGTAATAGGCCTCCAGTGCCGGACGGGCACTGACATAATATTGCCTGAGATTCGGGTCGAACTGCGTTCCCATCCCTTCCATGATGATCTGATTTGCTTTTTCAAAAGACATCGCGTCCTTGTAAACCCGCTTGCTGACAAGGGCATCATATACATCCGCAATCGCCATGATCCTTGCTTCCTTCGGAATCATCTCTCCTTTCAGGCCTTCCGGATAGCCGCTTCCATCCCATCGCTCATGATGATAATGTGCTACATTTTCCGCAATCATCCGGAAGAACTCATCATCCGTGTCCTGCAGAATTTCATGAACAATTCTTGCGCCTTCCGCCGCATGTGCTTTCATCTTCTCGAATTCCTCCGGAGTAAATCTTCCCGGTTTTCTCAGCACCGCATCATCTACCGCAATTTTACCGAGATCATGCATCGGTGCCGCTTTGATGAGATTCTGAAAGAAAGTTTCGGACACATGATTTTCAATATGCTTTTTCATTTCTTCCACCAGAATCCGAACTCCTTCACTGGTCCGCTTGATATGTCCGCCGGTGGAATTATCCCTGCTTTCCACCATCGCCGCCATGCTGAGAATCAGCCGGTTATGCATGCTGATGAGGTTTTCCGTTTTCTTTGCCACTTCCGCTTCGAGATCACTGTTGTAGGAATTGATCAGAGCGATATATTTCTGATTTTCCGTATCATCCTCGATCAGAAACTGATACCCTTTTTTCCGGTTCTCGTTATACAGAGGCTGAATGCTTACCGCATAAATCGGTTCATTTTCACTCCGCTGATAATAGAACAGATTGTTTTCTTCGTTCTCCCGGAAGGAATCCAGATGGGAAAGCAGTAATTTCTGAATCTGTTCGTTTTCCTGGATCGGATGATCCACCGTCAGTTCGAGAAGCTCAGGAAAGATCTTTTTTGCCGTTTCACTGCTTCCTAGATACCTGTCCTGCAGATCTACGGAAATAAAGCCGACCTCACCGCCCTTGATCAATGAATCCACTGCTGTATCACTGACATCATACAGACAGATCCTCTGAGCTATCATCAGATACATGATCTGCGCGAAGACATAGCTTGCCGGCATCAGTTCAAAGTTCAATCCAAAAAGCTTCTGTCCGAAATAGCAGAAAAAGGAGACGAACTCCGGCAGGAAAAGCAGGATCAGGATTTTCCTGGATACCTGTTTTTTCTTGAAATAGGAATAGATGATGGCGCCGACGCTGATCGCAAAACACAGGATTACCGCAGCGACAAACACGGCATGGACCGGACCATAAGTGCGGTGCAGGACGCCATGACCATCGATAATTTCAAATGACACACGCGAGTAGAAAAAAGGATAATATCCGATGGTCTGAACAAACAGATAAAGAACAGACAGAATCAGAAGAGCGATGGTCTTGACCGACTTGGAAATCTCTATCTGACAGAGCGAACAGATGTTAAGCATGATGAAAAAAATCTGAAAACACCCGCCGATATAGATAATCCGCTGGGCAAGAAGTGCTTCTTCCAGAACTTTGGCAAGCCCCATCATGGCATTTCCGAGATTCACTAACGGAATCATCGTAAAGATCAGGGTAAGATAGATATCAAACCGTTTATTCCACCTGGCCGCATACACAATCGTCAGGAAAAACGAAGCCAGAAATGTCCCAATGTAATACCACATAAACATAAAAATCCCCTCATCTCCTGTACCGCCTGCCGCACCTGCTCAGGACAAGAGACTGTCTTTCATTCTTTCACAACAACTTCGGTGCTGGCATGGAAAAATCCTTCCTGAACGGTCACCACCGTCTTTCCCTGCCTGATTCCCTTCACCGCGATCTGCACCAGGCCTTTTTCATACTGCTGACTGACATCCGGGTTTTCCGTTTGCAGGATTTCTTCCCTGCCTGAAACAGAAACTCCGATATCATCCGTTCCATATCCTTCCGGAAACTCACGTCCTCTTTCAAAGTGCAGCTTCAGAATTACCGTCTCACCGGTCTTGATGGTGTACTGAGACTTTTCAAACTGCAGCCACGCCCGATCATCCGGTTCGTTTGCGTACTTTTCCACCCATTCTCCGTTATTGGCAATCCACATCGCTTCACCGATCCGATACCAGGTATAAGTGCCGTCATCCACTTCTTCAAACAGCGTATACCGTCCATCCAGTTCCGCATGACCGAGCGATTTCGACTGGCGGTCCGGTTTTTCCCGGATATTCAGATCCTCTACCATCACATGAACAGAATGTTCCGCCATTTTGGCTTCCTGTACCGGATCCGATTCTGACGGCACGGTTTCTTCTGACAGAATCAGATCCTTCCGTTTTGAAACCGGCAGAAGAATCAGGTCATCGAGTCTTTCAGATGTGTTTTCGGAAAGATTCTCATTTCCTTTCCACAGAAAGACATACGGACCGATATACCTGGAAATCCGCTTCTTTACATCATATTCTTCAGAATCCGCATTCGCTCTATGAACCAGTTCAAAACTCTTTGCGCTGTGATCCGTTTCCTGATTCAGCGTCAGCAGAGATCCATTCTGTACATAAGTTTCAGATTCTTCCTTCTCTTTTTCTGTGACATTGATCTTCATATCCGAATGAAGAACCGTGCGTTTCTGAAGATGTTCATCCGGAAGATACCGTACAACACTGCCGTCGTCTTCGAATACCACAATCTCCCCCGTATCCGAAAGCCACGCATAATCATTCATCTGAAAAGAAGGATCCTCAGAAAGATTTTTCAGATAAAGATCCACACAGATCTCCGTCGATGCCGCAAAAACCTTCTCATGATCCCCAACGGGCTCCGCAGATACGGCGCGGTCTGTATCAAAGAACTTCTTCAGTTCTTTTTCATAGCTTTCACTGTTCGAACATTTCTTTTCATTCAGCACTGCCGATCCATCGGAAGAAACAGTCCCTGCCGCAATCCGTTCAAATCCAGTATCCTTCAGTTCGATTATTTCGTCCCTGTTTTCCTGATTGATCAGGGAATGCTCTACCATTGCCCGATGCGTATCAGGCTGAAAAAGGACTCTTCCATTTCCTTCTGTCCTGTATTCTGAAATCTTCCCGTTTCTTACACAGCAGAAAATTCTTTCCGGATCAGAATCATTTACTGCTATCAGAAGTTCCGGCAGCCCGTCAGAATCAAGGTCCGTAATCTGTGCATCACAGTCTCCGATGGAAATCATCTTCTCATCATAAAGCTCAAGAACATTCAGAAGATCCTTCCATGAGACAGGTGGATTCTCATTCTGCTGACTGGTTCCGGATGAATTGTTCCCATGGAAAACAATCTGAGGCTCTCCGCTGGCGTTTTGACTGCCGGGAGCCTGTGTCAGACGCAGAAACAGAAAGATCACCGCAAGAAGTACAGCACCTACAGCCACAACCATGCGGACCCAGTGATGCACCGGTACGATCTGTTCCTTTGTCTGATCCAAAGACTGTTCCGGTTCAATGGAAACAACCTGATCCGTCTGTTCTTTGAACCGCGGCAAAGGCGCACCGCAGAAGGGGCATATCCTGCTTCCCGGTACAGTTTCTTCTCCGCATTTGAGACAGAGTTCTGATGTTCTGATTTTCATATCAATACGCTTTCTGATGATAACTGCTGAAAGTGAATCATACCAAACCTTACTTTTTTACAAAGAAGGATGGGCTTTTCCAAAGACATAAGATCTTCGGAATACTCCATATCATTATCTCATTAAAGCAGGAGAGCGGGACACAGGAGAGAGAAAAAAAGGGAAGAAACGAAAAAAAGGAACTGTCGAGTGACAGCTCCTGTAGAACCGGCAACGAC
>CAMNFS010000116.1 GCA_946537255.1 uncultured Erysipelotrichaceae bacterium
TCATCGATCCAGTTGTTGTAATAGGCAATCTCCTCCGGTACGGAGATCTTGATGCCCTGTACTTCCTCTACCATCTTTACGTATTCGCCAGCCCGGGACAGCGATTCCACCGTGCCGGTGTCAAGCCAGGCAAACCCGCGGCCGAAGACCGTGATGTCGAGATCTCCCTTTTCAAGATAGACCTTGTTCAGATCGGTGATCTCATATTCTCCCCGGGCAGAGGGCTTCAGCTGCTTAGCATATTCCACGACCCGGTTGTCATAGAAGTAAAGACCGACAACCGCGTAGTTGGATTTTGGATGTTCGGGCTTTTCCTCGAGGGAAATCACCTTTCCGTTATGGTCGAACTCCGCAACGCCGAACCGCTCGGGGTCATTTACATACTGTCCGAAGATCATCGCATGATGGGTATTTACCGTATTGGCAACACTCTCTCTTAACATCGTTCCGAACTTGTTTCCATAGAAGATATTGTCACCGAGGATCAGACACACATCATCCCCGCCGATGAACTCCTCACCGAGCACAAATGCCTGCGCAAGCCCGTTGGGCACTTCCTGAACCTTGTATGAGAAGGACACGCCGAACTGGCTGCCGTCTCCGAGCAGACGCTCAAAGTTGGGCAGATCCTGCGGTGTGGAAATGATCAGGATATCCCGGATCCCCGCCAGCATCAGTGTGCTCAGCGGATAATAAATCATCGGTTTGTCATAAACCGGCAAAAGCTGTTTTGATGTGACCTTTGTTAAAGGATACAGGCGGGTTCCGCTTCCCCCCGCAAGAATAATACCTTTCATCTGTTTGACTCCTTCAGCCGCTCCTATTCTACCATTAAGCGGTTAATATCCAAATGACTGCGCAGATGCTATTTTTCAAATTCCCGGTTCCGTGCAGCCCGTCGCTTCAGAATCCGTTTTGCGCCTTCCAGAATATTCTTTCCGGATTTGATATAGATGTACTTCCGCTCAATCTGACGCTTGATTTTCGGCCATCCGATATCCGCATAGATTTCATGGACGCGCCGGTCATAGTAATAATCCGGCACGATGTATTCCGGATGTTTCAGTTCTCCGGTATATTCGTGCGTCTTCATATTGAAGATTTCCTGCATCTCCTTCGGCTGATCTTCCAGCTTTGTGAAATGCGCGGAATCCTCGGTCGCACCGATATTGGATACAAGATTCTTCGTCGGAATAATTGCCAGCTGATGGTAGGCATAGAAGCTGAATTCCAGGAAGAATTCATCGAATGCGATATGCCCCTGATAGTATTCCTGAACGGCATAGGCATCCATGATGCGGCGCATGGAGGAATTGTTTCCAAGATCCTTGTGGAGAAGATCCATGATATACGGGTCTTTTCCGTAATTGAAGTTGTAATAATTCTGATAGACGCGCTTCCAGGTCGCAAAGCCCCATACATGGCAGGAACGCGAGAAGAAATAGTCCGCACTCGGCCGGTCATAGTCTCCCAGCAGGTTCAGGCCGGAAATCAGCGAGATCCGGGTATCGTCCTTATATTTTTCAAGCAGATCCCGGCAGAATGTGAAAAAGCTTTTCGAAGGAACATTGTCATCTTCCATGAAGATGCAGCGGTCAACGCGGTCCCAGATATATTCGTAGGCCGCTTTCATATTCTGATACATGCCGTTGTTCTTGTCAGAATAAAGCCGGTGCACGTCACATTCCCAGTCGATCTCCGTATCGATCATTTCCCGGTTCTGCCGGATCAGAGCCCACTCTTCTTCATTCCGGCCGCCGTCGGAAACAACAAAGAGAATGCTGGGACGCACCTCCTTGATCACTTCCCATTGGCGCCTCTGACATTCCGGACGGATCCAGATATTGAACTGTACCGGCACATCGACCAGCCATGTCTTTTTTTCTGTCATGAAAGCCTCCTGCATGCCGGGCAGAATCATCTCGTTTCCCCGGCTGATTTTCTTTTTCGCTTGATTCTCAACAGAATTATACCGTTTTCCGCCCGTTTTCTCGACGCCTATCTGTATGCCCCTCTGCCAGTCCGCATATGGATCATCGCTCCATCGGCTATAATAACGTTGTCCGGCACTTCTTCATCCGTGCCGTATGAGGAGATAAACCATGCGGGTTCTGCTGATCAATACATTTTACAATCAGGAAAGCACGGGAAAGCTGATGCATAACTTCCGTACCTTTCTGCTTCAAGGAAACCATGAAGTCCTGATGCTTTACGGTCACGGACCGCTTTCTGATGACCCGGGTCTGGTCCGGCTGTCTTCGGACCTTGAAGGCAAGGTCCATAACGCGCTGGGACGGATCACCGGCATGAACGGGTGTTTCTCTCCGCTTGCGACCAGAAAGGCAGAATCTCTGATCCGCAGTTTTCATCCGGATGTGGCATATCTCGGCAATCTGCACGGCCACTATATAAACATCTATAAACTGTATGATATTCTGCGCAGCGAACAGATCCCCGTCATTCAGATCATGTGGGATGAGTATTCCATGACCGGTGCCTGTGCATTCTCCTATGACTGCGACAAATACAAGGGCACCTGCGGCGCGTGTCCGCATAAGAAGGATTATCCGATCAGCTTATGGTTTGACACCTCTGCCGTGCTTCAGAAGAAAAAAGCACGTGCGTACCGGAATCAGACCATCGGCTTTGTCGGGGTTCCCTACACCGCCGCCAAGGCAAGAGGATCCTCCCTGCTGAATTCATTTCCTATCTTTCCTGTCGATGAAGCGGTGGATCAGGAAAATCTCTTTTATCCAAGAGACCCTTCTGCACTGAAAAAAGAGCTCGGCATTTCCGATGACAAAAAGGTCGTCCTGAATGTCTGCCCGTATCCAAGTATCCGCAAAGGCGGAAAGTATTATCTGGAGCTTGCCCGCAAATGTCTTTCGGATCCGGAACTCATCTTCGTGCATGTCGGCTTCCGCGGGAATCCTTCCGAATGTCCTGCAAACTTTATTCCGATCGGTTATGTAAAGGATCAGAACCGTCTTGCCCAGTTCTACTCCGCCGCAGATCTCTTTGTCTGTACAAGCCTTGCGGAAACACAGCCGAACACCTGTCTTGAGGCAATGAGCTGCGGAACCCCGATCTGCGGATTCAACATCTCCGGCATTCCCACCTGTGCAGAAGCACCCTACGGAAGATATGTACCGTTTGAAGATACGGATGCCCTGCGCGCCATTGTGCTGAATACGCCGAAAAAGATCCCGGAATCAATTCAGGAGCTGCGCGCTTATGCACGGTCCCGGTTCTCTTCCGACCACTATAATGAAGCATTGTTTTCGGCAGGCAGAGAGATTGCCGGAAAGTGATTAAAACAGTTTCTCAATCCAAAACAAGGACAGATCATGGTCGATCTGTCCTTTTCATTCAGCATAGTTTCTTTCAAAGCCGTCCGGATTATCCGGGATTCACGTTTTCTGCGGGCGGAGTATCTGCGTTGTTCTCTCCCTGATTCGCCGCGTTAGGATCTGTCGTAGGCTCCTGAACCGTCTCCTCGGAAGGTT
>CAMNFS010000117.1 GCA_946537255.1 uncultured Erysipelotrichaceae bacterium
TCTCGATCCGGTCATTTCATTGATCGTTGCGACAAATTCGTTGCTTCGGTTTTCAAAGCGTCTGTCATTCTGATACTCTCTGATCTTTTCATTATCATTCGAATACTTTGAGAATTCCAGTGCCAGACCGATCTCTGTCTTTGTCTCAAGCAGCTCATCCGGCAGATCGTGCACGGAAACAAGGTTGATTTTGTAGTCTTCGATCCACCTGCCGTATCGTCTGACAACATCCGGATCCATCATCTCATACAGGCTTTTCGGAGCGTCCCATTTTTCCGGGCTCCAGCACAGTACAAGCGAGATTACCGGCGTGATCGTCCGGCCTTTTGGAAACCCGCCGAGCCATTCTGCGTCGGAATAGCCGGATCTTCTGCCTTTGCGGATTTCTCTCTTGACCTGTCTTATCTGTGCGAAATAGTTCAACGCGTCATACAGCATGGTTCTGACAGCCATCGCGTAATGAAGTTCCGATTGGTTTTCTATTCCCAGCAGCAGATACGCGAACTTATTATCCGTTTTTACTTCCGCCTTTTTCAGTACATCTCTGTACTTCTGTTCAACAATCGTTTTTTCCGCAATCGCCGCAAGTTCCGTTGTGTCCATCTCCCTGAGTTCGGCCGGGTCAACAACTTCTTCCCCGAACAGAAATCTGTTGAAAATCTCCGCGAACACCTCGTTGTCTTTTGTGAGCAGTTTTACGGTTGTGTCTTTCTTTCCCATCTTCGTCTGTTCCTTCTGTTACTCTTTTAGAAGGAGACGGGAAAAATTCTCCGTTTTTTCTTGTCTTTTTTTACAGCTTTCCAGTTCCTGCAGGGCTGAGACCTGTTTTCCTTATGATATGAATAACAAACCAGTCCTGTGTAATATTCAAACTACCAGCAGCGCGGCATGGTAGATCAGAAAGCAGATCACCCAGGCAAGCGCGCACTGCCAGATGACAATTCCCCAGGCCCAGCCCTTTCCCAGCTCTCTGCGGATCGCTGCGACTGCCGCGACACAGGGTGTATACAGCAGGGAATAGATCAGCAGAGAAACCGCTGAGGGAACTGTCAGTACCTGGTTTACTCCGCCTGAGGACTGAAACAGCATGCCGAGAATCGAAACAATGCTTTCCTTCGCCATGAATCCCGAGATCAGGGAGGTCACAATCCGCCAGTCTCCCAGTCCGATCGGCTGAAACAGCGGAACCAGAAGGCTCGCGATTCCCGCGAGAATGGACTGTTCCGCGTCCGCAACCGGATTCAGCCGGAAGTCAAACGTCTTGAGTACATAGACAATAATCGAAGCCAGCAGAATAACCGTAAACGCCTTCTGCAGAAAATCCTTTGCCTTTTCCCATAACAGAAACAGTACATTCCTCATTCTCGGAAGCCGGTAAGTCGGCAGTTCCATCACAAACGGTACCGCTTCGCCTTTGAACAGGGTCTTCTTGAACAGAAGCGCCGTAAGAATTCCCGTCACAATGCCGAAGACATACAGCAGAATCATGACCAGAGCCTTATGACCGGGAAAGAACGCGTTGATGAAGAACCCGTAGATCGGCAGTTTTGCCGTGCAGCTCATGAACGGCGTAAGCAGAATCGTGAGCCGGCGGTCCCGGTCGCTCGGAAGCGTACGGGTGCTCATAACCGCGGGAACCGTGCACCCGAATCCTATGAGCATCGGTACGATACTGCGGCCGGACAGGCCGATTCTGCGCAGAAGCTTGTCCATGACAAAAGCAACTCTTGCGATATAGCCGCTGTCCTCCAGAATCGATAGAAAGAAGAACATGGTCACAATAATCGGCAGAAAGGATACCACCGACCCAACGCCTTCAAATACCCCGCCGGTCACAAGATTCCGGATCACCGGGTTTACATTTGCCCGGATCATGTAGTCCGAAACAGCAGCCGCAAGCATATCTATACCAGCCTGCAGAAGTTCCTGGAAAAAGGCACCGATCAGATTGAAGGTCAGATAGAACACCAGCCCCATGATCGCAATGAAGATCGGAATCGCGGTATATTTTCCCGTCAGAATCCGGTCGATTTCCAGACTCCTGGTCTGTTCATTCATCTCTTCCGGCTTATGCATGCAGGTATTGCATACATGTTCGATGAACGAAAAGCGCATGTCCGCGATAGCGGCGCTGCAGTCCAGACCGCGTTCCTTTTCCATCTGCAGCACAATATGATCCAGAAGTTCCATCTCATTTTCATCGAGCTGCAGCTGATTCCGGATCAGCCGGTCTCCTTCCAGCAGCTTGCACGCGGCAAAGCGGATCGGAATATCCGCCTTCAGGGCGTGATCCTCAATCAGATGTTCCACCGCATGAATCGAACGATGGACCGCGCCGCCATGATCCTCGGAATCACAGAAATCCTGCTTCAGCGGCTTTTCCTGGTACTTTGCCACATGGATCGCGTGACGGATCAGTTCATCAATGCCCTGGCTGGACGCGGCGGAGATCGGCACTACCGGTACGCCAAGCATCGCTTCCATCGCATTGACATCCACACTGCCGCCGCTTCCGGTCAGCTCATCCATCATGTTCAATGCGACGACTGTCGGTATGTTCATTTCCAGCAGCTGCATCGTCAGATACAGATTCCGCTCCACATTCGTCACATCCACAATATTGATGATGCCTTCCGGCTTTTCCCTGAGTACATAGTCTCTTGAGACAATTTCCTCCCGGGAATACGGAGACATGGAATAGATGCCGGGAAGATCCACAACCTCCGCATTGGCATAGCCGCGGATTTTTCCTTCCTTGCGTTCTACCGTCACACCGGGAAAATTACCGACATGCTGGCGGGAGCCGGTCAGCTGATTGAACAGGGTAGTCTTTCCGCTGTTCTGATTGCCGACTAACGCAAACCGCAGAACGGTTCCCTCCGGAAGCGGATTCCCGCTTCCCCGGGGATGAAACTTTCCGCTTTCCCCAAGACCCGGATGGGGAATCTTCTTTTTCGGTTCCGGTTCTTCCTTCTTTTCCGATCGTTCTCTTTTTTCAACCAGAATATTCTCCGCTTCGGAAAGCCGCAGGGTGAGCTGATAACCCCGCAGACGCAGCTCCATCGGATCGCCCATCGGCGCAAATTTGATGACCGTGACCTCCACTCCCGGGACTGCGCCCATATCAAGAATGTGCTGTCGAAGGCTCCCCGATCCCTCTACCGCTGTAATGACCGCAGTGCTTCCTGCGGACAGTTCATTCAGTCTCATATGATTCTGTTTATCCTTCACTCTGTCATTTTACAGGAAAAACCATCCGAGTTCCGAATCCGCTGACATTTGGCGCAGTTTTTT
>CAMNFS010000118.1 GCA_946537255.1 uncultured Erysipelotrichaceae bacterium
TTTTTATCTGCCTTGATCGCTGCTGGGTTCAGGATGGGCCAGCCGATAACGGGAATACAGCATGGATTCCACGGCGACGGATACCGACACCGGTAAGCCGGATACGGTTCTGATGGAGGATACGGCACTGGCAATTTCATATTCATCCCGGACAAGATCCATGGCGTCAGTGACCTGACGCAGAATCACAAATTCGTCTGCGCTGATCCGGCTGATGACACTGTCATCTCCGAGAATGGAGATCAGAATGCCGGCAATCCGGACCAGGACTTCATTGGCGGCCTGGATACCGATCGTATGATTCAGGGAGTCGAAGTCAACGACATCCACGCTCATGATGGAGAAATCCTTGTTCTGTTCGAGATAGGTATGCTTGTAGCGGGAAAAAGCAGCGATCGCGCCCTGCGCGTTCAGCAGGCCGGTCAGCGGATCCGTCAGACCGCTGTCCGCTTCCGGGGCGTTGATGCCGCAGTCACGGAAGTAGCCGATGAGACCGACCACTCTGCCATTGCGCCGGATCGGGAATTTGCTCGCTTCAATCCGGTGATCCTGACCGCGGATGATGCAGGAGCCTTCAATGTTGTATACCGGATGTCCTTCCAGTACATATTCTTCGTTGCGCATGAACGGAACCGGGTCCACATGCCAGCCCATGTCTTCATCCGTCATGCCGAGAATATCCTTGTCGGAAAGAAAACCGTAGAAGTCGAGGAAATACCGGTTGGCACCCAGGAACCGTCTGTTTTCATCCTTCCAGAAGACGCCGCAGGGAATGAAGTGAATCAGGGACTCAAACAGTTCCTTTTCCCGGATGACCATGGAGGTGCCGGTCATTTCGGGCTTCTGCTGGGGACTGGGATTATCATCCAGTCCGAGGAAGCCGCTGCCGTCCGTGACAAGAGAAAGAACCACGTCTCTTCCATCGAGCATGACAATGGTCTGAATCAGTGCCTGCCAGCTGTATTCTCCGGAAGGCTCCTTCAGCCGGAACATGGCCACATGGAAGGAAGTCTTCATGGTTCGAAGACGCTCCGGCAGAGTTTTCATATTGTACAGTTCCAGAAAGCGGGGCACATCATCCGGGTGGATGTTGGCTGCGCAGATATCTTCCAATGCCTTCTGCAGCGGCAGGCTGTCATAGGTGCCGCGCATGTTTCCGCGTCCTTCGAATACATTGAGGAATACGTCATTGTGATAATCAAGAATGTCAATCCGCTCAAACAGGGTATAGACGGAACGCAGAACCTTGTCCTTGATTCCTCCCGATACATAGCTTGACATGCGGGACACATTCAGAGCCCGCACCAGCAGCGCGCTGCGGCCGGATTCCGTATTGGAGGAGATGGCGTACATCTGAATATTGCAGTAGTCCCCGTTGATGACCATGTCCGCGTATTCAGCGGAATGACTGGAAATACAGCGGTCCGCGAGCCGCTGCAGGCGCTCCGCGATACGGCTGTAGGAAGCGTTGAAGAACTGGTTCAGGTCTTCTGTGTCGGGAATGCCGAGCGTGAGAAGAAAGCTTCTGAAGGCACTGTTCATGACCAGAACCTTCAGCGTTTTCCCGCTGTATTCAAAGATCGCCATCGGCTGAAGGCCAGCGTCTATGACACCCTGGTGTTTTGCGCCGAGAGGATGGTCGGAATACAGGCTGACGCGTCCGATCTGATCCGCATATTCTCTGTCGGCCTTTGTTTCAGCGACGTAAGGCAGCTCATAGAAAAACTCAATCGCCAGCGGTTTGGAAAAGAGAAATCCCTGCGCAATTTCGCAGCCGCTGTCTCTTAGAAACAACAGCTGTTCCATTGTTTCCACACCCTCGCACAGAGTCTGAATGCCGAGTTCCGATGCCATGTTGATAACGGAACGGACAATGGTCTTGGTTTTTTCCGAGCGCTGGGGATCATTGAATCCGGACAGGAAGGTCATGTCGATCTTCAGCACATTGAAGTCGTAGTCCTTCAGCGTGTTCAAAGAGGAATACTGACTGCCGAAGTCATCCATCCAGATCCGATAGCCCCTGTTTCGAAAACTCTGCAGGCTCTGCTTCAGGGAATCCCCTGCTTCGCTCAGGGCGCTTTCCGTGATTTCAATGTCAAGAAGCTGCGGGGAAAGATCATATCTGCGGACTATTTCGTCAATGGAGGCAGGCATGTCACAGAGATCAAAGTCGAGTCTCGAAAGATTGATCGAAACCGGAACGACCGTATCACCGCGGTCCAGCATGCGTCTGATATCCCGGCAGACGCATTCCGCCATATAAAGATCCAGATGGTGGATCAGATGCGCGTCCTCCAGAATGGAAATGAAATCAGCCGGGGAAAGCAGGCCGTATTCCGGATCGTCCCATCGCGCCAGAGCCTCCAGCCCGCACAGTCTTCCGGAGAGAATCCGGATCAAAGGCTGATAGTAGACACGGATATACTGCTGTTCAATCGCTGTTCTGACATGGGAAACGATATATTTGCTGGTAAGAAGGGATTCCGAAAGAGCCGGATCATAAAATGCGCAGACGCGGTCAAAACGTCCCTTGCAGGAAAGACAGGCCAGCCGCGCCCGGTCCAGCATGATCAGCGGGGAGCTGTCGTTTTTCTGAACTTCATAGATACCGGTTTTTACCAGCATCTGAAGAGAAGGATGAAAGGAACGGACTTTTTCGTGAATCTCAAGGATGTGTTCCTTCATGTCCTTCCGGGAAGTCAGTACCGCGAACCGGTCTTCCCCGATTCTTGCACAGGGCTCATCGTGGAACGCCTCCTGGATCAGCCGGCCGGTATATCGAAGCAGTTCATCCCCCGCCTCTGTGCCAAGCGTGCTGTTGACCAGCTTGAAATTCTCAATGTTGAAAAACAGAAGCCAGCGGCTCCTGAAATCATCGGAGACAAGGAACTCGCGTACCTGAGACTGAAAGCCGGAATAATCCAGAAGTCCAGTCAGAGAATCATATGAGATACCGGCCATAAAACACCTTTCCAAGAGAAAAATCTCTTTGATTTACTGAATGAGTTTACCATACCCGGGGACATATGCACGGTATGATTGCACAAAGAATGCATGTGCATGTTCTGGCAATGATCTGACAGAAGAAAATATTCTTCAGAGATTCAGTGAAAGTGACTCGGGCAATGATGCGGAAAGCGAAGTAAAATAAAGGAAATGAAGACAGAAATTCTCTCCGGCCGCATGGCGGAAACATGTCTG
>CAMNFS010000119.1 GCA_946537255.1 uncultured Erysipelotrichaceae bacterium
AAAAATGACAGTACTTGTGAAAGGAACCTACAGAAAATACGGATATGAATTCGCGACCCTCGGTCTTCGCAGCGGCGAGTACAGCCTGACCTGCGTTCCGGAGCGGGGCGGAAGCCTGATCTCCTTTACAAAGGGGGATACGGAATTCATCTGGGTCAGAGATCATAATCTTGAATCCACAGAACGCATCCGCTGCGGCATTCCGATTCTGTTTCCCAGCTGCTCTTCTCCGGACAACGGCGTGCATGTCTTCAATGGAAAATCCTATCCGATGGAAAACCACGGCTTCGCGGATCTGCTTCCCTGGGAGGTAAAACAGGCGGATGAAACCGGAATCACCCTGGCTCTCAAGGCAAACGGTCTGACCCGTTTTGTCTACCCGTTTGATTTCCGTCTGGAACAGCGCTATGAACTTCACGGAAATACCGCAGTCCTTTCCCTTACCGTTGAAAACGCCGGCGAGGAACCGATGCCGTTTTCCGTCGGATATCATCCCTATTTCAAAGTCAGTGCCCTTGACAATGTTTCCTTTGATATCAAGGCAAAGACACTTTCGGATTCCTGGAAGGGAGAACAGCCGAAGGCTCCGGAGGTCATTACCCTTCCACACGCGGAAAACGGAGCGGACAATGTGATCCGGATGATGACCGGAACAGAATCTCCCATGGTTCTCAGGGACAGCGGCACCGGCCACCGTCTGACGGTCAGCTTCTCGAGCCGCTTTACAAACGGGGTTCTCTGGCAGCAGGAAGCCGAATCCTTTGTATGCATGGAGCCATGGAACGGCTGGGCCAACTCCCTGAACGAAGAAGGAAAGCACGAAGTGCTGAACCCGAAGGAAACCATGACCTTTGAATGGGAAATCACAATTGACTGACTGATTACGGAATACATTACTTATGGAAGATCACAGCAGCAAGATGAAACCCTGTCTTTCTCCTTTAGCCGTACTCGCACTGGCTGTCGGAAGCAGTGTCGGCTGGGGTGCTTTCATCATGACCGGAATGATGTTTCTTCCATCTGCCGGACCGATCGGATCCGTGATCGGTCTGTTTGCCGGCGCGCTGATCATGATCATGATCTTTGCGAATTACCGGTATATGATGGTCCGCTGTCCGGAATCCGGCGGCACCTACGCGATCGCGAGAACGGTATTCGGGCATGACCACGGGTTTCTGGTCGGCTGGTTTCTCGCTCTGGCCTATATTTCAATGCTGTGGGCAAACGCCACGGCCCTGCAGCTGTTTTCAAGAATCCTGCTCGGCAATCTGCTGGAATTCGGGTTCCACTATACGGTTGCCGGGTTTGAAGTCTATTTCGGAGAGCTTCTGATCATTTCGATTCTGATTGTGTTTTTTGCCTTTATCTGTATCCGGTGGAAAAAAGTTTCCTTTATCATGATCACCGTTCTTGTATCAGGACTGCTGATCTCTTCCATCGTCCTTTCGGTATCTGCCGGATCTTCCATTCAGATTCAGCCGGCTTTCTCAAGCGGAATGCCGCCGGTGATTCAGGTGCTTCGGATCATATCCCTTGCGCCCTGGGCTTACATCGGCTTTGAGTCCATTTCCCATTATGTTCCGGAATTTCAATTCAAACCGCAGAAATCTCTGTCCATCGGCGCGGGATCCCTGATCATCAGCGCCGCCATCTATTCATTGCTTACGCTTCTTGCAAGTGCGGCGGCAGTAAACGGAATCTCAGACTGGCATGCGTTTGCGAGCCACGTATCCGGACTGACCGGAATCGACCATGTGCCGACCTTTTCGGCAGCCGCCCATCATCTGGATCAGAACGGGATTACCATTCTGATCATCGGGGTGCTCTGTACGGTACTGTCCAGCTTCATCGGCATGTTCACCGCCTCGAGCCGGCTGTATTACGCAATGGCGGAGGATGGCATTCTGCCCGAATGGTTCGGCAGACTGAACCGCGATGGCGTGCCCGCCAATTCGATTATCTTCTGTGCCGTCATTTCCTGTCTGATTCTCTTCTTCGGCCGGACCGCGATTGAGTGGGTGGTGGATATCACCACCATGGGCGGAGCGATCGCCTATGGCTATACATCCCTTGCGGCGTGGCGCACTGCCCGTGTTGAAAAAAACCGGCGCATCGAGATCACCGGCCTGGCCGGATTTCTGATCTCGGTATGGTTCGGTCTCAACTTCATGTTTCCCCAGCTGCCTTCGGCTGGAAGTCTCGCGCCGGAGACCTATCTGATTCTTACATTCTGGCTGGTATTCGGCTTTGTGTTCTTCCGTCATATTCTGCAGAAGGATCAGGAGTCCAAGAAGTTCGGAAACTCGATTATCGTCTGGCTCATGTTCATGGTTCTGGCATACGGTGCCTCTTTGAACTGGACACAGGAATCCACCCGCCAGACAACCAATGAAGTTGTTCAGGAGCTTGTCTCGTACTATACGCCAAGATGGGATTCGGAAATCAGTGAGTCAGAAACAGCCTATCTGAACGCGGAACTCGAAAAGATCGAACATTCGATCGAAATCAACAGCTATCTGCAGCTGGCAACCATGCTGGCGATTATCATCCTGTTCTTCAATGTTTATTCCGTACTGAGAAAGCGTCAGGAAAAATATGCGGAGGAACTCGGCAGCACCCGGGACACGATGTACCGCGATCCTCTGACCGGTGTCAAAAGCAAGCACGCCCACAAGGAAAAGCGGGAGGAAATCAACCGCCGGATTGAGGAAGGAACCATGGGCCCGTTCGCGGTGGCGGTATGTGACGTCAATAATCTCAAAATCATCAATGACCGCTATGGTCATAAGGAAGGCGACGCGTACATCCGCAGCGCCAGCGCCACGATCTGCCGGATCTTCAAGCACAGTCCGGTCTACCGGATCGGCGGGGATGAATTCTCCGTTCTGCTGGAAGGCGAAGACTATGATCACCGGAAGGAGCTGATCACGGAACTGAACCGGATCAGTGACGAACATGTAAAAACCGGTGAAGTCATCATCGCGGCAGGTATATCGGATTATGAGCCTGGAAAGGATCCGGACGCCGTCATTGTGTTTGAACGGGCGGATCATGAAATGTATCTGAGAAAACAGAGCCTGAAGGCAATGGAACATCAGAAAGACTGAATGAGCAGGGGTCTTCAGACTTCATGGGGGACCGATAATAAAATCACAGAATGCAGCGAAAAGAAGGCCGGCAATTGCTGAACAA
>CAMNFS010000120.1 GCA_946537255.1 uncultured Erysipelotrichaceae bacterium
TAATTTCCTGCCGCAGTTCCCGAAACCTTTCAATGAAAGCCGTTCCATTTCAGACTTTCCGTACGCTGATCAGAATTCCATCCCCGTACTGGGGATGGAATACGGTTTCAAACCGCGCATCTTCCAGCATATGGTTCCTGAATTTCAGGATTTTCCTTGTCATCTGAAGCGTACTGCGATTCTGTGACCGTTCGGGGTGATCCACGATTCCGTGAAAGTTCATATTGTCAAAGACAAAGACGGAACCGGCATGAGAATTCTCATAAAAATGTTCGAGATACATCCGGTACTGTGATTTTGCGGCATCTATGAAGAACAGATCATAATACTGATGCGTCTCATACAGAGAAGCGTCAATGCAGTGTACAAACACCCGGTCATCCAGTCCCACATCATGAATATTCCGGATCGCCTCATCGGCCATGCGGGGATCGATTTCCAGGGTATCGATCAGAAGATTCTCCCGCAGTGAAGCCATCCGGATCGCCGAGAGTCCCACTGCTGTTCCGCATTCAAGAATCCTCAGGATCTCCGGATGATGAGAGATATAGTCAAGCAGAAACCCCATGCCCGAGTCCATCATGACCGGCACATGGTTCTCCCTGGCCTTTCGAAGGATTTCTTCCGGCAAGGCGCTCATTTCCGCCTCCTGTAGAATGCATGCATGTTTCCGGCGAATACATGACGCAGATACTGCCCGGCGGTTTTCTTTAATTCCAGTATGGTTTCCGGCGGTGTTTCCGGGATGGTATACCGGTATCGCGGAAAATACCGGGTGAGATGAAGAGGAATCTCAGGATTCAGTGACGCGATCCATCTGCTTTCTTCCTCAATCCATTCTTTTCTGTCATTCTTTCCCGGAATCACAAGAATCGTGATTTCAACATGCGCACTGCGGCTGAGCAGTTCGATGGTCCTCTTTGCCTGATCATAGCTTCCGGACAGTTCCCGGTAGAATGCCCGGTCTCCCTTGAGATCAATATTCGCCGCGTCTATGTACGGCTGGATCTTCCGGATGATTTTCTCCTCTGCACAGCCGTTGGATACCAGTACGGTCTTCTTTCCCTTCGGGCGGATCAAGGCTGCGGTATCCAGAATATATTCCCAGGAAATCAAAGGTTCATTATAGGTAAAAGCCACTCCGAGATTGTCCTCTGTCTCAAGAGCCAGTTCCGCAAGATCTTCCGGGGAAAGAACACGGCTGTAATACCCGGCGTTTTCATCAAGGGAAATCTCATGGTTCTGGCAGAACGGACAGGCGAGATTGCATCCATAGGACCCGACGGAAAGAATCCTGCTTCCCGGATAATACATGGCCAGCGGCTTTTTCTCAATCGGATCAAGCGCAAGCGATGTAATCCGGCCATGACTGATCAGAACATTCCGCCCGTTTTCATTCCGGCGGACATGGCAGAAGCCGGTCCCGTTTTCCTTCAGCACACAGTGATGAAAACACAGATCACAGATGATATCAGGCATGGCGGATTACTTCAAACCTTTCCAGAATCACATGGTCGATTTCAGGATCAATTCCTCCCTTGGAACAGGCAATCGCGATCTGCTGATCCACGGAATCCACCCCGTCAAGATCCGGCAGAAGCAGTCCTCTTTTCCCATCCGCAGTGGAACAGATCACCCCATAGCGCTTTACATCCAGCTGATCCTTTTCGCAGACTTCCGGTTCACTCAGCACATCAACGGATATCTCAAGATACGGAAGTTCCTCCACCCGGACCGGATCAAATCTTGGATCACGGGAACAGGCACTGATCGCGTTATGAACGATTTCCTCTGCCACACACATCTGGACCGGCATGATTGTACCGATGCATCCCCTCAGCATGCCGTTTTCATGAATCGACACAAAGACACCAGCCTGCTTCTCCAATAGCTCCTTAGGGCAGTTGGATGGGATGGAGGTAATGCGCCGTTCCCTGATCCAGGTCTCTATCGTTTTTCTTGCCAGCGCAACCCAGGGATCCTGACTTCTTGAGCGGATGGATTCACGAAGCTTTGTCTCATACTGATCCAGAAAATTCCGTGAATGGTCCCTTCCGGCTATCTCATACAGCACAAATCCATAACCGACTCCGAGTGTCGCTTCATGGGTGAGCGGCTTCGGCCGCACAGCCATGGCGTCGAGCGCTCCGGCCATGACCGTAAAGGACCGGTGTCCGCATTCCTCCGCCTTCTCCAGAAAGACACTGTCGTATTCCAGAAGCTCCAGGAAGTTCCCTGTGCTCATTGTCTTCATGATCCGCTCATCATAGAGCACCCCTTCTTCCCGGAATCCATACGGCCCGTCTTCCTTCTGACAATGAGAGAGATCCCCGCTTGCCATAATGAGATAACGCCGGTCATTTCCCTCACAGAGTTTCTGAAGCATCATGCCATACCGGTAATGCTCAGCCAGTGACATTCCGGAAAAACTGAGCCGCACCAGTTTATAATCCGTATATTCCTGATTCAGAAAATAGAGCGGAACCATTGTCCCCTGATCCAGATATTTCTCCCGGTCATACTGCGTCCCGGCCGGAAATCCCTCCCGCTCGCAGAAATCCGTCAGCCGGTCCGTAAAATCCTGATCATAACGGACTTCAAACTGTACGGAAGGCGCACGGTAATTCGAAAAATCACCATATGCCCTGGCTCCGTCTGAAACGTTGAACCAGTCCCGGTAACAGATGGAATGCGGGGTGATCAGAAGAATGGTTTCCGGTCTGAGCTGTTTCACAAAACGGGCCATGGCATGAAAGCTGTCGAGAGTCGGCTGAATCTTCTTCTCCTCTCCTTTTCCGATTTCACTGACCGCAATCGGCGGATGCGGCACCATTACTGCTCCGATGATCATAGCTGTCTCCTCTTTTCATTAATGATAACCAAAAATCCCGACTTGTTTTGAAAATACTGATATGATAAGGAAAAGAAAAAGGAGACTTTCATGAAAAAAGATATCGGAAAAGCACTTGCGGTATTTCCCATGCCGGTTCTGATGGTCGGAACCTATGATGAAAACGGTACGGTGGATGTCATGAACTGCGCCTGGGGGCAGATCTGTGATTATGACAAAATCATTCTTTTCCTCGGTGAAGACCGAAAGACCGTAGCCAATCTCCGCGTCACAAAGGCATTTACTGTCGCGCTTGCGGACAGAGATCATA
>CAMNFS010000121.1 GCA_946537255.1 uncultured Erysipelotrichaceae bacterium
GATCCGATCATCTCTCTGACAATGGAGCTCGAATGGGCAAACTGAATGAACTCCTTATTGATCAGATCATAGGAAAGCTTGCCGTTTTTATCCGTATAGCGTTCCAGCAGTTTCTGATAGGCAGCCTCGTTGAGCTCTGTCTTCTCTTCCAGAACCTCTTCATCCGGTATTGCGACCATGGCTTCATTCACCCTGACGCTCTTCTGATTGCGGTAGGGCATGCCGGCGGTCAGGGCCATGGCTTCCCGGAAAGCCTCCGGGGGAAACTTCTTCTGATCGGTCTGACTGTTCACAATTGCTTCGCCGCTCGTTCTGCTGATGGATGCGATGCCCGGCTGCTTCACTTCCGGTCTCATAATGACAATGCCGGATCCTCCGGATGTGAGTTTCTGCCGGTAGGCAACGGCAGGGATTACGGTCAGGGTAACAATGTTCGTGCGAATCATAATGATCTCTCCTTCTTTCTTTTCTCCATTGTGAAAAAGTCCCGGCCATTCCGCCAGAAACTTCATCAATCTTTCATTAAAATTCCAGAAAATCATTCCGGAAGGAATCCAGTTCCTCTTCCTTCCAGCCGTATTCCCCTCTGACATAAGAGAGCGGACTGTCATACCTTCGATGCAGTTCCCTGAGAGCCGCTTCTCCCATTTCTTTCATCACGCCTCCCCGCATCATGGTCAGCGTGCAGTAGCCTTCATCCTGCGGATACTTCAGATTCTCAGCTGCCATAAAAGAAGAGATGGCCTCCGCTCGGAAGGTATTGCTCAGAAGATAATCCTCCATGATTTCTCTGTCATCTGCGCCGAGCACATACAGAATGACCATTGCTGCTATGCCGGTACGGTCCTTCCCGGTCGTACAGTGAAACAGAAGCGGAACCTCCCGCTTCAAAAGCGCCTTCATCATTGCCTGGTAGCCGCTGTTTTCAAACGGCATGTTCCGGTAATAGTCAGAAAGGGCCTTCAGCTGTTCCTGGGCTTCTTTTCCGTGTTTTGAGAACCCGCGGGCGGAGAAGTCAATCTTTTCTCCTCCCTTTGCGGTTTTCCCATCATATTCCAGATGCACGGCGCCGATATCCGGATCCGGTTTTTTCTTCCAGTCATACCACGCCCTGAGATCCAGAATCGAAACAATACCAAGGCTCCGGACATACTCCAGTTCCTCATCCGTAAATAAATGCAGACCGCCGCTTCGATACAGAAGACCATGCCGGACTGTTCTGCCGTCCTTTACCCTGATTCCTCCGAGCTCCCGGAAATTCAGATCACCGCGCAGTGTTTTTTCTGATGTTTCCATACGTATTATTGTATCGGACCCTTCCCTCTTTTGCACACATCGTTTTCAGACTGGTAAGATATAATGGTCAGCGTACCAGAACAGAGAAAAGAAGCGGTCTGAGTACCTGAAGGGAGCCTTCAGCGAAACAGCTGCTCAGGTTTTCTCCTGTATGTGAAAGGAGATGCGGCATACCACGCCCTTTGGAAGGAATGAGTCATGCCGCTGAAACGATTTATGAAGAACAGAATACGTATTCTCGCCACAACCGATCTTCACGGGTACATCTATCCGCACCGGTATTCCGACAATCAGGAAACGATGTTCGGATGCGCCCGTCTGAAAACACTGATCGATCTGTACCGCGATGAGCATACCATCCTCCTGGATAACGGAGACGTACTGCAGGGTTCCTCTCTGCAGTTCTTCCACTACGCGGTTGAGCCGAATGAAACCGCACCGATCACGACCGCCATGAATGTCATGGGCTATGACTATGTCAACCTCGGAAACCATGATTTCAACTATGGCGAAGAAGCGCTCAGCCATCATCTTTCCCATCTGGAAATGCCATGCATTACCGGCAACGTTCTTTTTCACGGCAGGAAGCTCGGCGCCAGCTGGGCAGTGCGGGATTTTGACGGTGTCAGAGTAGCGATCTTCGGGGTTGTCACTCACTTTATTCCCAACTGGGAGAAAAAGAAAAATATCCGTCATTACCGCTTCCAGGATGCCTTTGAAACAGCAAGGAAAACCGTGGAGATGATCCGGAAACTGGAAAAGCCGGATTATGTCATCGGTCTCTATCATGGAAGCTTTGAACGGGATCCGCTGACCGGCGCTCTTCTTACCCAGGATGACGGAGAAAACCAGGCGTACCGGATGATCTCACAAATTCCCGGTCTGGATGTACTGATCACCGGACACACGCACCGTACCATCTGCGGAAGTGCCTGCGGCACCGTCTACGTGCAGCCGGGTCACAGAGGTGAGGAGCTTGCCTGCGTGGACATCTGGACGGATACCGGAGTCATTGAACCGCGGATTCTCAAGGCAGAGACCGCACCGGATTCCGGACTTCTGGATCTTTTGCAGGAAAAGGAAAACCGCTGTCAGACCTGGCTCGATGAACCGCTCGGCACGACGGATCTCGATCTGCGCATCAGGGATGAATTTGACGCAAGGCTGCATAAATCACAGATGGTCACCTTCGTGAATATGGTTCAGAGGGAAATGACCGGCGCTGATCTTTCCGCTTCAAGTCTTTTCCATCACGCCACCGGCTTTGGAAAGCAGATTTCCATGAGAGATCTGGTCAGCACCTATGTCTATCCCAATTCACTCTGTGTATTGAAAATGAACGGCCTTCAGCTGCGGCAGTATCTGGAAAAGACCGCCGAATTCTGGTCTCTGGATCAGACCAAAATCATTGTCAATCCAAGATTCGAGTTTCCCAAAAAGAAATACTATGTCTATGACATGGTGGACGGCATTGACTACGAAATCAATGTGTCCAATGACATTGGCAGCCGGATTGTCTCCCTGACTTACAAAGGACAGGATGTCACGGATGACATGGAGTTTACCATCTGTGTCTCGAATTACCGGGCAGCCGGCGGAAGTGAATACTCCATGCTCAGGAAATGCGAGCATGTAAAGGATTTCCCGACGGATGTCGCAGAGCTGATTGCGATGTGGATCATGAAACACGAGCATATCCACTTCGAACCGGTAAACAATATCTACGTGCATCGCTGAAAGCAGACCTGTTCTGCTTTTTCTTTTTTGAAATATTTCGGTACCGATCTATTGACACGCATCCATTCGCCCGCTATATTTTATTCGGTACCGAAATATAAGGAATTCTGAATAACCGAACTACA
>CAMNFS010000122.1 GCA_946537255.1 uncultured Erysipelotrichaceae bacterium
TTCCAGGTGCCAAGATCCTTCCACTCCCCGGCATAGGGAATCAGTTCAATTGAGGTTTCCGCTTCCACAACCGCATAGTCAAAGGAAATCTTTCTGAGATCCGCGTATCCATCAAACAGAGTTCTGTAATCACTCGTTCCAAGCAGTTCTCTGCTTTTGTTGAGCACATAACTGAGTCGATAGGCAAACACGCCGCCGTTCCAGAGAGCTCCGGCTCTGATATATTCCTCTGCCTTTTCGCGGGTCGGTTTTTCGGTAAAGGTATAGCTGATCGAACCATCCCCTGTCACGGACGGTTTGATATATCCGTATTTTTCACTCGGATAGGTCGGCTCGATGCCCATTAATACAAGGTTTTTGTCACCTTTTGCGGCTTCCTCATACATGACCTTGAGACAGCGGAAATAATCCGTATCCACATAAGGATCAACCGGGCATACCACAACGGCTTCATCCTCGGAAACATGCTTGATATCGTGAAGATACGCCGTTGCCAGCGCAATCGCCGCAAAGGTATCCCTCCGGCATGGTTCTACGGAAATCCCTACTTCATCTCCAAGCTGATTATGGATGGCGCTTACCTGGGATTTGCTGGTGGCGATGGTGATCTCCGCATCCGGATCCACGGAGCGGATCTGCCCATAGATCCGCTGCACCATGGACATATAATCACCATCCTCCTTTTTGAAGATTTTAATAAACTGTTTGGAGCGGACATCATTGGACAGAGGCCACAGCCGCTTTCCGCTTCCGCCGGATAAAAGAATCAGATTCATAGACATTCCTTTCGAAAGCCCATCATGCGGGCGGTATTCTTTATTTGACGATCTTCTCAAAATCCGCCTTCGGGTGCTTGCAGATCGGGCAGATGAAATCATCCGGGAGTTCTTCCCCTTCCCATTCATAGCCGCAGATCATGCATCTCCAGACCGTCTTTCCTTCCGGCGTTTTTCCAACAGGCTGCGGCTTTGGTTTGATATTGTTCTGATAATAGGCATAGGTGCAGGATTCCGCCTCGGACAGGACCGTCATGAATACCGGCTCACAGAGAAACAGCATATGGGATCCAAGATCCACTTCCTGCTTCACCTTCAGAGAGAAATACGCATTGGCGCCTTCCGTGATATAGGGAATGCCGTTTTCCGCAATGCCGTAGGAGGTTTCCGAAAAGTCCGCAAACTTGTCAGTATCTCTTCCGGACTGAAAGCCGAACCGCTGAAACAGCGGAAAGGATGCCTCCGTACTTAATACCGAAATGTTGCATTCCTTTGTTTTCATCAGGATCTCACAGGTATAGTTCGCCTTGTTTACGGCAATCGAAATCACATTGGGTTCGGATGCCGCCTGAATCGCGGTGTTGATGATACAGCCGGAAAACTTTTCCCCTGTGTGAACGGTACATACAAACAATCCATAGGAAAGCCGGTACATTGCTTTGGGGTTGGGTTCCGGTTTCTTTAACTCATTCATATTCAAAGCTCCTTTCTTTTCCATAGTTCTTTTCTGCAGCTGATATCGTTTTTCCCGGTATTCCATAATCGGAAGATCCGCAGGAACCAGCGCTTCGCCGATACTGCGGCCGGTTTTCTTTGGAATCTGTGTCTCCACAATCCGTCTGTCCTGGCGCTCGACAATGAAGTTGGCAATTGATCCAAAGCGGGCAATCAGCTGATTGAGCGGCTTCATGCCGGTAAAGCGGTCATAGAAGCGCAGACCGATGACGGTATGTTCTTCATCCACCGGCGCAAACCAGGCAAGAATCATAAGCTGATCCGATACATGATTCAGCCAGAGGTTGGGATATCGAAACGTCAGATTGGTATTCTTAATGGAACTCTCTGCTGAAGATTTCGGAGTCTGCCCGATGTCCTTTTCATTGTCCGCACTTGTGCGCATGAGGGTATCGTCCAGCCAGACAACCTTCGGACCATTGCATACCGTCTTATTTCCTCTTCCGATCGTATTGTGATGGACAAAGGCCAGATGAGAGACATCCAGCTGGTTTTCGATCACGCGGGAATAATGAACCGCCCAGGTATCAGTGATATCGTCAAAGGAATAGGATTCATCCAGCATCACCGGAAATACATCCGGTTCCCTGTCCGGTTGTTTTTCCCCATACCAGACAAACAGCACATTTCCCTTTTCCCGCACCGGAAATGTTTTCAGATGAAGTCCTGCATAGTCTCTTCTGACAGATCTTCCATCCGAGGGCACACAGACACAGGCACCGCTGTGATCATATTCCATGCCATGAAACGGGCATCTGACATGGTCGTTTTCCATTGTTCCTTTCGCAAGAGAAGCCCTGCGGTGGGGACAGCGGCTGTCCGCGCACGTTACCGTTCCGTTTTCCGTACGGAAAAAGACAAGATCCATTCCGAATCTTCTGACGCCCAGGATCTTTCCCTTCTTCACCTCTCTGGAAGAAAGCACTGCATACCATTGATTTTCGATCATAGAACATTCCCTGCTGTTTTACAGACTTATAGTATCATTATTGCCCGGTCTCTGTGTTTTTTGCCAGGAATACCTTCCGCACGAAAATCACAGGCTCCTGTCTTCTGATGAAAGTACACAGGATCCCTGAGGCTGAAAGAAGCCTTCCAGTCCCTGTCATGAAATAAGACAGGAAAAGCAGGATTTCCGACTCATTCCTCGATCCGATAGGCACAGAGTATCTCTCCGTAATAACAGATATGATCTTCCTTCTCCACTTTATAAAACGAATTTCTGATCGCTTCCGGAATATTGGAAAGCTCCTGTTCCTGCCGGTAGATGACCCTGCATTCCAGGGTCAGAGGAAATTCCCGGATGGCTGGAACAGAGATCTGTTCACAGTCCGTCAGGGTCAGACCGGCCTTCTGAATCTTGTCCTGATTTCTGCCGCTTTCACTGCCGCAGATCCGAAAGGCATTCGGATCTGTTCCATTGACCGGCACATTCACGCTGAATTCAGGATTGGCATCGAGGATTTCCCTTGTATAACGGTTTTTCCGCACATAGGCCACAAAGACCGGACGTTCCCAGATTCTTCCAATCTGTCCCCAGCCGATGACCATGGAATTTACCTTGTCTCTGTATCGGGTGGTCAGAAAGACCCCGTGTTCCAGGGCCTTTGTTATTTCACCCGCATGTTCAAGCGCGTCAATCCTG
>CAMNFS010000123.1 GCA_946537255.1 uncultured Erysipelotrichaceae bacterium
TCCAAATCAGCTGGGGACTTCCTACGGACCCGATCCGATGGAATCGTGGGGAATCTACTGATGAAAGATTATCTAGCAATGGTGGTTACTGATAATACCCGGGTAATTGCGAAAAAGGAATGCAAATCCCTGCAGGAGGCCATGTCTCTGGCTTATTCCGTGCCGGAACTTGGCATATATGACCTGGTAGTCTACCGGCAGGAAGATGACCGGGAAATCGCAAGATACGGTTTTACGACGATATGGGGAATCGCATGAGGAGGAAATGATAATGACGAGATTGGTTTGTGAAGGCGTGAAGGTCCGTGTGGATGATGTCTGGGCTGGAGAGAACAACGGTAGGTCTTTCTACGTTGACATCGCAAATTTCGAGGATCTGCTTCCCAAAGATGGCGAGGAAGTGACGGAAGAGCAGATGAAGCAGTATCGCAGCATCTATCAGATCAACGAATCAAGGCAGTACACCAGCGAAATAAAAGACCGGCTGATTGAGGCATCCTGGAGGATCCTTGAAAAACAGAAAGAGCAGGGAATCAGACCAAAAGGAAGAACTGTAAAGCTTCTGGCAGAGATGACCGGCATTTCGGAAAACTATTGCCAGATGTACTACCAGAGGAAGAAGGAACTGTTGAATCCATCCAATCTTACGGAAGAAGAGCTTCGCAGAAAAGATGCGATCAAAGCGATGAATCGGATCAGGGTGTACATGAACTACCTGACAGAACGGCTGCAAACCTATGACTGGGAAAATGAATGCCCAAGTCTTACGAGGGAACGAGAGATGGCAGAAAAACTGATTGAGCTGCTGCAGAAAACGATCATAGAGGGAGACGAGAAAATGAAAAAGATGAGCGTTGATTACCTGCTGGAAGATGGGCAGTGTGCTTACCTGGATGAGATCCATTCACACTATCCAGACATCAGCGAAGAGGATCTGTTCCTGATGATCATGGTTGAAGGAAGTGCGATGGATATCGACAGACATATGAGAGATTTTTCCAAAGAACATGGAATCCCCGTCTTTACACTCCGTAGGAAGGCGGGGACTTCTTCGGATTTACGTTATAATAATGATATGAAGTTGTGCTTCAGCAGAAAAACTGCTGAATGGACAGAAAGAAACAGATTCGTATAACAGAATCAGGAGGAAATCACATCATGAAAAACCGTTCCAATGACCTGAAAACAAACGTGCTGAGGGCACAGAGTCAGAGCGAAGTGGCAGACCTTCTCAAAGAAGCCGGCATGGATGAAACCAGAGCGGAATCCCTTTGGAATGAGGTGCGCGGCAGCCGGGAAAGCAGAGAACTCTCCAGGGATGAACTGAGTGCCGTATCCGGCGGGGCAGACCGCGACTGGATAACAGACGGCTGCGCAGCGACCGTTGAGCCCAACAGTTTATGCAGAACCAATGATGCCTGCTGGAAATGGGATGTGACATATGATCATGAGCCTACATCCGTCACCTGCCCGCACTGCGGTTCCTATATGTATGTGGCAAAGATAATCTATGCGACGAATCCCTCTGATGATACGGTCTGGTATCAGTGTCCGAAATGCGGATACCGGGAGTAGAGCTGAAAACAATGTGCCGGTCAATCCGTCCAGTATGCAAAGGAGTATGCGCATGGACACAAGACGCTATATCCTGATGCCTTCCTGGTCATTCCGGGGCTGGAAACTTCTGCCCTATGCCGTACAGAGCCTGTTCTTTCCGAAGACAGAGTTTTTTACAGAAGAAGAGTGGAAGCTGTTTTCTTCATGTGACGGAAAGACGGATATTGACTGGGACGCGCTGAGCGACCGTGAAAAGAGTAAATACGAACATTGGGAAAAAGGCGGTTTTATCCGCCGGGCTGCAGACGGTGACCGGCTGCGTCCGGAACAGGAATACCGCTTTTATCCTGCCCGTTTCAAGCAAAGCGTGCAGTGGTCGATTACCGGCCGCTGCAATGCCCGCTGCAAACACTGCTTCATGTCGGCGCCCCATGCGACCCAGGGAGAACCGGACTGGGATCAGCTTATGACTATGCTGGAGGGGTTTCATCGCTGCGGCATCAAATGCGTGAATCTGACAGGCGGCGAACCTATGGTGCACCCGGATTTCTGGCCGCTGGTAGACGCGGTCCGCGCCCATGACATTATGATTCCAACACTCTATTCCAACGGTCTGCTGATCACCGACCGCTTTCTGGATGAGCTGGAACAGCGGCATATGCGCCCGGCTTTCCAGTTCAGTTTCGACGGCGCCGGCTGGCATGACTGGATGCGGGGAATTCCCGGTGCCGAGAAAGCAGTGCTGGATGCCATCCGCCGATGCAGTGCGCGCGGATTCCGCACCAGCGCCACCATGGTGATATTCCGGGATAACCGGAATACGATCCGGGAAACCGCAAACCTGCTGGCTTCGGCCGGCTGCGGCAGTCTGAAGACAGGTATCGCGACAGCGGCAGGAGAATGGAAACAATACCCGGAGCACTATCTGAGTCAGGCGGAACTGTACGAAACGTATCTTGAGTACATCCCGCAGTATTTTGAAGACGGCGCACCGCTGTCTCTGTCGCTTGACGGGTTCTTTCTGTACGATATTCCCTCCGGAAGACAGTTTTCCCCTATCGAAACAGACGTTCAGGAGAAGAATTTCACCCGGGCACTGATGTGCGGTCATGCCCGGCGGGAACTCTATGTCAGCCCCAGAGGAAACGTGCTTCCGTGCATGTCCATGGCCGGCAGCCCGATTGAAAAACAGTTTCCCAACATGCTGGAGACGCCGCTGGAGGAGATCCTGAACGAGGGATCTTATTACATGGATTCCATCAACTATCGCGTCAGCGACTTCATGGAGCACAATCCGGAATGCAGAACATGTCAATACCGGATGAAGTGCTGCGGCGGCTGCCGCGCAAATGCGGTATTTGCCGAGCCGGATGACTATCTTGCAAAGGACCCGGTTGCCTGCGAGTACTTTCTGGGCGGATGGATGGAAAAGAAGAATGAACTGCTGGAACGGCTCGGTATAAGCGAATAATACTGAAAATCGTCCGTACAAGTGATAATCGTCCATTTGAACTGTTAAGCGCTCTTATCCACATACAGAGACCTTATATGGTGTTTCTGTTCGTTG
>CAMNFS010000124.1 GCA_946537255.1 uncultured Erysipelotrichaceae bacterium
CCGCTATATTTTATTCGGTACCGAAATATAAGGAATTCTGAATAACCGAACTACACGAAATGAAAGGAGAACTATGGAAGAATCTATCGACATTCAACTGCTTGAAGCCCTGCGGCGTGCCGCCAGGCCCCGTCACCACATGCATGAACACATGCATCCACAGCCTCCGATGATGCCGGGGATGCCCGGCCACATGCACATGCACATGAGAAAACACGGTCGTTTCCCGAGGGAACGCATTCTTATGATCCTGGTAAAGCATGAGACAGGCATGCATCAGAAGGAACTTGCCGAAGAGATGAAGATCCGTCCGTCCTCTCTCTCCGAACTGATCGACAAACTCGAGGCAGACCGCTATGTGGAGAGAAATGCCGACCCGCTTGACCGTCGTTCCACTCTGATTACTCTGACCGAAAAAGGAAAAGCCCGCGCCTTTGAAGCAGAGGACATGCGTCAGAACATGGCAGAGGAACGCTTTGCAGTCCTGAACGAAGAGGAGAAGCAGACGCTTCTGACTCTGCTTGAAAAAATCGCGGTCTGAATATTCCTGTCAGTGCCCGGATCCTCCGGGCGCTTTCTTTTTCCTTATTTTCCGCTTTTCTGAATCTTTTCCGGAATCAGCCCGAATTCATTCGGCAGATATTTCGGGCAGGTGCTTTCCTTGGTGGAGATGACTGCCCCGGCCAGACGGGTTCCGATATCGCACGCTTCCCACATCGTCAATCCGTAGGTAAGACCGATGACGGTTCCGGCAAAGAAGGCATCTCCGCATCCGGTGGTATCAACGACATCCACCTTCGGAGCCGGGATAAATCCGCTTCCCTGCGCATCGACATAAATTGCGCCGCCGTCTCCCATTGTGATGACCATGGACCGGATGCCGGCTGCCCGTACTTTCCGTTCCAGAAGTTCCATCAGCTCCGCCACCGGTTTATCTTCAAAGCTTTGGCCGAAAAACATCTCCGCTTCCTGAAGGTTGCATACCAGACATCCGATCACAGGCAGATATTTTCTGCGTTCCATGGCAATGGACATGTTGGAAACCGCCGCATACACTTCAATGCCGTATTTCTCCGCCAGGCGGAATACCAGATCAAGCGTTTCCTCATCCATGTCGATTTCCAGGGCAACACTGTCCGCATTCTGGAAGATCTCATCTCCATGTTCTTCGAGAATCCGGTTGATCTCCGTCAGATCCGGACGTCTTGAGATCGAAGCCACAACATCTCCATTATTGTCAAACACCGCCAGCCAGGTACCCAGTCCGTTTTCGACCCGCCGGATATACCGGGTATCCACTCCATGGGTTTTCAATCGCTCAATCACATCCGTACCGGTACCGGTATGATCCGAGAGACTGATGAAGATCGGATTCAGCGAGATATTCCCGATATCCTCTGCAATATTGCGGCTGACACCGCCATGTACCTGAATGACATTCCCGACATTTCTTCCGGCAGGAATATACTGACCGTACGGATATCCCTTGATATCCACAAATACTGCCCCAAGAACCACAATACCCATTGTCGTGTTCTCTCCTTCAGGAGTATTGTATCGTTTTTTTCAGAACAATTCGCCTTCAGACGGATATTCCATCTTCCTGCAGGATGGATTTTTCATTTCTCCATGGAAATCGCATCCCGGATCTTCTTTCGCAGCCGCCGCAGACGTCCGTCATACTGCTTGTAAGTAATCCCCAGCGTCCGCGCTGCCGTTTCATAGCTGTCACCATTCAGAAGGCACTGACAGATGATCCGCTCCTTTTCCTTGAGGGTTGTACTGAACCGGAGCAGTTTCTCTGCAGCATGCATGTACTGCATGCTGTAGACCGGATCATTGAGAGGCGTCTGGTTGCGGATCAGATTCAGCAGGGATTCACCGTCAATGATTTCTCTGTCAAGCTCCACCGTCTGATTGAACCCCGGCACATAGGAGTGCTTCAGACGCTTCACCATGTGCCAGTATCTTCTCCGCACAATCAGGTGCAGGTAACTCTGAAAACTGCATTCTCTTTCCTCCGAGTACAGATCCACCGCACTTGTAAAGCATACATCCGCCTCCAGCCGGAATTCATCCTCATAATTCTTCACGACTGTGTAGACTGCCAGAATCTGAGAGAGCTCATATTCCCGGACGGACTTCATTATCTCAAACAGGATTCTTGTCGCATCCTCATCCTTCATCCGGTACATGTAAAGAAGTTCATAGATATTTTCGTTCATTTCATCACGAATCCTTCCGTCAGAACTCACTCTATCACCACCCTCGATTCCTTCTTTCCACATCTTCAGATGGCTCTCCACAACTTCTTTCCTATTCTCCCCAATTCCTGAACAATCCTTCCACACCCGCAGAAAACCCAGAAAAAACAGAGCCTTTTTCAGACTCTGTTCAGTGCTTCACAACTTCCGCAGCGGGGATTTCTTCGACAGAATGTTTTACCGGAAACATTCCGGCAATGTTCTTCGCCAGCATGATTGCGGCCACAATATCATCCAGCCATCCGATGACCGGAATGCCGTCACTCATAATATCCACCGGAGAAAGAATATAACTGAAGAGAAGGATTCCAACTGCGATTTTCCATGTTCTGCTGTTTGTCATGTGCTTCTCCTTTCGACAGCCTGGCTGTCCTTTTCCTTACACCCTAACTATACAGCCCTCCGGACTTCTCTGACATCCTTTCTTCCGGGGAATAAATGGGCTTTTTCCCCGGATTTGGCGGAATAAAAAAAAGAAAATGACTTCGGCTTTTCTTCCGTGCCATGTTAAAACCTCCATTACAGTGTTTCTACTCAACACTTCTTTGGAGGTTTACACAAGATTTGGGATGGTCTCAATGACGCCGCGAATATTAATAGAAGCTAATCTTCTGCAAGAGGAACACCCCCAACTCTGAATAAGAGCTGGGGGTGCTTTGTTGTTACGGGGTCTCAGTAGACCCAGGTTCAGTTGCCAACTGTTCAGAGCAGGAAATGCCATCCGAGTTGACCGTCAGCGTATACCACCAGCCGCCTGTGTTCTGC
>CAMNFS010000125.1 GCA_946537255.1 uncultured Erysipelotrichaceae bacterium
AATCGAGGTCGTTGCCGGTTCTACAGGAGCTGTCACTCGACAGTTCCTTTTTTTCGTTTCTTTCCTTTTTTTCTCTCTCCTGTGTCCCGCTCTCCTGCTTTAATGAGATAATGATGGAAACGGAACGGAGAAGACAATGATCAAGTTATCGAGTTTTGACCTTGCGGTCGATTTCATGAATAAAAAACTCTTGAACAGGTATACGGAAAATGATGTATTCGGCGTTCAGCTGTCTGATGACAGAATCGGATACTGTCTGATTCTCGGTCAGAACGGAACCCATCTGTCTCTGTCTGTCTATATCGGCAACGAGGGAATCCAGTCTCTGGCCACTTCACTGAAGGGAGCGCATTATACGGAAGACTTTACCGGCATGTCTGCAGACGACTCCTTTTATCTGCATTCCGAGACATGTCTGCAGTGTTATTTTGAAGAAGCAGATATGATCTCGGAAGAGGAACAGCAGGAAGCCATTCGGTATTTTATGAAACGCGGAATAAGAATTACCAATCATATGTTTTTTCCGTGCCTTACCTCATGGCGTGACAGACGGATGCCTTATCCTGTAAACAGGGAAGAGGAAAATGATCTGGTTCTTGCGCTTCAGGTTGCGCTTTATATATCCGATCATCCGGAATATCATTCTTCAGGGCGGAAGGTATTTCCATACGGAGAAACCATCCCGCTTTTTACCGGGAAGAATAAAAAATGGAAAGTGACCGAAACAGTCTGTCCGAAAGAAGAACCCGTTCAGTATTTCACTGCCAGACTTCCTGGTGAAGAAATCCTCAATGAAATCAGAAACAAACCGATCGGCAGAAAGTCAGCTGTAAGATCATCGATCAGGGTCGGCCTTTTCAAAATTGAAGAAGGAGTGTCGGAGGAAGATCCAGCCGCTTATTGCCCTGTAGTTGCTCTTTTTCTGATCAATGGAAAGGTCGTCCGTCATGTGATGTCAGCAGCAGTAAGCCAGGATGATTTCGATGAGCTGGTATCAGACATCGCTGATCTGCTTTGTGAAATGAGACAGCGTCCCTCATTGCTTACAGTGGATGGATGGTACGGCTATCACCTGATGGAAGGATTATGCAAGGCTGTGGGTATTTCTCTTGAGCATGTGTCAGAGGATGAAGAAATGGACAGGCTGTTTGAGGATTTCTATTCCGGTATGGAAGATCCGGATGATATTGTAATGAAGACGCTGGAACAGCTTCAGGAGAATCCGGAGATGGTAGATATGCTGAAAAAGTTTCTGGAGGGTATGGTTGGAGCAGTGCCTGAGGATGTGGATATGGAAAGCATGATGAAGCTGATCGGCAAGGGAATGAACTGAAAAGATTCATTAACGTGACTGAGATAATCCGCCCATTCATACAACAGGCGGATTTTTTACGTGAGCGGATCCGGGTTCGGAAATTTCAAAATGACAATTATTTCAGAAACCGGTAGAATATCATTCATGCAGGTAGAAGACGAGGTAAATCTTATGTTGAAAATCAGTACGGATAATTACTGGCATATCGGAAATGCGAATTCTGAAAATTCTCTGGTCATACTGTTTCGGGCGGAACTGAATGAAGCAGTTCAGCCGGAAGCACTCCGGAAAGCGGCAGAGCTTGCGATAAAAAGATATCCGTCACTGGCAGTACGTCTCTGCGAAAAGAATCATGAAATCTTTTATCTTGAAAACAGCAGTCCGATTCCGGTAACTCCATATCAGAAGGATAAACATTACAGCCTTGGGACAGAGGAAACCGGATTTTATCTGTTCCGGATTTCCTTTGAGGAAAAAGCCATACGTCTGTATCTTCATCATTCCCTGACAGATGGTTACGGGGTTACGGAATTCATGAAGACGCTTCTGCTTTACTACTTCAGAGCATGCGGGAAACCTGTATCGGATGATGGAATGATACGGATCAATGAAACGGAATGGGACCGCAAAGAGGAAATGCTGGATGGCGCATTGACATATTCGGATCTTTCGATTCCGGAGGTTCCGATTACAGCCGGGAATGTTGTACCGTTTCCGATTCCTGAACACTTTTTTGATGAAAATGGAATCTATTCCTGCCGGCGGTATCGGATTCAGTGTTCTTCAGAAGCAGTGAAAAAAGCCGCTGAAGAAACAGGCACAAAGGTGACGTCGTTTATTTCGGCGTTGATTGCCGGCGCGCTGGATCGGGCCTATGATGGAACGGGAAAAACCATGATTGGAAGTGTGACAACAAATCTAAGGGCACTGCTTCCTTCTGAAACAATGAATAACTTCTCGAGCTGGGAGATTTTTGCGCTTTCGCCAGAGCTGAGAGCCTTTCCGCTTGCCGTTCAGGCACAGGCGGTTTCACAGCAGATTGCGGCTAACCATACAAAGGAATTTGCGGTAAAGCAGCTGAATACAAAGATGCGCGGAACTGAGAAATACCGTGCGATGTCCGTTCATGAATTATTTGACTGCAGAGAACGCAAGCTGCAGTTCAAGAAGGCAACCCGTATGGGTCTGGCATTTCTTCTGACCAACGTCGGCGTCATGAAACTTCCGGAAAGCATGCAGGAATACGTAAGGAGTGCAGAGATCTGTATTCCTTCGTTTGACTCCTCCGTCACTTTCAATATTCTGAGTACAAAGGACGTCATGACGATTATCATCACACAATGTTTTGATTCAGATGGGATTGCGGAAAAGACTGCGGAAATGCTGAAGGAAGCGGGTGTTTCGTGCTTTGTCGAAGATCTTGGTATGGAACCGTTTGACAAGCTGTGGGAGAATGCGGTGCTCACGGATGAAGATCAGAAGGAATCCTGAGGCCGGTCCAAAAAGACTGGCTTTTTCAGTTTGGCAGTCTGTATGTCAGCCGGGAGAATATCGGAAAACATCTGAAAACATTTTCATTCTTTCAGAAAATCCGTGAATGTTTCTGAAAA
>CAMNFS010000126.1 GCA_946537255.1 uncultured Erysipelotrichaceae bacterium
CAGGAACAGATCTGTTCCGAAGATATGGTATAGTTTCTTCAATAAATATTGCATTCCAGACAGGGGGTATTCCAAGATGCAGACAGATCAGCTTCGCTTTATTTTTACCGCGGATGGGTTCATTCCGGATATTACGGATGACCTTTCCGAACAGGAGGCGCTGGATGCGCGCACCTGGATGGGAGAAGGCGCCTATCCCAATCTGTATGCATTTGGATCCGGCCCCCGTCCGGAGAAACTGTCTGTCTCCGCATCCTATCTGTATCTTGTCTCTTCCTTTTTCTTTAAGGCCCTGACCGAGCTGCCGGAACTGGAACTTCTGCGGGAAAAGGCAAAGGTGAAACTGACCGATGAACAGATGGAGTATCTGCTGGATGCGGCACCGTTCGGCCTAGGCTCCGAATATATTACTGCCTCCTGGATCAACGGGATCTATAAAAACCTTCAGAAAATCTACCGGCAGGAGATGAAAACTTATCCGGGCAGTGTGGAATTGTATCTCTCGGAAAAGAATCAGGACCTTCATGTGCCGGAGAGAATCTTCTTTCATCTGGTCGAACAGCCGAAGGAAGCGGAATATCCCTTTGCGTTCATGGCAACCTATGCCTCAAAAGGGATTGATGGCAAAGTCCATCATTATCCGTTGAAATATGCGCTTACGGAATATAATGCGGAACGCAGAAAACTTGTAGAACTGCTTTCCAGTCTGAACAAGGCGGCGGATATTTCGCCGCTGATCGCTGAGTTTATGAAAAGCGGTGAACTCTTTCATCCGTTGCGTCTTACTGCGGAGGAGGCGTTTTCCTTTCTGAAACAGATTCCCGAAATTGAAAAAGCAGGAATTCTCTGCCGTATTCCAAACTGGTGGCGGCGTCAGGCAATGAACCCATCGCTTTCCATCCGTATCGGCGACAAAGAGCCTTCCCTGCTTGGATTTGATTCAATCCTTGGCACGATGCCTTCACTGACCATCGACGGCGTGGAACTTACCGAAGAAGATATCCGGGACCTTCTGAATATGACGGAAGGACTTGCGATGATCAAGGGAAAGTGGATCGCGGTCGACCATGCAAGACTGGAAGAACTGCTAAAGGAGATGAGCGGAACGGGAAGTTCCATGACGCTTCTTGAAGCGCTGCGGGCGGGCGTCAGTGAGGCGGACCGGGATGCGGACAATGGTACGGTCATCACAAACGGAACGTGGCTGAGCAGTTTATTACACAACCTCCGTCATCCGGAAGTGCTGCGCGGAACCCCGGTTCCCACAACCATTCATGCCTCACTTCGTCCCTATCAGAAAAACGGATATGAATGGCTTACCTATATGGATTCGGTCGGATTTGGGGCGTGTCTTGCGGATGATATGGGACTTGGCAAAACCCTGCAGGTCCTGTCTTATCTTGAACGGATGCGTACGACCCGGCAGGATGCCCATGTCCTGCTCATCGTTCCGGCATCGCTGCTTGGCAACTGGAAAAGCGAACAGGAAAAATTTGCGCCGGAGATGGACCTTCAGATCCTTCATGGGATGTCACATGATGCATTGGAGACCATGGCAGAACATCCGGTATTTCTGAATATCACCACTTATGGCATGACGCTGCGAATCAATGCGCTGAAGAACACCGCATGGGACGCAATCATTCTGGATGAAGCGCAGGCAATCAAAAACCCGCTTACCAAACAGACAAAAGCTGTGAAGTCCCTGAGTGGAAGAATGAAGATTGCGATGACGGGAACACCGATTGAAAACGATCTTACCAACCTCTGGTCTCTCTTTGACTTCCTTGATAAAGGATTGCTTGGAAGTTCTTCTGAGTTTCTTTCCTACTGCAAACATCTGGAAGGGAAGCCGGAGGACTATGCAAAGCTGAAGGCACTGATCAATCCGTTCCTGCTTCGAAGAATGAAGACCGACAAGCGGATCATCAAAGATCTGCCGGAGAAATTTGAAATTCTTGATTATGCCGGACTTTCCAAAAAACAGGTCGTGCTTTACCGCAAGACCGTCGATGATACTGCCCGGTTACTGCAGGAAGTCAAAGGCATGGGCAGGCGCGGAGTGGTTCTGTCCTCCATCATGAAACTGAAACAGATCTGTAATCATCCGGATCAGTATCTTGGACAGGATGCGTATTCTCCGTCGGAAAGCGGAAAGTTTGAATTACTTCGTGATCTCTGTGAAACCATCTATGAAAAACGGGAGCGTGTGCTTGTCTTTACGCAGTTCCGGGAGATCACGGAAGATCTTCGGGCATATCTCGAAACAATATTCCATGCCAGAGGGGCAGTAATCCATGGCGGAATCCGGCCGGCAGAGCGCACCCGTATCGTAGAACAGTTTCAAAGCGATGAATACATGCCGTTTATCATCTGTTCGGTGAAAGCAGCCGGTACCGGTCTGAACCTTACCAGGGCAAATCATGTGATTCACTTTGACCGCTGGTGGAATCCCTCTGTAGAGAATCAGGCAACGGACCGTGCATTCCGGATCGGACAGACAAAAAATGTCATGGTTCATAAACTGATTACGAGAGGCACCATCGAAGAAAAGATCAATACCATGATTGAGTCGAAAAAGGAACTTGCGGAGAACGTGATTGGAGAAGGAAGCGAGCAGTGGATCACAGAGCTCAGCAATGAAGAACTGTTATCATTATTGAAACTGGATCAGGAGAGATAATTCATGGCAGGATACTGGAATACGAAATACTACAGCCAGCCAACCAAAGCGGAACTGGAACAGAAAGCAAAGAAGAGCACCGCAAGCGCAAAGCGGAAGGGTGTGATCTATGATCCGGTCATTCTCGAAGGCAGAACCATCTGTAAATCCTGGTGGGGAATGGCATGGTGTGAAAACCT
>CAMNFS010000127.1 GCA_946537255.1 uncultured Erysipelotrichaceae bacterium
ATTCGGATTCTCCCGTGATGATGCGGGCAAGTTCCTGGATGACTACTACAGCAAGCATATCTATGAATCTGATCCGTTTGCCCATGTAGATCAGGATGGTGTCGGCCAGCTGATTCAGATGGCTGCTGCCAGCGGCCGTGCAACCCGCAGTGATCTCCATCTCGGTGTCTGCGGCGAACATGGCGGTGATCCGGCTTCCATCGAATTCTTCCAGAAGGTTGGACTCGATTATGTCAGCTGCTCACCGTACCGTGTTCCGATTGCAAGACTCGCTGCTGCTCAGGCCGCAATCAAGGCTGGTGTTCCGGCAAAGAAGGCCGGCAGAAAACCTGCCGCAAAGGCTGCTGCCAAAAAAGCGGCGGTAAAGAAAACCGCGGTTAAGAAGGCTGCTGCTGACAAGAAGGAAGCAGTTAAGAAAACTGCTGCCAAAAAGGCTGTTTCCACCAAGAAGGCAGTCAAAAAAGCAGCTGTCAAGAAAACTGTCGCTAAAAAGACAGCCAAGAAAAAGGCTGAAAAGTAATTTCTGAAGACGGAAATTCTGCTGAAAAAAAAGAAAGTGTTATTCCAATCAAAAACAAGGAATTAAAGCGTGAGGAGAATACAGAGAGATTCTGTGTTCTCCTTTTTTTCCGTTAGGAAGCAGGAAACAAAGATTATTGACAGCAGAAACGAAAAGCGATATAAGAGTGTTAATGTAAAGAACGGGACATGATGTTCGGATACTGGAAAAGAGAGATGGCCGGCTGGTGAAAGGCCATTGTACAGTACTGAAGATTACCGCCCGCGAACAGTGCCGTAATGGGTTACCGTAGCTCCTGCGTTAAGGGAATGACAAGTGCTCATGCCATGCATGGGAAACAAGGTGGTACCGCGCGTCCGGCGTCCTTCGTATCTGGACGTTTTTATTTTGTAGGAGGAGAAATCATGATTAATTTCAAGGAAGATGAAGCGCTGAATACGCTGAATCACAGCTGTGCGCATCTTCTTGCGCAGGCTGTCCGTCATCTTTATCCACAGGCAAAATTCTGGGTCGGTCCGGTTGTGGAAGAAGGCTTTTACTATGATATCGATCTCGGGGATGATGTCATTCGGGATGATGATCTTCCCAGGATTGAAAAGGAAATGAAGAAATGTGCCAAGGACAACAAACGGATTGTCCGCACAGAGATTACCCGGGAAGAGGCGCTCGAGCAGTTCAAGGATGATCCGTACAAGGTGGATCTGATTGAACGGATGGAACCCGGCACAAACATCTCCATGTATACTCAGGGAGATTTCACTGATCTCTGCCGCGGGCCGCATGTGGAAAGCACCAAGCTTCTGAAGAACTTCAAGCTGATCAAGCACAGCGGCGCCTATTGGAAGGGAGATGAGCACAACAAGGTTCTGCAGAGAATCTACGGTGTATGTCTGCCGACGGCGGAAGAACTGGAAGCCCATCTCAAGGATCTTGAGGACGCAAAGCTCAGAGACCACCGCAAGCTTGGAAAAGATCTTTCCATCTTCATGTTTTCTGAAACCATTGGCGCCGGTCTGCCGATGTGGCTGCCGAACGGATTTACCATCCGCCGTATTCTGAGTGACTACATCATGGACAAGGAACTTGCCCAGGGCTATGTACATGTCAAGACGCCGGTTGTTGTAAATACGAAGCTTTATAAGATTTCCGGGCATCTTGCGCATTACAAGGAAGATATGTTTCCGATCATGGAAAGAGACGGTGAGGAATTCTGTCTGCGGCCGATGAACTGTCCGGAACATATGATCATGTATCGCAGCACACTGCACAGCTACCGTGATCTTCCGATCCGGATTGCTGAAATTGCGGATGACTTCCGTTTTGAAGCAAGCGGTGCTCTTACCGGTATTGAGCGGAGCCGTGCTTTTGTTCAGAATGATTCCCATATTTTCTGCCGTCCGGATCAGATTGCCAGCGAGATCAAGAATGTGACGAAACTGATTCTGGATGTATATAAGGATTTCGGATTTGAAAACTACAGCTTCCGTCTGTCACTGAGAGATCCGCAGAATGCGGAAAAGTATTTCGGAAATGATGAACTGTGGGAAACCAGTGAAAAGCAGCTTCGTGAAATTCTTACCGAAATGGGTGTTCCGTTCTATGAGGCGCTGGGGGAAGCCGCGTTCTATGGACCGAAGATTGATGTTCAGGTGCGTTCAGCACTTGGTCATGACGTAACGCTGTCGACAATTCAGCTGGATTATCAGCTGCCGGAGCGGTTTGAACTGGAGTATGTGGATCATACCGGCACAAAAGTCCGTCCGGTTGTCATTCACCGCGCGATTCTTGGATCTCTGGACCGGTTTGTCGCTTTCCTTCTCGAGGAGACGAAAGGAATTCTTCCGCTCTGGCTCGCCGCAAAACAGGCTGTGATTATTCCGGTAGCGCCGGATGCGCACAGGGAATACGCGGAAACCGTACTGCACGCGATGAAGAAGATCGGCATGCGGGTATCCATCGATGACCGGAATGAAAAGCTTGGTTACCGGGTCAGAGAAGCACAGACCTCCAAAATTCCGGTTGAGGTAGTCGTCGGTGAAGGAGAGATGAATGAACGTTCCGTCACGGTCCGCCGCTATGGCTCCAAAGAGGCAGTGAAAATGACGCTGGATGAATTCCTTGACGCGATGATGAAGGAAATAGAGGATAGAAAATAACTCTGAAGTTCGAGTATCCAGAAGGCCGGATGGCTGAATGATCCTTTTCAGACTCTCCGGCTTTTTCTTTCCTTGGATACTGAAGTTTCTGATGAATCAGGAAATGTTCTGCGTATATTGAAATG
>CAMNFS010000128.1 GCA_946537255.1 uncultured Erysipelotrichaceae bacterium
CCAGTCCGTAGTTATGCGTGATGTCATAACACCATTTCATTACACTGCCGAAAATTTGTCCCATCTCAATGCGCTCCGTAAATATACAGCGATAATTTTAGCATCAATGAAGTACCTTATGAAACGAAAAGGCGGACTGAATCGGAAATTGTTCAGATTACGCTTAATGAAGAAGATGGATAATCATATTCAGGAAACATGCGCGCATGACAAGTTCACTCTTTTAGTGTTTCCAGTTTCCGGCAGTTGATGTAATATAACAAGGATGAAAAAATCCTTATTCATACTCTACTTCAGCTTCTGCCTGTTCCTGCTTGGGACAGTGACTGTAAATGCCTATGTTGATCCTTCGGTCATGACCTATGCGATTCAGGCAATCGCCGGACTTCTGATCGGACTGGGAACCTTCTTTACCGTCTACTGGCGCCGTATTGCGGGAAGCTTACGGAATACCGCAAAGAAGGCGATGGAGCCGGATCATCTTGAGTTCCGTGACCCGGATGGAGAGACGAAAACACTGTCTTTTCCCGATGAGCCCGCAGCGGCTTCTGAGGGGAAACTTCACTGGTTCTCCACCGCGGTTGTTCTCTCTGCGGCGATGAGCTTCATGCTGGGGGTATACAAGCCGCTTCAGGTATTCTTTACGAATCTTACGGAATTCCGCTTTGACTTCGTGTCCATTATTCCGTATATTCTGATCCTCTTTGTGATCCTGTGCGCTTTGCAGATTGTGATTCATACCATCTGCGGACTCCTTTCTCCGAAGCTTGCATATATATCCATTGCGGTTGCCACGGTCTGTTATTATGCGTTTTACATTCAGGGAAACATCCTTGTAAAAGATCTTCCGGAGGCAGACGGCAGTCCGGTGGACTGGAGTCAGTTCCGGACCCAGAATATTCAGTCGATTCTCCTGTGGGTCATATTGGGTGTGCTGATTCTTCTGGCGGCACATTTCCTGAAGCGCAATGCCTTTCTTGCGATGACACGCATCTCAGTCACCGCAGTCACGGCAGTGCTGTTTGTGCTTCTGATGTATCTTGGCATACGGAACGGGGGATTCTCACACAATGTTTCACTCCGTGTGACAACGGTCGGTCTGAATGAGTTTTCGGATGACAGGAATTTCGTCATTCTGATTCCGGACATGCTGGATTCACGCACGTTCCGTTCCCTGCTTGAGACAAAGGATCCTGATTTTGCGGATGTGCTTGAAGATTTCACCTATTATCCGGATACGATGAGCTGTTATCCATATACGAGATATTCGGTTCCCCAGATCCTTACCGGAAAACGGTATATCCGTGACCGGAAGTTTGAGGATTTCTATGATGAGGCAATGGATGCCTCACCGCTCATGAGCAGGATGGAGAGCCTGGGATATGAAATCACCGCCTATGACCCGGGGGAGATGCGCTACGGCAGTCACCCGGAACGGTTTAAGAATGTCATGGTCAAAGGCTTTGAACTGGCAGATCCGGTGGGATTTGAACTGGATCTGATGCGGCTGGTCTTCTTCTACCATATGCCGTATCAGTTCAAGAAATATGAACCGTATGTCATATACAACCTGACCCATGAAGATGAGAAGGACCTGTACAGCTGGAAAGATCCGGCCCTCTGGCACTGGCTTCATGACAACCCGGCGAAGACCGTTGAGACAAAACAGTTCCATATTGTGCACTTTGAGGGCGGACATACCCCGTATCAGTACACTAAAGATCTCGATGATGTGACAGGAACCGAGGAAGCGACCTATGAAGGAAATGTGGAAGCGGCGGTCACGGTTCTCAGTAAGTTTATTCAGAACATGAAGGATGCCGGTGTCTATGACAACAGCGTGATCATGATCATGAGCGACCATGGGCATCCAAATGAAGGAATCGAAGGATACGGCCGGCAGAACCCGCTGTTTGCGGTGAAGGGAATCAATGAAACGCATCCGTTTACGGTTTCGGATACCCGTCTCTCCTATATGAATCTGGAAGAGATTTATGACAATCTGCTTGCGGAGAAGACAGGGGAGGATATTGTCAGCTCGATCACCCCTTCAGCAACACGGACCTACTATTTCTACCAGCAGGGCGGAGAAATGGTCGAACAGGTGACGGATTCCGTTGCCTGGGACTCGGAGGCACTCGTGCCAAACGGCGTAAATTACGGGCAGGAATGACACCGGATTAGATAAACCGGCTTCTTCGGAGAGCGTTATTCAATCAGTAAGAAAAAGGCTGTACTGCACTTTGGGCGGGATCATCGGAAGGCAGTTACAGCTTTTTCTGTGCTTACAGAAAGGCCCGGGTACCAAACCCGGAGCCTGTATGAATCGCTTGTTATTTTGTCTTTTTCTCTTTCTGGCGCTGCTGTTTTTTCCATGCCTTGATGGCATCCTTATGTTCTTTCACCCGCTTTTCGAGCCCCTGATCACTTGGATTGTAATAGTGTTTGTCCTTCAGGGAATCCGGCAGACACTGCATGGCGGTAATATGGCCTTCATAGTCATGGGCATACATGTAGTCCTTGCCATAGCCAAGTTCTGTCATAAGCTTTGTCGGCGCATTGCGGATCTGCAGGGGAACCGGCTCATCCAGCATCTTCATGGCATCTTCCGCTGCCGTATTGTATGCGACTTCCAGCGCATTGGACTTGGGCGCCAGGGAACAGAAGA
>CAMNFS010000129.1 GCA_946537255.1 uncultured Erysipelotrichaceae bacterium
AAAACATCTGAAAACATTTTCATTCTTTCAGAAAATCCGTGAATGTTTCTGAAAATTTTTTGAGCTATTTATTTACTTTCCTTAAATTAAATGATTTGATAAAACAGGCTTTGTTTTTAGAGGGCAATTGGAGGAGAAAAGTATGAAAAAGTTAGTCAGTGTACTTCTGACAGCGGCGTGTGCGCTTACACTTGCGGCATGCGGCAGTTCCGGAAGCAAGAGCGTGACATACGGATTCCTGGAAGAAACACTTTCTACGGAAAACTATGCGATCGGGTTCCGGCTGGGGGAACAGGAACTTGCCGATCAGGTCAGCGGTGCAGTCAAGGCACTGGTAAAAGATGGTACTTATGAGAAAATCGCGGAGAAATATCCGGATATCAAGGATTATCTGAGCCTGAAGGCAGAAGAGATCAGTGATTCGGAAATCCCGGAAAAAGGATCCGGAGATCCGAATTATACCTTCAAGCACGGATTTGACCTGGACTTTCCGCCGTATTCCTATCTGAAGGATGACGGCTCTGTCGGCGGATTTGACGTTGAAATGGCACAGGCGGTCTGTGATTACATGGGCTGGAAATACCAGGCGGTTCCGTTCAACTGGGATTTCAAGGACGCGGAACTCAATGCCAAGTCATGTGACTGCATCTGGTCCGGTTTTACCAAGGAAGGCCGTGAGGATAAGTATACCTGGGGCATTACCTATTCCACCAATACACAGGTGATCATGGTCGGAAGCAATTCCGGAATCAAGACACTCGCAGACCTTAAGGGCAAGACAGTCGGTGTTCAGATCTCAACCCCTGCAGCGGATATGCTGGAAGGCGACAAGGCGGATCTTGCGGCTACCTTCAAGGAACTGAAGATCTATGAAACCTATACGGTTGCCTTCAACGATCTGAAGGCCGGCGCGATCGATGCCATCGCGATTGATGTCACGGCCGGTTCCTATCTCATTGCCAACGACAGCAAATAAATCATCCGTTCATGATCCCGTCATATGACGGGATTCAGTTTAAGGAGGCAATTATGACCGTAACTACAATGTTTATGACGATGCTGCCGGGAATGTTCAGGACAATAGCGATCTTCGTTCTGACGCTGGTGTTTGCATTGCCTCTTGGCATGGTGATCATGCTGATGCGTCAGAGCAGGCTGAAGATTACTTCTTCTCTGACAAAGATCTTCATTGCGATCATGCGGGGAACCCCGCTGATGCTGCAGCTGCTGGTATGGTATTTCGGCCCGTATTATCTGTTTGAAATGCCGATCGGCGGTTACCGCTTTACAGCTATTATCCTTGGGTTTTCCCTGAACTACGCAGCCTATTTTTCGGAAATCTACCGGGCCGGTCTGGAGGCGATTCCAATCGGGCAGTATGAAGCGGCGGATGTTCTGGGCTACAGCAGGAACCAGACATTCTTCAAAATCATTCTTCCCCAGCTGATCAAGACCATTCTTCCGGCGATGACGAACGAAGTCATCACTCTGGTCAAGGATACATCGCTTGCGTTTGCGCTTGCCTACAGTGAGGTGTTTTCGATTGCCAAGCAGATTTCTTCCTCGCAGACGAGCTTTATCCCGTTTGTAATATCCGGTCTGTTCTATTTCATAGCCAATTACGCGGTTGCCTTTGGTATGGAACGGATTGAACAGATGTTCAAGTACTACGACTGAGGAGGTATTCCAATGCAGGAAAAGAAAAAAGAGAATCAGACTGTATTCCGGATGGATAATATTCAGAAATCATTCGGCGGTCTTGAAGTACTGAAGGACATCAGCGTTTCAGTCAGAACGGGTGAAGTGGTGAGTATCATCGGTCCGTCGGGCTCCGGGAAAAGCACGCTGCTTCGCTGTGCGACCTTTCTGGAAAAAATCGACAGCGGTGAAATCCGTTATCGGGATATCATTGCAGCGCGCAATAATGAAGAAGGCAGAGCAGTCTACGCTAAAGCGGAAGAAATCCGGAAGGCAAAGAAGGAATTCGGACTTGTGTTTCAGTCATTTAATCTGTTTCCTCACTATTCCGTTCTGAAGAATGTCATGGATGCGCCGGTTTCCGTCAGAAAACAGTCAAAGGAGCAGGCTGAGCAAAAAGCAATGGAGCTGCTTGGAAAAATGGGACTGGCAGATAAGGCGGATGTGTATCCAAAGCAGCTATCCGGCGGTCAGCAGCAGCGTGTCGCGATCGCAAGAGCACTCGCAATGGAACCGGAAATCCTGTTCTTTGATGAACCGACCAGTGCGCTGGATCCGGAACTGACCGGAGAAGTGCTGAAGGTAATCAGACTGCTTGCGGAAGAAAAGATGACAATGGTCATCGTCACACATGAAATGCCGTTTGCCAGGGCCGTATCCAACCGTGTCATATTCATGGACGGCGGTGTGATTGTTGAACAGGGAGATCCGGAAAAAGTATTCGGCTCTCCGGAACAGGAAAGAACAAAACAGTTCCTCCGTAATTATCAAAGCTGAACGGACGGCATGGATGCATGGGTTTTCCCGGCATCCATTTTCTTTTTCACGCATACACCATGCACGCATGTAAATAACAGTAAGAGAGTAAAAACGATCAAACCGCATGGTGAGAGAAGATTGGGCACCCAATCACAGGAAGGAAGGGAGGAAAA